>NZ_WYCT01000046.1 GCF_011008945.1 Streptomyces harenosi
GCCGCGGGGGCGGGCGCGCCGGAGGAAGGGTTCGCCCTCACCCGGTCCGTTCCGGTTCCCCCGGCGCGATCTCGGCGATCAGGCTCTCCACGTGTGCCCTGATGCGGTCCCGGACGGGGCGCACGGCCGCCACGCCCCGGCCCGCCGGGTCGTCCAGGCGCCAGTCCAGGTAGCGCTTGCCGGGGAAGACCGGGCAGGCGTCGCCGCAGCCCATGGTGACGCAGACGTCCGACTCCCGTACCGCCTCCACGGTGAGGACCTTGGGGACCTCGGCGGAGATGTCGACGCCGACCTCGCGCATCGCCTCGACGACGGCCGGGTTGACCCGCGCGGCGGGGGCGGAGCCGGCCGAGCGCACCTCGACCCGGTCCCCGGCCAGATGGGTGAGCCAGGCGGCGGCCATCTGGGAGCGGCCGGCGTTGTGGACGCACACGAACAGCACGGACGGCTTCCTCGGGGGAGCGTCGGGCATGAGGGACGGGGCTCCTTCTCTCGCGGCGGCACCGCCGCCACCGGTATCAGCACTCGCTGGTATCAGCCGAGGGTGATGTGACAATATCAGCGCATGCTGACTTCAGTCGAACCTGATGTGTTCCGGGTGCTGGGGGATCCCCTCCGGTGGAAGATCGTGACCCTGCTGGCGCGCGAGACGCTGTGCACCACGCACCTGGTGGAGGAGACCGGGGCCAGGCAGACCAATCTCTCCAACCACATGAAGGTCCTGCGCGAGGCGGGCCTGGTGGAGACCGAACCCTGCGGCCGCTTCACCTACTACCGGCTCAGGCCCGAGGTTCTCGCCGGCCTGTCCGGGCAGTTCGCCGCCCTGGCCGAGACCGCCCGCACCGCAGCGGGGAAGAAGAGGGCCTGCCCGTGACCGCCGCCCCACCCGCCGGCCCCGCGACGACGCCGGCCGCGCAGTCCTCGGTCACCGCCGGGCTCTCCACCCTCGACCGCTACCTGGCGGTGTGGATCCTCGCCGCGATGACGTTCGGCCTGGGGCTCGGGCGGCTCGTCCCCGGCCTGGACGACGCCCTCGCCTCGGTCGAGGTCGGCGGCATCTCGCTGCCGATCGCCCTCGGCCTGCTGGTCATGATGTACCCGGTGCTGGCGAAGGTCCGCTACGACCGGCTCGACGCCGTCACCGGCGACCGGAAACTGATGATCTCGTCCCTGGCCGTCAACTGGGTCCTGGGTCCGGCCGTGATGTTCGCGCTGGCCTGGATCTTCCTGCCCGACCTGCCCGAGTACCGCACCGGCCTGATCATTGTGGGGCTGGCCCGCTGCATCGCCATGGTCGTCATCTGGAACGACCTCGCCTGCGGCGACCGCGAGGCCGCCGCCGTCCTGGTCGCCCTCAACTCGGTCTTCCAGGTCCTCGCGTTCGGCCTGCTCGGCTGGTTCTACCTCGACCTGCTCCCCGGCCGGCTGGGCCTGGGCGACGGCGAGCGGCTCGACATCTCGATGGTGGAGATCGCCCTGAACGTGGCCGTCTTCCTCGGCGTCCCGCTCGTCGCCGGTTTCCTCACCCGCCGGTTCGGCGAGCGCAGGCTGGGCCGCGCCGGGTACGAGAGCCGGTTCCTGCCGAGGATCGGGCCGTGGGCGCTGTACGGACTGCTGTTCACCATCGTCGTCCTGTTCGCCCTGCAGGGCGGGACCATCACCTCGCGGCCGCTGGACGTCGCCCGGATCGCGCTGCCGCTGCTGGCGTACTTCGCCCTGATGTGGTTCGGCGCGTTCGCGCTCGGCAAGGCGATCGGGCTCACCTACGACCGGACCGCCACCCTCGCCTTCACCGCGGCCGGCAACAACTTCGAGCTGGCCATCGCCGTCGCCATCGCCACGTTCGGCGTCACCTCCGGGCAGGCCCTGTCCGGGGTCGTCGGACCGCTCATCGAGGTCCCCGTCCTGGTGGGACTCGTGTACGTGTCGCTGGCCTGGCGCAGGAGGTTCACCGCCGGCCGCCCGGGATCCTGACGCGCCGCACCTTCGCGGGCGGACGGCCGCCTTCGCCGGCCGTCCGCCCGCGAAGGTGTCCGGCCCGCGCCGGGCCGCGCGACGCCCTCGTGGAATACTGCCGACGAGCAACCTCTGTGCGAAGGAGTCGGCCGTGGTGCTGGGCATGGTTCTGGGCGATACCCGCTCTCGCGCTTCGACGCGGGTGCGGTAACAGCGCCGCCTGCCTCACCGGTCCACGCCCGGCCGGTCGCCGGGCGCCGGTCTGCTCTGCCCTCGTCGAAGTGCCCTCGGACCCCGCATGTCCGCACCTTCGCACACGAGGAGCACCCGGTGCCCACCATCCACTGGGCCGACGGCCCCGTCCACCGTTCCGCCCGCTGGCATTCCGAGAACGGCACTCCCGCCCCGCGCCGAGTCGTCGTCGCCGACGACCGGACCAGGGCGGCCGACGCCTACCGCCTGGCCTGCGAGGGAACGGCCCTGCTCTGGCAGGGCGACTACCACGGCGCCCGCGGCCTGCTGCGGGCCCTCGGCCGCCGGCTCGACCGCAAACCGTTCACGCCCGGGGCCGACCCCGCCGCCTCCTTCCACCTCCACCGCCGCTTCCGCGGGCACCGCGCCCGCATCCTCGGCAAGGTGCTGGTACTGCTGCGGGAGGACTACACGCTGGGGCTGCGCAGAGCCCCGGACGTCCGTCTCGCCTGCCATGAGGCGTACGGCCCGGCACAGGGGCCGACGGTGGTCTCCCTCAGGGAACTGCTGGGGGTGATCGGTGCCCACCAGTGGCGGGCGAAGGGGGTGGACGTCCCGGCGCTCGGCGCCCGGATCCACCCCCACTACGGCGTGTTCTCACCCGTCCGGGGCGAGTACGTCGACCTGGTCGCCCGCGCCCCCTTCCCGCCGGCGGTGCGGAATCAGCCCGGCCGCCTCACGGCCTTCGACCTCGGCACCGGGACCGGCGTGCTCGCCGCGGTCCTGGCCCGGCGGGGCGCCGGCCGTGTCGTGGCCACCGACATCAGCCCGCGCGCCCTGGCCTGCGCCAGGGACAACGCCGCCCGGCTGGGCCTGGCCGGCCGCGTCGAGGTGACCGGCCCCTGTCTGTTCCCCGAGGGCCGTGCCGATCTCGTCGTGTGCAACCCGCCCTGGCTCCCGGCCCGTCCGACGGCACCGATCGAGCAGGGCGTCTACGACCCGGGCAGCGCCATGCTCCGTGGCTTCCTCACCGGGCTCGCCGCCCACCTCCGGCCGGGCGGGGAGGGCTGGCTCGTCCTGTCGGACCTCGCCGAGCACCTCGGCCTCAGAACGCGGCAGGACCTGCTCGACGCCCTGGCGCAGGCGCGGCTGGACGTCGTGGAGAAGACCGACACCCGGCCACGGCACCCACGGGCCGGGGACACGGCCGATCCGCTCCACGCCGCCCGCAGCGCCGAGACCACCTCGCTGTGGCGCCTCGCCCCACGCCCGTGACGGTGACCGCGGAACCGGCGCACCGGGCTCCCCGGCCGATCG
Organism: Streptomyces harenosi; assembly: GCF_011008945.1. Taxonomy (GTDB): domain Bacteria; phylum Actinomycetota; class Actinomycetes; order Streptomycetales; family Streptomycetaceae; genus Streptomyces; species Streptomyces harenosi. The sequence continues at coordinate 3,466 of NZ_WYCT01000046.1, forward strand.
GCGCGGCTGCGCGCGGTTCACGCAGACCACCGCGAGCTGGTTCCCCCGCGACGGAGCCCGCGTACGGGCCATGCGGCGGGACGGCACGCCCCCGGCGCGTCGTGCCGCTCGCCACCCGGTCCGCCGGCAGCGAGGTCACGTCCTTCGTGGCGGGCGACACCCGTTCCCCATACCGGGGTTGGTCCTGTCCGAGGCGGGCGGACGGCAGTACGCCGTGGACACCGCCCACGCCTTCGTCGTCCGCGCGCGGCCCGCGCAGGCCGCCGCGCTGGAGCGGAAGAGGCTGTTCACGACGCGACGGCCTCCGGCGTCGTGAGGGCAGCGGCCGAGCCGGTACCGCACCCGCGCCGGCCCCCTCCCCGAGGCCGTTTCCGGGGAGGGGGCCGGCGCCCCGCGCGCTGCCGCCCGGCCGGGCGGTGGATCAGCGGGTGAAGGTGACCCGGTGCTCCTTCAGGGTGGCGCAGTTGGAGCCGTAGACCTGCACGTACACGTTGCCGATGCCGCCGCCCCAGTCGACGCAGTGGCCCTTGCCGTAGACGTAGGTCGGTCCCGCGTAGGACGTGTAGCGCCCGTAGTCCTCGGCCTGCTCCTCCGTGTCCGGGACGAAGACCCACGCGGACATGTCGACGGCGGTGCCCGGGGTGTTGCGGATGGTCGCGACGCAGTTCTTGCCGTTCGAGGAGTTGTACGTCAGGTAGACGGTGCCCAGGGAGCCGACGGGCGCCGAGTTGACGGTCTTGTAGCCGCTGCCGCACGCCCCCTGCGGCGTGGCGTCGGCCGCCGCCGAGGCGGGCGCCGCCAGGGCGGTCGTGGCCCCCATCGAGAGGGCCGCCAGTGCGGCGCCGGCCAGAACCGAGCGAGTGAACCTCATTTTTCCCCCTTCTCCCCTCCTGGAGGTGTTTCCTCCTGTCTGGTGTGACCCGCAGGGCATCCGAATGGTTGTGCCTCTTTGGGCGGAAGATTCCGCACCCGGCCGTTCACGCGGGAGACACCGCGGCGGACGTGGCCCGCGGCCTCGCGGCGGCGCGGACCTGACGAGGCGGTCGCCTGGGCGGGTGCACGGGGCGTCGGTACGGGCGTGGGCGCTTCGGCGCCCGCTCGCCCCGTACATGAGGCTGCGCGACGGCGGCCGCGGCTGCCCCGGACGGCCGGGAGGGTGAAGGATGCGGACCACGGGTCCGCTCCCGGTCCGGCCGGGGCAGCGCGCAGTCAGGCTACGGCGCCCGGACCCGTTCGGCATGCCGGCCCGCCGGGCCTGACGGGACGGCGGACGCCGCAGCGATGACGGTCCGGGCACCGGCCGGCCGACCGGCGGACCGGCCGGCCGTCGCCGGCGCGGCGCCGGACCGCCCGCCGGATCCGCCGGGCTGCGCGCCTCGGCCCGCGCGCACGGCGCCCCGCGTGGGCACGGGCCCCTCGGCCCGCGCGCGGCGCCGCGAGACACGGGTCCCCTCGGCCCGCGCTGCCGCGAGCAGCCGCCGGGCACCCGTACGAGGGCGCCGGCGGGGGAGCGGTAATCCGGGGGAACACGGGTACGAACGTTGCTAGCATGGCTCTCATGGCACGAGGTATCTGGTCGCAGAAGGTCCGGTCCGCCCGCTGACGGCGGCGCCTTCCCTCTGCTGAATCCGCGCTCGCCGTCCCGGTTCCTTCCGGGCGGCCGCTTTCCGCTGCCCGGCTCCCTGCGAGCTGCGGAGCATCCGTTGAACCTCACCCCCGATCCTCATGCCCCCTTCTCCTCGCCCGTCCAGGCGGGCGGTGGCGCACACCTCCGTGCCGAGGGCGTCACCGTCACCCGCGGACACCGGCGTCTCCTGAACGACGTCTCGGTCACCGTCTCCGCCCGGTCACGGATCGCCGTCGTCGGCGAGAACGGCCGCGGCAAGACGACCCTGCTGCACGTCCTGGCCGGTCTGATCGCACCCGACGAGGGCACCGTGCACCGGGCCGGCACCCTCGGCCTGGCCCGCCAGGAACTGTCCACGCGGGACGGCGCGACCGTGGGCACCCTGACATCCGAGGCGCTGGCCGCCTCGCTCGCGGCCCTCGCCGCGCTGGACAGGGCCACCCTCGACCTGGCCGAGGGCGCCCCCGGCGCCGAGGAGCGGTACGCCACCGCGCTGGACGCGGCCACCCGGCTCGACGCGTGGGACGCCGAACGCCGCGTCGATGTCGCTCTGGAAGCCCTCGGCGCCTGCACCGACCGCGAGCGCCCCCTGACGACGCTGTCGGTCGGGCAGCGCTACCGGGTCCGGCTCGCCTGCCTGCTCGGCGCGCGGCACGACATCCTGCTGCTGGACGAGCCGACCAACCACCTCGACGCCGGGGGACTGGACTTCCTGACCCGCAGTCTGCGCGAGCACGACGGCGGCCTCGCCGTCGTCAGCCACGACCGCGCGCTGCTGCGCGATGTCACCGACCGGTTCCTCGACCTCGACCCGACGCGCGACGGGAAGCCCCGCCTGTACGCCGGCGGCTACGGCGCCTGGCAGGACGCCCGGCGCCGGGAGCGGGAACGCTGGGAGCAGGACCACGAACAACAGCAGGCCGAGCACCGGCGGTTGCAGGAGGCGGTGGCGAAGGCCCGCGACCGGCTCTCCACCGGCTGGCGGCCGGAGAAGGGCACCGGAAAGCACCAGCGCCAGTCCCGCGTACCGGGCGTGGTGCAGGCCCTGAACCGGCAGCGCAACGCGCTGGAAGCGCACCGGATCGACGTGCCGGAGCCGCCGCCGGTGCTGCGGTGGCCGCACCTGGGCGTCCGGCCGGGCGCGCCGCAGGTGCGGGCGCACGGCGTCGCGGTCGGCGGGCGGCTGGCCGGCCCGGTCGACCTCAGCCTCGACGGCGGCGACCGGCTGCTCGTCACCGGCCCGAACGGCGCCGGGAAGTCCACCCTGCTCGCGGTGCTGGCCGGTGCCCTGCGGCCCACGGACGGGCACGTCCGGACGGCGCCGGGGGCACGCATCGTCCGGGTCACCCAGGAGACCGCCGAGCAGGATCCCGCACTCACCGCCCGTGAGGCGCATGCCCGCCACGTGGGGCGGCTGGTGGCCCGCGGAGTGCTCCGCGACGCCGAGGCCGTCCCGCTCGGGGCGCTCGGGCTGCTGGACTCCGAGGCGATGCGCACGCCCGTCGGGCGGATGTCGCAGGGGCAGCGGCGGCGCCTGGACCTGGCCCTGGCACTGGCCGGGCGGCCCGGGCTGATCCTGCTCGACGAGCCGACCAACCACCTGTCCTCCGCACTGGTCGACGAGCTGACCGAGGCGATCCGGGCCACCAGCGCCGCCGTCGTCGTCGCCACGCACGACCGGCAGTTGCTGCGGGACCTCGCGGACTGGCCGCGCCTGGAGGTGGGCGAGTCCCGGCACCGCGCGTCCGCCCCGGCGTGACCCGCTCGGCGGACGGGTGAAGGCCCCCGGCCGTACGGGGCGGGCAAGGACCGCGATACCCGCGGCTCGACGGTCCCCGGCGTACCACGCCGGGGACCGTCGGCCTCTTCCGCAGCCGGCGGCGACCGGCCGCCCGCGCCCCCCGGACACCTCGTGGACGACCGTACTCACCCCTGCTCGGGCCCCGCGGCGGACGCGGACCGCCGGCTCCGGGTACTCACACCTCCGCCGCCGGCGTGCCCGGCAGGGCCCGCCGGATCTGCGCCGCGGGGAACGGGGTGCGCTTGCTCCGCGTGAGCAGCCGGTGGTGGAAGTCGTCCAGGACCACGGCGTGCGGGGCATGACGGTCGATGACGGCGCGGAGGCCGGGGGGAACGCCCTCGGGCCGGTGGCCCTCGGCCCATGCCCGCAGAAACGCTCCGGGATCCGCGCCGCCCCGTACGCCCTCGGGCAGATGGTGGCGCAGCAGGTGGCACGGTGCGTAGGACCGGTCGTAGACGAGGTGGTCGGAGAGGAAGGCGTCCTCGTCCGCCGACAGTTCGAAGTCGCGGCTCGACGCGAGACCGAAGTCGGCGAAGTACACCTGCCGCCCATCGGTCAGCAGATTGGCGAAGTGCGCGTCGAAGTGGACCAGTCCGTGCGCGCTCATGAAGCGCGTGCCCTCCACCAGCGCGTCCTCCGCCCACAGGTAGACCGATGCGTCCGCGGGCTCGGGCCGTGCCGCCGCACGGTGGCGGGCGAGCCACGCGGCGAGCGTGTGGGGGACGTGTTCCAGGAAGAGGACCAGGCTGTGGGAGGACCTCCCGATGGCCTCCAGCCGGCGGCGTACGGCTGGGGAGCCCTCCCAATGGGCGACGGCACCCTCGACGCCCCCGAACTCGCCGGTGAAGCCGGTGGGCGGGGTGTCCGGCAGTACCCGCCAGTGGTAGAGGAGCGGGAAGCCCGCGTACCGGTTCTCCAGCGCCCAGCCCGTCGTCATGAGGTGCGCGGCCAGTTCCCGCCAGGCGCCGAACCCCGCCGACCCCATCCCGTACTGGTAGAAGAGGGGCAGGCCGAAGAGGTTGGCGGTCGACCGCACATGCTCCGGCCGCAACTCGATGTCCGTCAGCGGCACCCGTTTGACGAAGACGCGTCTGTCCGCCACCTCCATCTCCGCCGACCTGCCGCCGATGCCGGATCCCAGCTCCGGGGCGGCCGCGAGCGCGCTGCGGAGCCGACGGTCGCTGTACAGCGCCAACCGCGACCTCACGGCCGCGTAAGCGGAAACCCGCGAGGCATGCCCCGACCCGGTCACGTCCATCGGCGTCTCCCCACTGCTGCTCCGGCAACGTGCCGATCATGCCAGGACCCGGCCGGACGCGACCGGCCGTGACCGGACCCGGCCGGGCAGGGCTCCGGCCGCCGGCGTGCACCCACCCGGTCGCGGCCCCCGCGTTCGAGGGCCAGGCGCGGCCGGGCCATGGCGGGGGATCGCCCCCGTCCGGTGGAGACCGCGCCCGTTTCGGCTAGCCTGCGCGTCCCATCACTCCGTGAGAGAGGACGTACGGACGTGTTACGAAGACAGCCGTCATCCCCGCGCAGAACGGTCATGCTGATGACCCTGGCGCTGTCGCTGCTCGCCGTACTGCTGGCGGGCGGCCGGCAGCCCGCACGGGCCGAGCCGGACGCCGCGGCGGAGGTCACGGGTCCGCCCTTGCTGAACGGCCCGGTCTTCAACGACCCGCTCGTCAGCTCCGGCACCCAGGGCGTGCCCAGCCCGCAGCAGTCGGCGGTGATGGACCAGCTCATCCGGTTGATCAAAGCCACCCAGCCGGGCGGCGAGATCAACCTGGCGATGCACGAGTTCAAGCCGGGCCAACGTTCCAGCGACGTCGTCTCCGCCCTGATCGACGCGCACACCCGCGGTGTCAAGGTCAAGGTGATCCTCGACGGCCAGGAGGACGGCGACAACGATGTGGTCTTCCAGCATCTCGGCACGGCCCTGTACACCGACGAGAGCGCCGGCTCCTGGGTGGTGAACTGCGAGTACCCGGATCCGGGTGAGCTGGCGCGCGGCTGCATCGCCAAGAACTACCTGCACAGCAAGTTCGCCGTGTTCTCCAAGGTGCGGGTCGACGGCGTCGACCATCCCGCCGTGGTCTTCCAGACCTCGTCGAACCTCTCCGACTGGTACCTGTACAACTCGTACAACGACGCCTACACGTTCACCGTGACGCCCGGCACCCCGGACGCGGCGGCGTACGACGGGTACCGGAAGTACTTCCGCGACCTCCAGCTCAACCGGCACGAGGCCGTCAACCCGGGGTACTTCTGGGCCACTCCCGAGGGGACCGAGCACCGGGCCCTGTTCTACCCGCGCAAGCGGGAGAGCGGCGACCCCGTGTACAACATCCTGGATCTGGTCAGGTGCTCCTACGAGGACGCCGACGGCGTCCGCAGGCAGACCGATGTGCGGATGGCGCTCACCGGATTCCAGAAATCGCGCGAGGCCATCGCGCGCAAGCTGCTCGAACTGCGCGGCCAGGGCTGCTGGATCGACATCGTCTTCCTGGAGCAGCCCGACAGCGTGCCGGTGGAGAGCCGCCAGATCGACGCCACCATCAGGAGCATCCTGAACTCGCATTCCGGCAACCCGGACTACCCCTACATCCAGACGACGCCCTGCCGCATCCCGGCGGCCGGAACCAACGGCGTCGTGCCGCACACGAAGCTGATGATGCTGGACGGCTTCTACCACGACGACACCGTTCCGCGGGTCTACACGGGCAGCGCGAACTTCTACACCATGGAGAACTCGGACGACTCCACGCTGAGGATCATGGGCCGGGACACGCACAGCGAGTACCTGTCCTGGTTCTACAAGCTCCGCCGCGCCTGCGCCGCCGCGAACTGACGCCACCCGCTCGGGCCGAGCGCGCCCCGCACCACCGCCCGGGGGCGCGCACCACGGCCCCTGCGGCAGCGACGCAGTCGCCGGCGCGGTGCGCCGGGCCGGTAGCAGAGCATCCGGGGTCAGGCAGGCAGCACCGGGCCCGAGCCGCCGTCGACGACGGCGCGCACGACCGGCTGCCGGCCCTGGCCGGCGGTGAGGGGGCGCAGGCCGGCCGCTCCGCGGTCGGCAGGCCGGGGAGCGGCCGGCCACTCCGCCGTGGGCCCGCCCCCCTGCACTACCGGGGCGGGCGCCGTGGCGCCGCCCGAGTCGCTCCCGGCCTGCCACCTCCGGCGGGAGACCCCGCCCGAGGGCGGCCCGGCGCGCCGGGCGGGGCTCGACAGCCGGCGGCGGCACGCAGCCCCGTCCGTTTGCCGACGCCCCGGCGTGGGGACCCGCCGCCCATGAACCACGTCACACCACGTCACCGCCCCGTGCGGCAGAACCGGGTCCTGCGGCTGCTGGACCGCCTGGAGCGTCAGCAGCGGACCGACCCGGTGATCGACACACTCCGCGCGGGGGTGCGGGCCCTGCCGCTCGGCCGCGGCCGGGACCTGCTGCACGGCAGATGGCTGGGGCACCCGGTCCATCCGCTGATGGTGCAGGTGCCGATCGGGAGCTGGCTGTCCGCGGCCGTCCTCGACCTGCGGCGCGGCCACTCCCGGGAAGCGGGACTGCTCATCGGCGTCGGACTGGCCGCCGCCGCGCCCGCCGCGCTCGCCGGAGCCGTCGACTGGGCGGAACTGCACCGGCAGCAGATGCGCGTCGGACTGGTCCACGCGCTGTCCAACACGGCGGCCCTCGCCCTCTACTCGGCCTCCCTCGCCTGCCGCACCACCGGCCGCACGGGGGCCGGCCGGGCGCTGGGGTTCCTGGGGCTGACCGCGGCCGGCGTCGGCGGCGCGCTGGGCGGCCACCTGGCCTACCGCCAGGCCTCCGGAGCCAACCACGCCGAGGAGGTCCCGCACGTCGTCACCGAGGGCTGGCACCGCGTCGGAGGCGTGGACGAGTTCCCGGCCGGCCGGCCCGTGCGGCGCAGCGTGGACGACGTCCCGCTGCTCGTGGTGCGCGAGACGGGCGGCACCATCCACGCCCTGGCCGAGCGGTGCAGCCACCTCGCGGGCCCGCTGTCCGAGGGCACGGTCGCCGACGGATGCGTCACGTGTCCCTGGCACGGCAGCGTCTTCCGGCTCTCCGACGGCTGGAACGTACGGGGTCCCGCCACGGCACCCCAGCCGGCCTTCGACACCCGTATCGTCGACGGCCACGTCGAGGTGCGCCTGCGCCAGGGGGACGGGCAGGCGGACGCGGAGAGCGACAGGGAAAGAGCCGCCCGCACATGATCAAGCAGGCCATCCGGCAAGGTCTCGTCGCCGGCGCCGCCGGGGCGGCGGTCATGACCCTGGGGGAGAAGATCGAGCAAGCCCTCACCGGCCGGCCCGACTCCCACGTCCCCGCGCGGGTCCTGCAACGCCTCACCGGCCTGCGCGAACACCCCGGCGAACAGCCCGTCGCCGTCAACTGGGCCATGCACTTCGGTCAGGCCGCCGTCCTCGGCGTGGTGCGCTCGGTGATGGCCCACGCCGGGCTGCGCGGACCGGCCGCCTCCGCGCAGTTCGCCGTCGTCCGCCTCACCAGCGACCAGATCCTGGAGAACGCGACCGGCGTCGGCGCCCCACCGCAGACCTGGCCCCGCGCCGAACTCGTCGTGGACCTGCTGCACAAGGCCGTCTACGCCTTCGCCACCGGCGCCGTCGCCGACGCGCTCGCCGCCCGGGGCGGCCCGGGTCCCGGACAGCGGCACGCCGCCCTGCGCCCCGGCCGGCACCCTGATGTCGGACCCCTGCCCCGCGCCCAGGCCTACGGCCGGTAGGTGACGGTCGGCGGGCCGGCGGCGTAGGGCCGCCGGTGCCGCTGCCGGACCCCGCGGCCGGACGGACCCCGTCCGGCCGCGGGGTCCGTCCGGCCGCGGGGAGGCCGTCACCGGCCCCGCCGCGCCCCGGACCTGCATTCACCGGCGTCCGGGCGGCGGAGGATCGGCGCCGTCCGCCGGGACGGAGGACTGCGGGTCGATGGTCAGAGCGGTGCACCCCAGAGGTGAGGAGAGGGAGCGCAGCGCGGCGGCGGAGAGCCGTATCCAGTGCTGGTCCCGGCCGAGCGCCGCCAGCAGTTGTGCCGGCGTGGTGAAGGCGACGGCCGTACGGCGCCCGCTGGGCGTGCGGAAGAAGCACGTCACGTAGCAGCAGCGGGCGGGCCGGACGGGTACGTACAGCGGGCCGGCCGGCGCCTGGTCGGCGGGCGCGGGGTCTTCGTCGTGTCGAACGTCTGTCATGGTGTCTCCGACTGGCCCGGACCTTTCGCGCGGCGCGGCCGCGCGCGTCGACCGGGGCTCCGTGCTCCCCGGTGCCGCCGGTCCCGGCGAACGCGGCGGGGCGGGCCTGGCCCCCGCCGCGTCGGGCGGTGTGGGCGTTCCCCCGGTGTCCCCCCCCGCCTCGGCGGTCATCCGCCGCCCGCCCACGAGGTGCCTGAGGTGTGCGGGCTTCACCGCACGGGGGTGAAATCCCGTGCCCCGACGAACGTGGGCCGGCGCGCCGGGGCCGCGAAGGGCTCCACCGCCGTGTTCTCCACGCTGTTGAACACGAGGAACACGTTGCTGCGCGGGTAGGGGGTGATGTTGTCGCCGGAGCCGTGCATGCAGTTGCAGTCGAACCAGGTCGCCGAACCGGCGCGGCCGGTGATCAGGCGGATGCCGTCCGGGGCGGACATCGCGGTGATCGCCTCGTTCGACGGTGTCCCCGCCACCTGCATCCGCAGCGACTTCTTGTAGTTGTCCTGCGGTGTCTCACCGGCGCAGCTCAGAAAGGTCCGGTGCGACCCGGGGATGATCATGAGGCTTCCGTTGGTGGCGTGGTTGTCGGTGAGCGCGATCGACACCGACACCGCTCGCATGCGGGGCAGGCCGTCCTCGGCGTGCCAGGTCTCGAAGTCGGAATGCCAGTAGAAGCCGCTCGCCCCGAAACCGGGTTTGACGTTGATGCGGGACTGGTGGACGTAGACGTCCGAGCCGAGGATCTGGCGGGCGGTTCCCACCACACGTTCGTCGCGCACCAGCGAGGCGAACACCTCGCTGATCCGGTGCACCTCGAACACCGAGCGGATGTCCTGCGACGCGGGCTCGACCACGGCGCGCTCGTCGGCGCGGACGGCCGGATCCCGGACCAGTCTGTCCAGCTCGGCGCGGTGGAGGGCCACCTCCTCGGGATCCAGCAGCGCGTCGACGGTGGTGAAACCGGTGTGCTCGAACTCCGTCAGTCCGGCCTGCCCCAGGGGGCCCGGTGTGCCGGGCGCGGACCACACCACGGGGTCCCGGCGCGGGAGCACCGCCTCGGTGCTGCCGCGGGTCGGGTACAGGTCGGTGGCCGGGCGGTGGGGGTGCAGTGTCGTCATGGTGGTCCTCACACCTTGTCGGTCCCGGGCTCCGCCCGCCGGGGGTCCTCCCAGGCGTTCGGTTCCGGGGGAGGGTAGGAGCCGTGCTCGTCGTGGTCCTCCAGGCCGGTCAGGGGCGGGTTGAAGACGCACACGCACCGGAAGTCGGTCAGGGGCCGCAGGGTGTGCCGCTCGTGGCCGTCCAGCAGGTACAGCGTCCCGGGCGTGATCCAGTGCTTCTCGCCGGTCTCCTCGTCGGTCAGTTCCGCCTCGCCCTCGACGCAGAACACGGCCTCGACGTGGTGGGCGTACCGCATCGTGGTCCGCGTGCCGGCGTAGAGCGTCGTCTCGTGCAGGGAGAAACCGACCCGTTCCCGGGCCAGCACCATCCGTCTGCTCTCCCAGGTGCCGGAGGCGGCCCTGACGTGCCGCTCGGTGCCCTCGATCTCCTTGGAGGAACACACCATCATGGCGATACCCACCTTCCTTCCGCAGGGAACCGAAACGCCGGGCGCGGCCGCCGGGACCCGCTCGCACGGCCGGCGGCCGGCAGTCCTCACAGCCGCGCGGTCTCCCTCACCGCGCGGCCGAACAGCGTGAGCCCCTCCTCCAGCTCCTCGTCGCCGATGGTCAGCGGCGGGAACAGCTTGACGACCTCGTCCCTGGGACCGGACGTCTCCATCAGCAGGCCCAGTTCGAAGGCGCGGGCGCACACCGCGCCGGCGCGCGCGGGGTCGGCGAACTCCACGCCCCACGCCAGACCGCGCCCGCGCACCTGGGTGGCCGGCTCGTCGGCGGTGACCGCGTTCAGCGCCTGCTCGACCTGGTCCGCGCGGGCCAGGGTCTGCTTCTCCAGCCGGCCGTCGCGCCAGTACTCCTCCAGCGCGGCGGTGGCCGTGACGAAGGCCGGGCTGACGCCGCGGAAGGTGCCGTTGTGCTCGCCGGGCCGCCAGATGTCCAGCTCGGGACGGAACAGGGTCACGGCCATCGGCAGTCCGTATCCGCTGAGGGACTTCGACAGCGTCACGATGTCCGGCGTGATGCCGGACTCCTCGAAGGAGAAGAACGGGCCGGTGCGGCCGCAGCCCATCTGGATGTCGTCGACGATCAGCAGCATGTCGTGGTGGCGGCAGAGCTCGGCCAGGCCGCGCAGCCACTCGGTCCGCGCCACGTTGATACCGCCCTCGCCCTGAACCGTCTCCACGATCACGGCCGCCGGGGTGTCCAGACCGGAGCCCGCACTCGTCAGCATCTGCTCGAACCACGGGAAGCCGGGTGCCCGGTCGTGCCCGTGGCTGTCGAAGGGCATGGGGATGGCGTGCACCAGCGGGATGCCGGCGCCCGCCCGCTTGAAGGCGTTGCCGGTGACGGCGAGGGAGCCCAGCGACATCCCGTGGAAGGCGTTGGCGAAGAAGACGACGGATTCCCTGCCCTTCACCTTGCGGGCCAACTTCAGCGCCGCCTCGACGGCGTTGGTGCCGCCGGGCCCCGGAAACATCACCTTGTACGGCAGCGCCCGCGGTGCGAGGACGATTTCCTGGAAGGTTTCCAGGAAGGTGCGCTTGGCGGTCGTCGACATGTCCAGGGCGTGGGTGACGCCGTCCCGCTCGAGATAGTCGAGAAGTGCCCGTTTGAGTACGGGGTTGTTATGCCCGTAGTTCAGAGCTCCGGCACCGGAGAAAAAGTCGAGATAGGGACGGTTCTTCTCGTCGTGCAGTCGGCTTCCGTGCGCGTGGTCGAAGACTGTGGGCCAGCTACGGCAGTAACTGCGCACCTCGGACTCGAGCGTCTCGAACACGTTTGCATCGGGTTGTGTCATCACCATGATGAGTCGCTCCTCATGCGGGAGAAACGAAGGAAGGTTGCGACCGGGCCGACGGCTCCCGGGTCATCGGCCCAGCGGCCCGATGCGGTACAGGAACTCGGTGCCGTGGGCGTCGGGGAAAAGTTCTTCCGGAAACAGCGCTTCCCTCTTCAGTGGCGCCGCATGCCGATCGGCGAACGAGTGGAACAGCTGGTGCGACGCGGTGTTGTCCGCAGCGATCGTCGTCTCCAGGTACCGCAGGACACCGTCTGTGGCCAGCCGGGCGGTGAGGTGGTCCAGCATGGCGCCGGCGACGCCGCGTCCGCGCTGCCCACGGTCGACCGCGATCTGCCAGACGGCGAGGGTGTCGGGCTGCTCGGGGCGGCGGAATCCCGTCACGAATCCGGCGGGTACCCCGTCGGCTCCCAGCGCCACCGCGGATGTGCGTGCGAATTCCCTGAACCACAGCAGATAGCTGTAGGGGGAGTTCACGTCGAGTACCCCCGACTCGCGGGCGATGCGCCACGCCGCAGCCCCGTGCTCGACGGTCGGGACTGCCATGACCAGTGTGTCCATGGAAGACACCTCGCTATCGCTGTGCAGACGCCGCGCGCGATGCTCGGGTGCGCCTCGGCCGGCCCTCGCCTTCCGCGTGGGGCGGACGGCCGTCCGGGAGCTCGATGAGCCGATTTTCTTCGTGGGAATCGCGTCGGCCGTAGGTGTCCGCGGGAGTTGCTGTTCGAGCTTTGGTTCGATGCTAAGCCGGTCGGTCGGTGAACGGCTAGGCGAATTTCCCTGTTTGAGGGAGGTGGCGAGCGGAATACCCGGGATGACCGCACGGAAACGCACAGGCGTTGCCTGGCATTGTGTCATGGGGCCTGGCCGATTTTAGCGATCGCGGTCGGGGGCGGCGATTCCGCGGAACCCATGCGATCGGGTCGGCCGTCCCGGGCGGTGTCGTGGGGCGGCGCCGCGCGGGGCGGGGCACCGGCGCGGTGGCGGGCCGTGGCCGTCTGAACGAGCGCCGGTGCCGGTGGCGTATCGCTGGGCGCCCGCGCGAAATCCTGCCCTATACCGCCGTGGTGCCCCCGGCCCGCGCCGGCCGCGCGTCTCGGGTGGTCCGCGGCGCGGGGTGGAGGTGCTGGGCGGCCTCGGCGGACGTGTAGGAGGAGGTGAAGGTGAACGCGCGCGGGGACGGCCCGTTCGCCCGCAGCTCCGCCAGCCGCTCCAGGGCCTCGTCCACGGTCGGCAGATGGCCGGCGGGAATCCACCAGAGCACCAGGTGTGCCTCGACGTGCCGTTCGAACCATTCACGGCGCCGGCGCATCACCTCCAGGTGACCGCTCCGGTAGGTGAAGTCCCACAGGGCCTCCTGGGTCTCCCACACCGTCAGGTTGACGATGACGTTCTCGCCCGCGGGGCGCAGGCCGGTGGCGTCGGCCGCTCCGTCTTCCACGAGCCGCCATACGAAGCCCGGCGCGCCGTCGGCGGCGGCGTTGACCGGGTCGAGCATCTCGACGAACGGTGCGATGCGCGGATCGTCGAGGGGGTGAAGGAGCGTGGCGACGTTGAGCTGGGCGAGGTGGGCGGCAGGCGCGGACGCGGTCATGGCCTCATCCCAGCACGGCCCGTCCTTCTATGTCAATCATCGTTGTTTTTAGAAGTCTCGACCACCACGCAGCACTCTCCCGGCCGGGCGTCCATACGGGCGCGGAGGGGCCCGTCCGTCCCGATCAGCCCCTCCAGCAGGGCGAGGTTCATGCCGCACACGAGCGGCGGGAAGCGCTCGGCGACGGCATGGAAGGGGCAGTTGCGCAACCGCACCACGGGCAGCGCTGCCCCCGCCGTCTCTTCGGTGCCTTCGGCGTCCCGCACGCTCCCGGCACCTTCCAGGTGCGGTTCGTAACCGCGGGCGGCCAGCATCTCCACGGCCTCTTCCAGGCCGCCGCACGGCGGCTGCGCACCCCGCAGGTCCTCGCCCCGGCGGCGGGCGGCCGCACAGAGCCCGGCGTCCAGCCCCGCCCGCTCGGCCGCCTCGGCCAGCAGTTCGGCGGCGGTGCGGTAGTCGCGGGCGGGCAGTGACACCGCCCGCTCGGTTCGCGCCCTCGTGTACACCTTGGCGGGACGGCCGGCGCCGGGCCCCGAGCGGCCCGTCAGGCGGCGGCTGCCGCTCTCCAGCAGCCCGGCCTCGGCCAGCCTGTCCAGATGATGCGCGGCGAGCGTGCGTGCCACCCCGACGGCCTCGGCGGCCTCGTTGCGGCCGACCTCACGGCCCTGCGCCACCACGTATTCGTACAGGCGCCGTCGCACCGGGTCCTGCAAGACGGCGATCGCGTCGATGTCTTCCACCGGGCCATTCTAGGAACGACACGCGTTGCCGATAGAAAGACGGACCGCCCCGCCCGGCGCGCCCCCGAAGTGAGGCGGTGCCGGTCCCCCGAATGGCGGACCACCCCTGGACGCCCTCCCTCTCGCTGCCCGGGATCGACGGCCCGGTCGGGTACGCGGGGGGTGACCGCCGTCGGCACGCGGCCGGCGGTGGCCGAGCCGCGGATCTCGGCCGCCGGTTTCTTCGCCGGGGGTTGCGCCCGCTGTGCCGTGCGCGAGCAGGCCCGGCGGGTCACCGTTCCGCCGCTGTTCCTGCTGCCATGGGACGACGAGGGCAGCGACCGCCGGCGGGCCCTGGACCTGTTGGACGCCTCAGGCTCGCAGGAGAAGGCGCTGCGCGCCGATCTGGGCGGGCGCGCCGGCGCCCCGTGGTTCGAGGTGGACGACGCGGCCCGGTTCTTCGCCCGGCACCTGCGGTGAGGCCGGGCCGGCGGGCCGGCGGCGGACGGTAGGCGGCCGGCCGGCTTCTGTGCCCGCCTTCTCGCGCATCGCGCGGACATGGCCGAGGACCGCCGCGCCGAGCGGTTCCTGCGGTGCGGGTACCGCGCCGGCCCGGACGCCGGGGGAGCGGCGTCCGGGCCGAGCGGGTCAGGGGGGGCCGGGGCAGCCGGTGGCCGGAGTTCAGCGCGGCGCCCGGGACCGTCAGGGGTAGGAGACGACCGTCGAGGGGATGGTCTCGGTGCCCTGGGTCGGCGCGCCCGTGTCGTTGATGACGTGCTCGAAGTGACCGTTGCCGCCGAGCGAGACGGTGAGCAGGCTGTGGAACCTCACGCCGGGCTTGACCGGCGCCTTGAAGCCGTGGTCCTGGCGGATCGTCGGGTCGACGTTGTAGTAGCAGTAGCTGCCCATGCCCCAGCCCTCATGGGTGTTCACCGAGTCGTCGACCCGGTAGGCGGCGTAGCCCTTGGTGGTGCCGTTCTGGATGGCGGCCTGGTTCGGGGCGTCGTACGCCTTCTCGTTCTGGAAGAAAATGGTGCGCCCGCGCTCGCCGTACCACTCCACGTCGTACTTGTTGAAGTGCTCCACGAACAGGCCGGTGGCCAGGACGTCGTCGCCGTTGACGCGGACGCCGTAGTCGGCGCGGTTGGTCTCCCAGCCGACGCCGTCGCCGTGGTCGGCGCGCCACACCCAGGTGTGGTCGACGATGGTGTCGTCGCTGTTGACGACCATGCTGGTGGTGGCCTTGCCGGCGCCCGCGCCGCCGATGCGGATGTACACGTCCTGGACGGTCGTGGGGTTGGCGGAGTGGTCGGCGGAGGCGCTTGGCGGACCGACCTCCAGCAGGGTGGGCGAGTTGACCGGTCCGGCGTCGATCAGGAAGCCCGCGAGGCGTACGCCGTCGACGTCGGCGACGCGCATGGCGGTCACGCCATTGTCCGGGACGATGGTGGCCAGGCCCAGGCCGAGCACGATGGTGTCGGGCCGGTTGATCTCGATGGTCCGGTCGACGTGGTAGACGCCGGGCGTGAACAGCAGGTGCAGGCCCTGGGCGAGCGCCTGGTTGATGGTGGCGGCGGTGGCGCTGGGCTTGACGACGTAGAAGCGGCTCAGCGGGACGGACTGGCCCTGCGGGGTGCCGCTCGCCCAGGTGGTGCCGCGGGCGTTCGTGCGCTTGGCGGGCGCGAAGACCTTGTACTCGCCCCCGTCGAGGTAGAGGAACGGCTTCTCGCGGGAGACCGGGGTGGTGGCGAGGGTGGTGTAGCGCGGCTCGGGGAAGCTGTTGGCCGGGGCGCCCTCGACGCCGGAGAAGACCTGGTTCCACACGGAGTTGGACCAGCCGCCGATGGCGCTGTCCCGCGTGTACCACTGCTGCTGCGAGTAGTTGCCGACCTGGCCGTCGATCTTGGAGTCGGCGATGTAGCCGCCGCTGGCCCAGCCGTAGCCGTTGGGGGCGAGGTTGAGGCCGCCCTTGACGTGCATCCGGCGGAAGGAGGAGGCCTGGGAGACCGCCCACCGGTTGGTGCCGTTGACCGGGTTGACCGCGAGGTTCTCGGCGCCGCGCCAGAAGTTCTGGGTGGCGTTGCCGTTGAACCATCCCGCGTCGACGGTGATGTCACCGTTGATGAGGGTGTCGTCGGGCTTCAGGCCGAGGCCCGCGATCTGGGTGTAGAAGCCGATCTGGGCGTTGAGGTCGTGGTAGGTGCCCGGCTTGAAGAGGAACGCGTGCCGGCCGGTGCCGAACTGGGCGGACTCCTGCTGCTTGAAGACCGCGTCCAGCTTGCCCTGGATGTCGGGGGTGGACGGGTCGATGACGTGCACGTTGGGGCCGAGGTCGCCGCCGCCGGGGAGCTGGGGGGTGTCGCCGGTGCCGCCGTAGACCTGGAACTCCCACAGGGAGTAGCCGTAGCCGGTGGCGCGGGTGACGCCCTGGAGGCGGACGTAGCGGCCGGTGCCGGAGACGGCGACGTCGTCCGTGCCGCCGTCTCCGGCGGTGACCGACTTGACGGTGCGCCAGTCGCTGCCGTTGTCGGAGAGCTGGATGTCGTAGGCCTTGCCGTAGGCCGCCTCCCAGGTCAGCACCACGCGGCTGATGGCGGTGGTCTGGCCGAGGTCGACCTGGAGCCACTGGTTGTCGCTCCACTGGCTGGCCCAGCGGGTGCCGGTGAGGTTGCCGTCGACGGCGGCGGAGGCGGCGAAGGCCGCACCCTCCGTCGACGACGCGGTGGCGGGCCTGCCCTGGGACAGCAGGGTCTCGGCGGCCGTGGCCGGGGCGGCGGGAACCAGCGCGAGCAACGCGCCGACCAGGGACGAGACCAGAGCGCCCGCGGTGGCACGTCTGGCGGCCGGGTGGAAGCGCCGGAAAGCCGGCGGTGTCCCGACTGAAGTCATGAGGACTCCTGTGTGCAGAGGGGGAAACGTGCGGGAGAGCGCTCTCCAGGAACCTTGCCCACCTGTCGGTGAACGGTCAAGCACTGCGGCGCACTTTTCTTTAGGCTTGCCTTAAGTCTTCGGAGCAGTGGTGGTCACCTGCGCGTACCCGTCCGGCGACAGCGCGTTAGGGTGCGGGAGTGAGCAAGAGGGGACCGACTCTCGAGGACGTCGCGCGGGAGGCCGGAGTGTCCCGTGCGACGGTGTCGCGCGTGGTCAACGGCGTGCGCAATGTGGACCCGCGCATCCAGGACGTGGTGCGCCGGGCGATCAGCCGCACCGGCTACACCCCCAACCAGGCGGCCCGCTCCCTGGTGACCCGCCGCACGGGGGCGGTGGCGCTGGTGTTCTCCGCGGTGGGCGAGGCCTGCGCGGCGCGCGTCTTCGCCGACCCGTTCTTCGGACGGGTGGTGGACGGGGCGGTGGGTTTCCTGCGCGAGCGGACCGTCCAGCCGGTCCTGCTGGTCGCCGAGTCCGAGCAGGCCAGGGGCCAGGTCGCGCAGTACCTGCGGCAGGGTGCCGCCGACGGCGCCCTGGTGGTCTCCCTGGACGCCGACGACCCGCTGCCGGCGATGCTGGTGGCGGCGGGTGTGCCGACGGTCCTCTTCGGCCGCCCTCCCGGCCGGCTGCGCGCGGGCCACGTCGACCTCGACAACGCCGCGGGCGCCCGGCTCGCGGCCGGGCACCTCCTTGCCCGCGGCCGGCGGCGTCTGGCCACCATCGGCGCGCCCGGCTCCGCCCCGGCCGCCCGCGACCGCCTCGACGGCTTCCGCTCGGCGCTGGCCGAGGCGGGGATCACCGACGTCCCCGTGGTCCGGGGACGGTTCACCGCCGAGAGCGGCCGGGAGGCCATGGCCCGCCTGCTCCGGGAGCACCCCGGGCTGGACGGGGTGTTCGCCGCCAACGACCTGATGGCGCAGGGCGCGTGCCAGTACCTGCGGGAACGGGGTCTGGCCGTGCCCGGCGACATCGCCGTGGTGGGTTTCGACGACTCCCGGGCCGCCACGGAGTGCCGGCCCGGACTGACCACGGTGCGCCAGCCGGTGGAGGAGATGGCCGCGGCGATGGCCCGGCTGCTGGTCGAACAGCTCCGCGGCGGCACCGGCGACGGCTCCCGCACCCTGTTCGAGCCGGTGCTGGTGGTGCGCGAGTCCGCCTGAGCGGCGGCCCGCGCAGCGGACCGGACCAGCCCGGACCAGCCCGGATCAGCCCGGTCCGGTCCGGACGAAAGACCCTAGAGGGCCGGGGACACGGAGTTCCGGTGGGCGCGGATGATCTCCGCGTAGCGGCGGCCGCTGCTCTTCACGGTGCGCTTCTGGGTGGCGTAGTCCACGTGCACCAGCCCGAAGCGCTTGTCGTAACCGTAGGCCCACTCGAAGTTGTCCAGCAGGGACCAGGCGTAGTAGCCCGCCAGCGGGGCGCCCTTGCGCAGGGCGCGGGCGCAGGCGGCCAGGTGGTCCTCCAGGTAGCGGGTGCGCTCGGGATCGTGGACCGTGCCGTCGGGGGCGACGGTGTCCGGGTAGGCGGAGCCGTTCTCGGTGACGTAGATGCGGCGCACCCCGTAGTCGTCGGTGAGCCGCATCAGCATGCCCTCCAGGCCGGCGGCGTCGACCGGCCAGTCCATTCCGGAGCGGGGCACCCCGGGCACCTTGACCTCACGGGCGTACGGCACCGGCCCCTGCGGGTCGTCGGCGACGACGGACGGGAAGTAGTAGTTGAGGCCGTGCCAGTCGGTCGGGGACGCCATCACCTCGAGATCGCCGGGCCGTTCGGGCAGCTCGACGCCGTACAGCTCCCGCATGTCGGCGGGGAAGCCGCGGCCGTAGACCGGGTCGAGCCACCAGCGGTTGGTGTGGCCGTCGAGGCGGGCGGCCGCGGCGGCGTCCTCGGGGCGGGCGGTGGCGGGTTCGACGGTGGAGTGGTTGGTGACCAGGCCGACCTGCGCGCCGGGTGCGGCGGCGCGCACCGCCTGCACGGCCAGGCCGTGGGCGAGCAGCAGGTGGTAGGAGGCGCGGACGGCCGCGGTGAGGTCGGTGAGGCCGGGCGCCATCCGGCCTTCCAGGTGACCGATCCAGCCGGAGCACAGCGGCTCGTTCAGGGTGGCCCACCGGGTGACCCGGTCGCCGAGCCGGCCGGCGACCACGGAGGCGTAGGCGGCGAGGTGCTCGGCGGTGTCGCGCTCCGTCCAGCCGCCGCGGTCCTGGAGGGCCTGCGGCAGGTCCCAGTGGTAGAGGGTGACGGACGGAGTGATGCCGGCGGCGAGCAGGCCGTCGACGAGCCGGTCGTAGAAGTCGAGGCCCGCTGCGTTGACGGGGCCGTCACCGCCGGGCAGTACCCGGGGCCAGGCCACGGACATGCGGTAGCCGTCGGTGCCGAGCTCCTTCATCAGGGCGATGTCCTCGGGCCAGCGGTGGTAGTGGTCGCAGGCGATGTCGCCGTGGTCGTCGTTGTCCACCCGGCCGGGCGTGTGGCTGAAGGTGTCCCAGATGGACGGGGCGCGGCCGTCCTCGGCCACCGCGCCCTCGATCTGGTAGGCGGATGTCGCGGTGCCCCAGGTGAAGTCGGCCGGGAAGGCGGCCAGGTCGAGGGCGTACGGGGCTGCGGATTCGGACACGGAAGGAACCTCTCAGGGGTGGGCGGGGCGGATGTGCGGGACGCCGTCGCGGGCTGGGGCGCCGCCGGCTACTTCACGGCGCCGGCGGTCAGGCCGGCGACCAGATAGCGCTGCAGGAGCAGGAATCCGGCGACCACGGGCACGCTCACCACGAGGGAGGCGGCCATGATCTGGTTCCAGTACACGTCGTTGAGGGTGGAGTAGCCCTGGAGGCCGACGGCGAGGGTGCGGGTGGTCTCGTTGGTCATGACGGAGGCGAAGAGGACCTCGCCCCAGGCGGTCATGAAGGCGTAGACGGCGACGGCGACGATGCCGGGCACGGCCGCCGGGACGATGACCCGGAACAGCGCGCCGATCGGGCCGCACCCGTCGACCTTGGCGGCCTCGTCCAGGTCGCGCGGGATGGAGTCGAAGTACCCGATGAGCATCCAGATGGAGAACGGCAGCGAGAAGGTGAGATAGGTGAGGATCAGACCGCCGCGCGAGCCGAACAGGGCGATGCCGGTGGCGCTGCCGATGTTGACGTAGATGAGGAACAGCGGCAGCAGGAAGAGGATGCCGGGGAACATCTGCGTCGACAGGACCGTGACCGTGAAGACCCGCTTGCCGCGGAAGTCGTAACGGCTGACGGCGTAGGCGGCGAACACCGCGATGACCACCGAGCAGACGGTGGCGGCTCCCGAGACGATCAGGGAGTTGACGAAGTAGTCCGCGAGCGGGACGGTCTCCCAGATGTCGGCGTACGGCCGGAGCGTGAGCCCGGAGGGGATCCACTGGAACTTCCCCGAGACGTCCTCCAGCGGCTTGAGCGAGCTGGAGAGCATCACGTAGACCGGCAGCAGGACGAACACCGTCAGGACGGTGAGGAAGATCCGCCGAATCCACAGGAAGGACGGCGGGGCGGCCATCGGTGAGCGGACGGCGCGCCGCCCGGAGGTGTCAGGCACGGGCCTTCGCCTTCTTTCCCCGGCTGGTGACCAGCAGATACACACCGGTCACGACGAGCAGGAACAGCAGCAGCAGGACGGACATGGCCGAGCCGGTGCCGAAGTTCCAGGTCTGGAACGAGGACTGGTAGATGTGCAGCGAGATCAGGTCGGCGGATTCCGGGGCCGCCTTGCCGAACAGCACGAACGGCGTGTTGAAGTCGTTGAACGTCCACAGGAACAGCACCAGGACGAGCACCTGGTTCACGGGACGCAGCGAGGGCAGGGTGATGTGCCGGATCTGCTTCCAGACCCCCGCCCCGTCCAGGGCCGCCGCCTCGTACAGGTCCCGGGGGATGTTCTGCAGCCCGGCCATCAGGGTGAGGAAGGCGAACGGCCAGCCCTTCCACACCGAGACGGTCAGCAGCGCCCAGAAGGCGTTGTCGCCGACGAGCCAGAAGGCCGGGCTGTCGCCGATGCCGAGCTGGTCGTGCAGGACGTGGTTCACCAGGCCGTTGTCGCGCTGGAACATGAACACCCAGGTGATGACGGCGGCGTAGACGGGCAGCGCGTAGGGGACGAGGAAGAGGGTGCGCAGCAGGCCGCGGCCGCGGAACCGCTCCTGGAGGAAGACGGCGGCCGCGGTCCCGATCAGCCAGCACAGGCCCACCGAGCAGACGGTGAACAGGCAGGTGGTCAGGAACGACTTCAGCAGCGCCTCGCCGATGGGGGCGTCGAAGTCGACGGCCACCCGGAAGTTGTCGAGGCCGGCCCAGGGCGCCTTCGACCAGGTGGAGAGGTAGAACTGGGTGAGCTCCTTGAAACTCATGACGATGCCCATGAGCATCGGCACCAGATGGACGAGGAGTTCGAGGAGGAGGGCGGGCAGGAGCAGCAGGTAGGGCAGGGAGATCCGGCGCAGCCGCCCGGAGCGGCGCGTGGTCCGCTGCGCTCCGGGGCGGTCCTGCCGCCGCTTCGTCCCCGGTCCGGACCTGTCGCGGCGGGATACGGCGGTGAGGGTCATGACGGGGCCCGCGCCTACTTCTTCGGCATCTGCTGCTGGGCCTTCTCGAGCTTCTCGCGCACCGACCGCTCGGTCACGGCCCGTCCGGCGGCGGCGTCGGCGAACAACTCCTTGACGGCGGTCCCGACGACGGTCTCGAACTGGGACTCCTCGGGAACCTGCGGCAGGGCGGCGGCGCTGGTGGCGAGGGTGTCGCGCAGCACGGCGACGGCCGGGGCGCCGAACGCCGGATCGGACTGGGCGCTCCTGACCGGCGGGATGGAGCCGTACGCCTTGTTGAGGATCTTCTGCTCCGCGTCGCTGGTCATGAACTTCACGAACTTCAGCGCGCCGTCGAGGTTGTCGGTGTTCTTGAACACCCCCATGTTGATGCCGGCCACCATCGAGTTGGTGGCCGTGCCCGGGCCCGGCTTCCCGGACCGGACGGGGGCGGGGGCGACCCCCCAGTCCTCGTCCTTCATGCCCTGGGCCTTGAAGGTGGCGGAGGCGGTCTGCCAGAGCAGCATGCCGGTCCTGCCCTTGGAGAAGTCGCTCAGTGACTGGTTCTGGGCGTACTCGGCGTTGCCCGGAGCGACGATCTTGTGCTGCGCCATCAGGTCGACGTACTGCTTGACCGCGGCGACCGCGCCGTCGGAGGTGAAGTCCGGCTTGCCGTCGGAGGTGAAGAAGTCGGCGCCGTGCTGCTTGCCGAGGACGAACACCTGGTGGATGTTGTTGGAGAGATTGGCGCCCTCGACGCCGATGCCGTTCTTGCCCCGGGCGGTGAGCTTCTTGCCTGCGGCGATCAGCTCGTCCCAGGTGGCCGGCGGCTTGGCTATCCCGGCCTCGGCGAACAGCTTCTTGTTGTAGTAGAGCGCGTAGGCCATCGAGTACAGCGGCACGGCGGCCGGGTCCTGCCCCTGGACCCCGGTGGAGCCGAGCGCGGACTCCACGAACCGGTCCCTGCCACCGATCCTGTCGAAGTTCTTCTCGTCCCAGGGCAGCAGGGCACCGCTGGCCTGGAGCGAGGCCGACCACGTGTTGCCGATGTTCAGGACGTCGGGGCCCTGGCCGGACGAGGTGGCGGTGAGGATCCGGTTGAGCAGGTCCGACCAGGGCACGACCTCCAGCTTCACCTCGATGCCGGTCTGCTGCTCGAACTTGTCGAGCTCCGGCTGGAGGACCTTCTTGTCGACCTCGATGTTCGCGCCCTGGTTGGAGGCCCAGTACGTCAGGGTCTTCGGCGAGCCGTCATCGCCTCCGCCGGTCGCGGAGCCGCCCCCGCAGGCCGAGACGGCGAGCGCGAGGGACAAGGTGACGGCACCGGTGACTGCGGCTCTGAATCTGCGCATGCTCCTGGGACCCTTCCGGGGGACGCGTGGGAGACCGGCACGGCGCACGCCCCTGCAAGCCGTACCGGCTTAATTTATGGCGTGAGTTAATAGTCGTGCGAAGGGCGCGTCAAGACCCTGATCCAGGAAACGTGGTGCTCAGGGGCGCCTGCGTGCGGGCGCGGTGGTCCCGGGCGGGCGGCCGCCGGGCGCGTGACCTGCGGCGTGAGTGCCGCACTGCCCTTGTGCAACGGTTTTGTTGCGACGGGCCGCCGCCCGGGGAGCCGGCCCGCCGCGCCCGCCGCGGGCGGCTCCCGTGCGCGGCGGGCGGGGGGCTCCGGCCCGTGCCTGCGGGCCGGTGTCCGGGGCCCTCGGCGCCCCGGCCCGGGCGGTCGTGGCGCCGCCCGCGCCCACGCCCGCGCGGGTGGCCGGGCGGGCGTGGACGCGGGCTCAGTGCCCCAGGGACGCGGGGCGGCTACCCCCGTACGTCCGACGGGGCCAGCACGATGTCGAAACGGACCTGCGTCCAGGAGCCGTCGACGACGCGTCCGTCCGGCGTCGGCGTGCCGGGCGGCCGGCGCTCGAAGTCCTTGATCAGTGACTCCCGGACGCCGAAGACGGTGTCGGACCCGAGCAATGCGTCGCCGCGGACGAAGATGTGGGTCACGAGGGTCCTGCACCCCGGTGCCTCGACCATGAAGTGGAGGTGCGAGGCCCGCATCGGCGAGCGGCCGGTCGCCTCCAGCATCTTCCCCACGGGCCCGTCGCACGGGACGGGGTACGGCGTCGGTGTGATGCCCCAGAAGCGGTACGTCCCGTCCTCACCGGAGAACAGGTGCGCCCGGGCCGCGACCCGGCCGTCGCCGTACTGCACGTCGTAGAAGCCGTCCTCGTCCGCTTCCCAGACCTCGATCCGCGCCCCGGGGACCGGGTCGCCGTCCACACCGGAAACGGTCCCCTCGATCCAGCACGGCTCGCCGGCGGCGCCGAAGGAGATGTCCCCGCCCGGCTCGATCCCGGGAGATCCCTCGACGAAGAACGGGCCGAAGACCGTGGCCTCGGTGGCGTCGCCGCGGACATCGTTGTTGATCGCGACGGTCTGCATCGACGCCCCGAGGGTGTCCGAGAGCAGGATGAACTCCTGGCGCCTGTCGTCCGTGATGCGCCCGGCGGCGGTGAGGAACTCGATGGCCGCGTGCCACTCCTCCTCGGTGAGGCGGACCTCGCGCAGGAAGGCGTGCAGGTGCTTGACGAGCGCCTGCATCAGCTCCTTCAGGCGGGGGTCCCGGCAGGAGTCGAACGATGCCTGTACGCGCGCGGCCAGCTCTTCCTCGCGGGCGCTCTGCTCCGGCGAGATGCCGCGGGTGGACGAAAGGGTCATGCCGGCTCACTTCCTTCCCAGGCGGCGCGCAGCAGCGCGGTGAGGTTCTCCTCGGTCACGGGGGTGGGATTGTCATCGGGGACGGCGGCCAGGACGGGCCCCACCGCACGGGCGATGCCCTCCTCGGGCATGCCGTGGTCGCGCAGGGCACGCGGAGCGCGCAGCACCTTGCGCAGCGCCGCGAGGCCCTCGCCCGCGGTCGGGCTCCCCAGGGCCTGGGCGATGCGCCGTTCGGCGCCGGGCGCGGAGGGGGCGTTGAAGGCCAGGACGTGCGGCAGCACCACCGCGTGGGTCCGGGCGTGCGGCAGGTCGAACATTCCGCCCAGCACATGACAGATCTTGTGGTGCATCCCCGAACCCGCCGACGCGAAGGCGACGGCGGCCAGATAGGCGCCGTACAGCGTCCGCTCGCGTCCCTGGAGTCCGGCCGGATCGGCGGCCACGGCGGGCAGTCCGAGGGCCAGCGCCCGGATGCCCTCACCGGCCAGGGCCTGGTCGATCGGGTCGGCCCGCGGCCCCCACAGGGAGTCGATGCAGTGCGCCAGCGCGTTGAGCCCGCTGGCCACGGACGTCTCCACCGGCAGGTCCAGCATCAGCGAGGCGTCGTAGACGATCGAGCGCGGCAGGACCCGGGCGTCGGCACCGGTGGTCTTCACCCCGTTCTCGGTGAGGCCCCAGACGTTCGTCGCCTCCGAACCGGCGTAGGTGGTCGGGACCGCCACGATCGGCAGACCGGTCGTCAGCGCCACCGCCTTGGCCAGGCCCGTCGTCGAGCCGCCGCCGACACACACCACCGCGTCCGCCGACCCGGCCCTGGCCGCCCGGCGGGCACGGTCGGCCACGTCGGCCGGGACGTGCATGACGACCTCGTCGTGCCGCACCGCCACCGGCAGGTGGGCGCCGACGCGATCGGCGAGGGCGGCCCGCCCCGGCGCGGCGATGAGCATGACCCGCTCCGCGCCCAGTGCGGCCACCTCCGCCGCCACCGCGGCGGGCGCCTCACCGGAGGCGAAGACGACGCGCTGTCCCAGCGTCTCATGGGTGAACCGCACGACTCAGTCCCTCCCGAGGATCTGGACGAGGGCGTCCCGCAGTGCTCCCACGGGGTCCTCCGCCAGGCTCACCGCACGCCACGCGATGTGCTTGTCCGGACGGACCAGGATCGCGCCCGACTCCTCGACCTCACGGAGCTTGGCCCAGTCGTGGTAGAGGTCGGTGACGTCGCGGCCCGGCCCGATCACCACCGTCTCGAGCGGGATGCCCAGCTCCTGCGCGACCTTGTCGGCCGCCCCGGCCCAGTCCTCGCCCGCGATGCCGGTGATCAGCGTCCAGCGGGTGTACGGCGCCAGGTCCATCAGGGCGAGCTTGGTGGCGTGGTCCCCGACCCAGGCGTGCGGGAGGTGGGCCCCCGGGGACGTCGACATGACGTAGTAGAGGTCCTCGTCCTTGCCGGCCGGCGGCCGCGTGCCGTCGGAGACGACGGCACCGGACTCGTAGAACTGCCCCAGCTCCACGCCGTGGGCGTTGAACTCGTAGTTCTTGGTCTCCAGCGCCGTCACGAGGGCGGCACGCATGGCCGCGCCCTCGGGCGTGTTGGCCTTCCGCTCCTCGATACGGGCCCGCATCTGCGCCTCGTCCTCGGCGTCGAGGACGCCGAGGGCCGCGAAGATGTCGGCGAACTCGCGGCTGGACCGGTTGGCCCGCGTGACGATCCGCTCGGCGACGGGCGCGCGCTCCGCCGAGTACGTCTCCAGCAGTGACGGGCCGGCCTGCCCGCGCAGCACGGCGGCGAGCTTCCAGGCCAGGTTGTAGGAGTCCTGGACGCTGGTGTTCGATCCCAGGCCGTTGCTGGGCGGGTGGCGGTGGACGGCGTCACCGGCGCAGAAGACGCGGCCCTTGTGCAGGCGGGTCGCGTACATCTCGTTGTTGCCCCAGAGGCTGGTGCCGGTGATCTCCACCTCGAGATCCGGCATCCCCAGCAACTGCCGTACGATGCGGACGGCTTCGGCCTCGTCGACCACCGGCGGCTCGCCGTCGATGTCGTAGCCCCACACGATGAGCCACTCGTTCCAGGGCCGGACCATCCGGACCAGGCCGGCGCCGATGCCGCCGACGTCGGCGCCCGGCTGGATCACCCAGTACAGGACGGACGGCCGGTGCCCGACGTAGGGCTCGATGTCGGCCTTGAACGTGATGTTCATCGAGCCGGCGATGTCCATCGCGCCCTCGAAGGGCAGGCCGATGTCCGCGGCGACCTTCGACCGGGCGCCGTCGGCACCGATGAGGTACTTGGCCCTGATGCCGTACTCCTGGCCGGTG
Source organism: Streptomyces harenosi (assembly GCF_011008945.1). Taxonomy (GTDB): domain Bacteria; phylum Actinomycetota; class Actinomycetes; order Streptomycetales; family Streptomycetaceae; genus Streptomyces; species Streptomyces harenosi. Next base: position 29,841 of record NZ_WYCT01000046.1, read on the forward strand.
AGCCGGTCGCGCACCCGCGCCGTGACGCCGGTGTCGTCCTGTGTGTGCGACAGGTACTCGGTGGAGAAGCGGGTCCGGGTCCCGCGCACGGTGGCGTTCTTGACGAGGATCGGTTCGAGGTAGGTCTGGGGGATGTCGACGGTGAGGCAGGGGGAGGCCAGCCGGTAGTCCGCCTCCCGGTCGGGCCGGGTGCCCCAGGTGCGGATGCGGCCGATCTCCTCGCCCGCGATGGAGGTGCAGAAGACGGTGTCGCCGATGAGGTGGTGAGGGGTGGCGTCGGCCAGCACCTGGTCCTCGATCCCCAGGTCGCGGAAGATCTCCATCGCCCGCTGGTTGGTGATGTGCGCGCGCGGCGTGTTCGCGGTCCAGCGGTACTTGGTGATCATGATGTTGTCGATCCCCAGGGTGGACAGGGACAGCGCCGCCGCGGCACCGGCCGGACCGGAGCCGACGATCAGGACGTCGGTCTCGACCCGGCATGACGTCGCACGTGCGGTCCCACCCGGACCGTCGTTGAACTGGGGCACGTTGGATGCCTCACCTTCTGCTCACGGTGTTCCCCGAGCAGCGTCTCACCGGCGCCGCCCCGCCCGGCCGGATCGCCGGGAGGAGGGCCGAAATGAGAACGGGGCAGTGCCCTCACCGGTGTTGCGCGGCTGCGCGGCGCAACTCACCGGCGGTGATGCCGAAGCGTGCCTGGAAGGTCTGGGAGAAGTGCGCCGTGGACCGGAACCCGCACCGGGCCGCGACGGCCGCCGTGGACAGGGCCGGGGCGTCCGGGCCGGCCAGCAGGGCGTGGGCGAGGTCGAGCCGCCGGCCGAGCACGTGGCGTGGGAAGGTCCGGCCCATGCCGGCGAAGACACGGGTGAGCTGGCGGACACTGATGCCCACCGCGCGGGCCACTTCGGAGGCCGACAGACCGGGATCGCGGAGCCTGTCCTCCACATGGGCACAGGCGAGCGCCCGGTGGACGACGTGGGACCGGACGGTGCCGCCGCCCACCAGGGCGGACAGCAGGTCCACGATCGTCTGCTCGTCGGGCGGCATCGGGTCCCGCCCCCCGACGGCACGCCCGACGAGCCGGGTGATCGCGCGACCGTGCGGATTGGCCTCGCTCGCGCGGACGACGAGCGGCTCGCCGGGTGCGGGCGGGCGGATCGCCTCCGGCAGGACGCCGCGGTCCACGCGCAGGGCCAGTTCGTCCAGGCCGTCGCCGAATCCACGGACGAAGGGACCGTCCGCGTCACAGACCAGCAGGTCGCCGGGGCGCAGGAAGTGCCGTCGCCCCGCCTGCTGGAACAGCGCCTCGCCCCGGAGGGAGACGAAGAGGGCCAGGGCGCCTGTCGGCCGCTGCCCGATGAGATCGGGGGAGCGCTCGACCGTGTGGGCCGTGCCGCGGACCCGGGCCAGGTGGACCCGGCCGAGCTGGAGGTTGTCCTCCCGGGCCCGGAACTCGCCGTCCCGGCGGGGCCGGCACTCCAGCGCGATCAGGGCCTCCGCGTTGTGCTTCTCCCAGGCCGGCAAGCGCTGTTCCGGTGGGACGAGTGCCGTCGAGAACGTCCGCACGGGGTGCGTCGCTGCTGCGAACGACCGAGTCGCCCGCACGGAGAGGGCCGGGTGGTCCAAGGCCATGGAGTTCGGGTCCTGCGGTGGTGAGCGGCGGTGCCGGTGGGGGGAGGGGGACGCGGCAGGACGCACGGTGGGCGCCTGGCCGTTCGCTCAACGTAGATTCAGGTCCTTCAACAGTCAACCATCCCGCCCGGCC
>NZ_WYCT01000470.1 GCF_011008945.1 Streptomyces harenosi
ACCGAGGACGGACCGTTGACCGCGGCCACCCCCACCCGGCCCTCCCAGGGCACGAGAAGCTCCTCCACCTCGGCGACCGGCAGGGCGACGGACATCATGCCGCCCTTGCCCGACAGCCGCTCCAGCACCAGACGGGAACGCACCGCGACGACCCGGGCGCCGTCCTCCAGGGACAGACCCCCCGCCACGCAGGCCGCGGCGACCTCACCCTGGGAATGCCCGATCACCGCGGCCGGCTCCACGCCGAACGACCGCCACAGCGCCGCAAGCGACACCATCACCGCCCACAGCACCGGCTGCACCACATCCACCCGCTGCCACAGCGGGTCCTCCGCCGGGCGGGACACCACGTCCCGCAGCGACCACTCCACCCACGGCGCCAGAGCCCGCTCACACGCCGCCATCGACTCGGCGAACACCGGGGACGAGTCCCACAGCTCACGCCCCATCCCCACCCACTGCGACCCCTGGCCGGGGAAGACGAAGACGAGGCCCGAGGCGTCGCCGCTGCCCTGGATCACGTGGGCGGTGGTCGTGCCGCGGGCGACGGTGTCCAGGCCGTCGAGGAGTTCACCGGTGGTGGTGCCGAGGACGATCGCGCGGTGCTCGAAGCCCGAGCGCGCGGTGACCAGGGCGTGTCCGACGTCCAGGGGGGTCGCCTCGGGGTGGCGGGCCAGGTGCGCGCGCAGCCGCTCGGCCTGGGCCCGCAGCGCCGCCTCCGTGCGTCCGGACACCACCCACGGCACCGGGGCGCCGCTCAGCGCGGCCGGACCGGTGGGCTCCCGGTCGTCCGCCGGTTCCTCGGCGGGCGCCTGCTCCAGGATGACGTGGGCGTTGGTGCCGCTGATGCCGAAGGAGGACACGCCCGCCCGGTGCGGGCGTCCGGTCTCGGGCCACTCCCGGTTCTCGGTGAGCAGCTCGACCGCACCGGCCGACCAGTCGACCTGCGGGGTGGGTTCCTTCACGTGCAGGGTCTTGGGCATCAGCCCGTGGCGCAGGGACAGGACGGCCTTGATCACACCGGCGACACCGGCGGCGGCGCCGGTGTGACCGAGATTGGACTTGATGGAGCCGAGCCACAGCGGCCGGTCGGCGGGGCGGTCCTGGCCGTAGGTGGCCAGCAGCGCCTGCGCCTCGATCGGGTCGCCCAGCCTGGTGCCGGTCCCGTGCGCCTCGACCAGGTCCACGTCGGCGGGGGCCAGGCCCGCGTTGGCCAGCGCCTGGCGGATCACCCGCTGCTGCGAGGGGCCGTTCGGCGCGCTCAGGCCGTTGGAGGCGCCGTCCTGGTTGGTGGCCGTGCCCCGGACGACGGCCAGCACCTCGTGTCCGTTGCGCCGGGCGTCCGACAGGCGCTCCACCAGGAGCATGCCGACGCCCTCGCCCCAGCCCGTGCCGTCCGCGTCCGAGGAGAACGCCTTGCACCGGCCGTCACCGGCCATGCCGCCGAGGGTGTCGAACTCGGCGAAGGCGCCGGGCGTTGCCATGACGGTGACCCCGCCGGCCAGGGCCAGGTCGCACTCGCCGTTGCGCAGCGCCTGCGCGGCCAGGTGCAGGGCGACCAGGGAGGAGGAGCAGGCCGTGTCGACGGTGACCGCCGGGCCCTCCAGGCCGAGGGCGTAGGAGACGCGGCCGGAGATGACGCTGCCGAGCGCGCCGGTCATGGCGTAGCCGCTGTCGGCCTCGGCGGAGGCGGCGAGCACGGTGGGGTAGTCCTGGGGGCCGCCGCCGACGAAGACGCCCGTGGCGGTGGTGCGCAGGGAGTGCGGATCGATCCCGGCGGCCTCCACGGCCTCCCAGGACGTCTCCAGCACGAGGCGCTGCTGGGGGTCCATCGCGGCGGCCTCGCGCGGGGAGATCCCGAAGAACCCGGCGTCGAAGTCGCCGGCCTCGTGCAGGAACCCGGCCCGCCCGGAGGTCAGGGCGCCCCAGCCGTCCCAGCCCCGGTCGGTGGGGAACGCGGAGAGCTCGTCGCGGTTCTCCACGAGCAGCCGCCACAGGTCGTCGGCTCCGCGCACCCCGCCGGGGTAGCGGCAGGCCATGCCGACGATCGCGAGCGGTTCGTCGGCGGCGGCCCGGGCGGCGGCGGTGACTTCGGTGGCCGGGGCGTCCAGGCCACCGACGAGTTCGTCGTGCAGGTGTCCGGCGAGGCGCTGGGGGTCGGGGTAATCGAAGACGAGGGTGGCGGGCAGCCGCAGCCCGGTCGCCCGGTTGAGGCGGTTGCGCAGCTCCATCGCGGTGAGCGAGTCGAAGCCCAGGTCCTTGAAGGGCCGGGCCGGGGTGATCTCGGCGGTGGAGGAGTGCGCCAGTACTTGTGCGGCCTCGCCGCGGACCAGTCCCAGCAGGTGCGAGCGCTGCTCGGTCTCGGTCAGCGCGGCCAGCCGCGCCCGCAGCTCCGCGCCGGCCGAGCCGTCGTCCCCGGCACCGGACGCGTCGTCGGTGTCGTCCAGCGCGCGGGCGGCTTCGGGGATGTCCTCGATCAGGGGGCGGCGGCGCGCCAGCGTGTAACCGGGGGTGAACAGGCTCCAGTCCAGGTCCGCCACGGTCACGGAGGTCTCGTCCGCCTCCAGGGCCCGGCGCAGGGCCCACCCCGCCGGTTCGGCGTCCAGCAGCCGTACGCCCCGGCGGGACAGTTGCGCCGCCGTCTCCCCGCGTTCCAGGGCGGTGCCCCGCCAGCCGCTGAAGGCGACGGAGGTCGCGGTCAGGCCCCGTGTCCGGCGCTCCCGCGCCAGGCCGTCCAGGTATCCGCCCGCGGCGGCGTTCGCCCCGTTGCCCGCGCTGCCCCAGACGGCGGCACCGGAGGAGAACAGCACGAACGCGTCCAGCTCCAGTCCGGCCGTCAGCTCGTCCAGATGCCGCGCGCCGACCACGCGGGCCGCCAGTACGTCGTCGAGGTGCTCGGGGGAGATGTCGCCGAGGTCGGCGTACCCGGAGACGCCCGCGGCGTGGAAGACGGCGGTGAGGGGCTGCTCCGCCGGGACCGCGCCGATGACCCCGGCGAGGGCGTCGCGGTCGGTGACGTCACAGGCCACCAGCTCCACCGCCGTACCCAGCGCCTCGATCTCCCGCGCCAGCTCCGCGGCCCCCTCGGCGCGGTCACCGCTGCGGCTGAGCAACAGCAGCCGCTCGGCGCCCTCCTTCGCCAGCCACCGCGCCAGATGGGCACCCAGTCCGCCCGTACCGCCGGTGATCAGCACCGTGCCACGCGGCGACCAGGAACGCACCGGCGCCGCACCGGCCAGCGGCGCGCGCACCAGACGGCGCCCGAAGACACCCGTGGGACGGACCGCCACCTGGTCCTCGCCCGCACCGGCCGCCAGTACGTCCACCAGCCCGGCGGCAACCCGCTCGTCCCACTCCTCGGATACGTCGATCAATCCGCCCCAGGTGCCGGGAAGTTCCAGCCCGGCCACCTGGCCCAGCGCCCATACCTGCGCCGCCTCCGGACGCACCACGTCCGCACCGCCCACCGCCGCGGCACCCCGCGTCAGCACCCACAGCGGCGCCTCCACACCCGCACGGGCGTGCGCCTGCACCAGTCGCACCAGGGCGGCAGCCGTGTCGTCCTCGTCTCCCAGGCCGAGGAGAGCGACGACCCCGGAGGCGCCGGTGAACACCTCGTCGTCCACCGCTCCCCCGGTCACGAGGGTGGTGACCTCGGCGCCCGCGGACTCCAGCGCCTGCCGGACCTCGGCGGTCGTCCCGTCCTCGCTCCGGGCCACCACCACCCACCGGCCGCTCAGCACACCCGACGACGCCACCGGCACCGAACGCCACACCGTCCGGTACCGCCACCCGTCCAACGTCGACTGAGCCCGCCGGCCACGACGCCACGCCGACAGCGCGGGAACCACCGGCTCCCACACCCCCGCCTCCA
>NZ_WYCT01000471.1 GCF_011008945.1 Streptomyces harenosi
CCGACCCGTCTCCGGCCGCCCCGGCCCGCCCGCCTATAGTTCTCCCACTGCACTGACGGCATTCAGTGGGCCGGCCTCCCCCCACCCGGGCCCCGCCACTCCGCAGAGCGGAGCCCGTGAGGAGAGGAACGGAACACGATGACGCACAGCGCCACCCCCGAGTCCCGGCGTGCCCGCCGGGAGGGCGGACGAGGCCGCCGGCCGCGGCGCGGCAGGAGGCGCCGGGGCCGCGTGGTCCTGCTGGGGCTCCTGGTCGTCGTGATGGCCGCGGCCGGGGGCGGCTACTGGCTGTACCGGGACCTCGACGGGAACATCGAGGGCGTCGACATCGACGAGGCGATCGGTGACGACCGTCCGGAGAAACTGCCCACCTCCGGGCAGAACATCCTGATCCTCGGCTCCGACTCGCGCGCCGGCGCCAACGCCGCGCTGAAGACGGGCGACGTGGCCGGAGCCCGCTCCGACACCGCGCTGGTGATGCACATACCGCAGGGCCGCACCGAGGCCGTGGCGATCAGCATCCCGCGCGACACCCTGGTGACCCGGCCCGCGTGCACCAAGACCGACGGCACCGAGGTGGCGCCGGCCGAGCGCGTGATGTTCAACTCCGTCTACGCGCAGGCCGGACCGGCGTGCGTGGTCAAGACGGTGGAGAAGATGTCCGGGGTCCGCATGGACCACTACGTGGAGATCGACTTCGCCGGTTTCAAGGGGCTGGTGGACGCGATCGGCGGCGTCACGGTCACCGTGGACCAGGACATCAAGGACCCCTCCAGCGGCCTGGACCTGACCGCGGGCACCCACAAGCTGAACGGCACCCAGGCGCTGGCCTTCGTGCGCACCCGGCACGGCGTCGGCGACGGCAGCGACCTGGGCCGGATCGGTCTCCAGCAGCAGTTCATGATGGCGCTGCTGAGCGAGATCAAGCGGCAGGACCTGCTGGGCAGCCCCGCCAAGACCTTCAAGATCGCCGACGAGCTCACCGCGGCGCTCACCACCGACTCCGAGCTCGCCTCCCTCACCGCGCTGGCGGAGTTCGGCCGCAGCCTGAACGGTGTCGACCCGTCCTCCATGGAGACCGTCATGCTCCCCGTGGCGTACGACACGGCCGACCCCAACCGGGTGGTGGCCGCCGAGCCGCAGGCGACGCAGCTCTGGAAGGCGATCCGCACGGACTCCGACATCCCCGAGTCCGCCAAGAAGTCCCCCGCGGGCGGCTGACGCCCTCCCGCCGGCCGGTAGGGGCCCGGCCGCCGCGCCCCTGCCGGTGCCGCCGGGCGCCGGTGCGCGCCGGTGCGCGGGTCACAGCCGCTGCCACCGCGTCAGCGCCAGCCCCGGCCCGTCCTCCTGACGGGCCACCCGGGGCCGCCCCCCGGGATCGATGACGGCCATGACGACCCGGCCGTGCCCGTCCCGGGCCAGAGCGGGCGCCCCCTGGCACTTCTCGCCCAGTCCGTACCACCAGAACCCGGCCGCCTCGTCCTCGGTTCCGCCCATCCCCAGCGTCGCGGTGCCGTCCTGGTCCCGGTAGGCGAGGACCACGTAGTCGTAACCGTCCAGGGGGGTGCGCAGCACGGCGTACGGCCGGCCGGCCGGCGAGGCGCCCAGCGGGACCGGCCAGCCGCCCGCCCGCCAGGCCGCCGCCGCGCCGCTGCCGGCGTCCGTCCAGAAGAAGGTGGCGCGCTCCGGCGCGGTCTCCAGGGCGGCGACGGTGCCCGGCGCGGGGCGCAGCGAGAAGCCGCGCGGGCCCGAGAAGTCGCCCCCCGGGGCCGTCTGACGCCAGATCATCACGCCCGTCTCCGCGGCGGCGCAGACCTCGATCCGCCCCCCGGCCAGGGCCAGCGGGGCGGGCAGCGCGTCGATGCCGGCGCCCCCCAGGTCCTCCCAGGCCCGCCACTTGCCGTTCGGGGCCTCGCGGCGCAGCATCAGGTTCCCGCCCGCTCCGCGCACGAAGACGTGCACCGTGCCGTCCGCCGCCACGGCGCCCACCGGCGGGGCGAGCCGCTCGGCCCCCGCCGGGCCGCGGTCCGGGCTGCCCAGCGACCGCCAGTCGGTGACGGCCAGCCCGGTCTGGTACTGGATGGCGTGGACGACGTCCGCGCCGGGCGCGCCGTCGGCGCCGGTGCGCTCCCGGCGGCCGAGGAAGTGGACGTAGGTGTCGGCGCCCTGGACCACGGTCAGATGGGTGAGCCCGGGGACGGGCACGAGGTGCGGCCCGCTCCAGCGCGGGCCGCCCACCACGGTCTCCGTCCAGCGCAGCAGCCCGCCGTCGGCGGGCGCGTACAGGGTGAGCCGCCCGTCCTTGCCCAGGGTGAGCCAGGTGCCGTGCGCCGCACCCGATGCGGTGGGCCCGTCGTCCGTGTCGGTGCGCCCGACCGGGCGGGCGGCGTCCACGGGGCCTGCCGACCTTCTCCGCATGGCCTGCTGCACCTTCCTGAAGCCCGCCGCGTCACGGACAAGGGAACCCTGAAACTGGGGACATCATATGGTGTTCGTTCACCTGTTCCCCAGATCCCTCCCCGCCGGAGCCGCCCGCGCGGGCGAGCGGTGCGGTGGGGGCAGGGGGACGCCCCGCGCCGGGCCGGGGAAGCGGCCCTCAGACCTCCTGCCAGGCCTGGAGCGCCAGCCCCGGCTCGTCCTTCCGCCGGGTCACCAGGAGCCGTCCGGTCGACGGGGCGAGGGCGGCGGCGACCACCCGGCCGTCCTCGTCGAGCGTCAGCGACACCTCGGTGTCCTCCGGAAGCCGGGGGCCGGACTCGGCCCACCAGGCCCCGGCGGGCTCCTGCTCGGTGGGGTAGGCGGCCAGGGCGAGCCGTCCGCTGGCCGCGCGCTGGGCGAGCAGGGTGCAGTCGTGGCCGTCGATGACGCAGCGGACGGCCGAGACCGGGCCGGGACCGGCGGCGGTGAGCAGGGGCACCGGCTTGCCACCGGGGCGCCAGGCGCACAGGTCGCCGGAGTCGTCGGTGAAGAAGACGGTGGTGTGCCCGGCCGACGTGGCCAGCGCGCGGAGCGTCCCCGGGCGGACCGGGACCTCGGCCCGCTCCCCCATGACCGGCTGGGCGCCCGGCTTCTCCTGGCGCCAGTGCAGGATGCCGCCGGGGACCGCCGCGTACAGCTCGACCCTGCCGGACTCACCGGTCACCGCGGCGGGCTCCTCCTGGACGCCCTTGCCCTTGAGGTCCCGCCAGGGGTCCCAGCCGCCCTTCTCCCGCTGGGCCCGCATGCTGATCCCGCCGCCGCCGTTGCGGACGAAGACATGGGCGCGGCCCTGCGCGTCGACCGCGACGGCGGGCGTACCGGTGCGCTCGCCCGTCTTGTTGGGGTGGCCGATCGGCTGCCAGTCCAGGGGTGCCAGCCGCGGCCGGAAGTGCGTGCTGTGCACGAGGCCGGACTCGCCGGGGACCGTGGGCCGCCAGGCGACCAGATGCGCGTAGCCGTCGGTGCCCCGGCCGACCGAGAGTCCCCGGTGGAGCTTCTGGTCGCCGCCCGCCTTGCGCGGTGCCTCCCAGGGCCCGCCGGGCCCGAGCTCGGCGCGGCACAGCACGGTGTCGCCCGACGGCAGATAGACACAGAGGCGGCCGTCACGACCGCGATGGAGCCACTCGCCGTTCACCCGTTCACTCTATGCGGGACGGCGGTGCCGGTGCCGGGCGGGTGTCCCCGGCGGGGAGCCGCCGTGCGACCCTGGCCGCATGGACGACCTGGACGGCAACGCCTCTCTGCTCGTGATCGTCGACGCGGCCAACGTCGTCGGCTCGGTGCCGGACGGATGGTGGCGCGACCGGCCCGCGGCGGCCCGGCGGCTGCGGGACCGGCTGGCCGCCGACGGGGTGCCGGGGCGGGCG
>NZ_WYCT01000472.1 GCF_011008945.1 Streptomyces harenosi
AGATGTGTATAAGAGGCAGGCTCAGTTCTACGGAGCCCCGCATGTCATGTCCATAGCCACCTCGTGGAGATCGTGAGAGGAGAGGAGGGGGAGAGAATCACGTCTGTGGAAGCGCTGGAACTCCCGTTCTTCGTCTACGGCACGCTCCGGCCCGGCGGCCCCCACCACGCGCTGTTCCTGCGCGGCCGCACCCGCGCCGAGGAGCCCGCCCGGCTCACGGGCGCGGTGCTGTACGACGGGCCCGGCTACCCCTACGCGGTGGAGGAACCGGGCGGCGGCCCGGTGCGCGGCGACCTCGTCACCGCCCGCCCCGAGGAGTACGCCGGGCTGCTCGCCGCCCTGGACCGGCTGGAGGGCTGCGCGCCGGGCACGCGGCACCCCCTCTACGACCGCGTCGCCCGGGAGGTGACGCGTGAGCGCGACGGCAGGGCCGTACGCGCCTGGGTGTACGTGGCGGCCCCGGCCCTCGCCGCCCGGCTGCGGGCCCGGGGCACGCCGGTCCCGGGCGGGGAGTGGCGGCCCGGACGCGCGGACGACTCCTAGGACTCCACCGCCTCCACCCGCACCGCGCACGCCTTGAACTCCGGCATCCGCGAGGTCGGGTCCAGGGCCGGGTTGGTCAGGGTGTTGGCGCGGCCCTCGCCCGGCCAGTGGAAGGGCATGAAGACGGTGTCGGGCCGGATGGCGGCGGTGATCCGCGCGGGCGCCACCGCCCGGCCGCGCCGGGAGACCACGGCCACCGGGTCGCCCTCGGCCGCGCCCAGCCGGGCCGCGAGCCTCGGGTGCAGCTCCACGAACGGGCCGGGCGCGGCGGCGTTCAGCTCGGCCACGCGCCGGGTCTGGGCGCCGGACTGGTACTGCGCCACCACCCGCCCGGTGGTCAGCAGCAGCGGGTACTCCTCGTCCGGCTCCTCCGCGGCCGCCCGGTGCGCCACGGGCGCGAACCGGGCCCGCCCGTCCTCGGTGGCGAACCGGTCCAGGAACAGCCGGGGCGTGCCCGGATGTGCGGCGCCGTCCGCCGCGCCCGGTGCGGCGCCGTCCGCCGCGGCCGGCGCCGGGCACGGCCAGAACACGCCGTTCTCCTCCGCCAGCCTGCGGTAGGTGATCCCCGAGTAGTCGGCGAGGCCGCCCGCGCTGGCCCGGCGCAGCTCCTCGAAGACCGCCTCCGGATCGGTCGGGAAGCCCTTCTCCAGGCCCCGGTCCGCGCCCAGCCGGGCGGCCAGCCCGTGCAGCACCTGAAGATCGCTGCGGACCCCCTCGGGCGGCGTGACCGCCCGCCGCCGCAGCAGCACCCTGCCCTCCAGGCTGGTCGTGGTGCCGGTCTCCTCCGCCCACTGGGTCACGGGGAGCACGACGTCCGCGAGCGCCGCCGTCTCCGACAGGACGACGTCGCACACGGCGAGGAAGTCCAGCGACCGGATCCGCTCCTCCACGTGCGCGGCGCGCGGCGCCGACACCACCGGGTTGGAGCCCATCAGCAGCAGCGCGCGGATGTCCGTGCCGAGCGCGTCGAGCAGCTCGTAGGCGCTGCGGCCCGGCCCCGGCAGGCTGTCCGGGTCCACGCCCCACACCTCGGCCACGTGCCGCCGCGCCGCCGGGTCGGTCAGCTTGCGGTAGCCGGGCAACTGGTCGGCCTTCTGGCCGTGTTCGCGCCCGCCCTGCCCGTTGCCCTGCCCGGTCAGGCAGCCGTACCCCGACAGGGGCCGCCCGGCCCGCCCGGTCGCCAGGCACAGGTTGATCCACGCGCCCACCGTGTCCGTGCCCTTGGACTGCTGCTCCGGGCCGCGCGCGGTGAGCACCATCGCGGCCTCGGGCGCGCAGAACATCCGCACCGCCTCCCGCAGCTGCGGAACGGACACCCCCGTGATCCGCTCCACGTACTCCGGCCAGTGCGCCATCGCCGCCGCCCGCGCCTCCTCCCAGCCGGAGGTGCGCTCCCGCACGTACTCCTCGTCCACCCGGCCCTCGGCCACGACCAGGTGCAGCAGCCCCAGCGCCAGCGCCAGGTCGGTCCCCGGCCGGGGCGCCAGGTGCAGGTCGGCCTGGTCGGCGGTCCGGGTGCGGCGCGGGTCGACGACGATCAGCGTGCCGCCGTTGGCGCGGAGCTCACTGAAGTACCGCAGCGCGGGCGGCATGGTCTCGGCCGGGTTGGACCCGACGAGGATCACACAGCCCGTCCTCGGGACGTCCTCCAGCGGGAACGGCAGCCCCCGGTCCAGCCCGAACGCCCTCATGCCGGCCGCCGCCGCCGACGACATGCAGAAACGGCCGTTGTAGTCGATCTGCGAGGTGCCGAGCACCACCCGGGCGAACTTGCCCAGCGCGTACGCCTTCTCGTTCGTCAGGCCGCCCCCGCCGAACACGCCCACCGCGTCCGGCCCGTGCCCGGCGCGCGCCCCCGCCAGGCCCGCCGCCACCCGGTCCAGCGCCTCGTCCCAGGAGGCGGGCACCAGCGTGCCGTCCCCGGAGCGCACCAGCGGAGAGGTCAGCCGCAGGCGCGAGGAGAGCACCGCCGCGGCCGTGCGCCCCTTGCCGCACAGCGCGCCCCGGTTGACCGGGAAGTCCGCGCGCTCGGTCACCTCCACCGTGCCGCCGGCGGCGGGCGTCAGATTCATCCCGCACTGCAGGGCGCAGTACGGGCAGTGCGTGGGCGTCGCGGAGTTCTGCATGCCGGCCAGCGTCCGGCAGGCGTGTTACGTGCCCGGACGGCTCCCTGTTACGCCACCGGGACGGTGACCTCCCCGCCCCCGCCCGCCCGCCGTGAGGACCCCGGCGCCCGGCCGCGGCGCCGGTGCGGCGAGGGCGTCAGGGCGGCGGCTCGGTGCCGTCGTACACGAGGAGGCCGTCATCGCGCAGCCGGACGCCGGGGGTCGGGCGGTGCGCCGTGAGGCGTCCGTCGTGCATCAGGTGGTGGACGGGCATGCCGCGGGCCAGGACGGCGAAGTCGGCGATCAGGCGCCGGTGGCACCGCCACCACACCGCTTCGCTGCACATCACCGCGGTGCGCTCCCGGCCCGCCTGCTGCCCGAGCTCGTCCATGGCGGCGACGAACCCCGGGGTGCGGGTGTGCGCCGCGTAGCCCCGGAACGACGCGTTGCGCCAGACCGTGTCGGGCGAGTCGGGCGACGGCCTGCGCCACCCGCCCAGGCGCTCCTCCCAGCGGTAGGCGAAGCCTTCGTCCGGCATCCACCGGGCGAGCCGCTGCCGGGCCAGGTCCGGGTCCCGCCGGCTGCCGGGCGCGGTCCTGACGTCCACGACGGCGACGACACCGGCCCCCCGCAGGAGCCGGGCCAGCGTCCCCCGGTCCGCGGTGCTGTGGCCGAAGGTGATCAGTCCGGGCGGGATCGTGGGGGGCCCGTCCGCGGGCCCGGTCCGGTCGTGGTCCATGCGTCGAGTGCAGCACCTTCGGCCCGGGCGGCACCGCGGGGCCTCCCGGCGCGCGCGGGCGGGCGGGCGTCCGGCGGGCCGGTCCCGGTGCGGACCCCGCCGCGGGCGCCGGCGCCGCCGCCGGGCGCTCCGGGAAGGGCGGGCGGCCGGACGCCCGCCCGCGCGGGAGGGGCGGGCGGCGGCTCACATCGGCCCCGCCCCGCCCCGTGAACGGCCGGAAAACGCCCGACACGCCCACGCAACGGGGCGGCAACGTCCCCCCGCCACCATCGGCACATGACGGCGTACCCGATGAACCGGACCAGCAGCGGCACCCGGACCAGCAGCGGCACCCGGACCGGCGGCGGACCCGGACCCGCCGCCCCGGGC
>NZ_WYCT01000473.1 GCF_011008945.1 Streptomyces harenosi
AGATGTGTATAGGAGACAGGGGTGGGGTGGATCCGGGTGTAGTGGTGGCGCCAGACGTCCTGGCCGGTGGTTCCGGTGACGTGGAGGTGGGCGAGTGCGGTGAGGAACCGTTCGGTGTCGTTGCCGTGGCGGCGCAGGGTGCCCAGGGCGGTGATGTCGCCGTGGTCCTCGATGGCGGGGGCGAGGGTGGGGTGGGGGCTGGTCTCGATGTAGGTGTGGTGGCCCTGGGCGGTGAGGGCCTGGACGGCGTGGGTGAAGCGGACGGGGCGGCGCAGGTTGCGGTACCAGTAGGCGGCGTCGAGCGTGGTGGTGTCGGTCCAGGTGTCGTCGACGGTGGAGTAGAAGGGGATGCCGGCGGGGCGGGGGGTGATGTCGTGCAGTGCCTGGAGCAGGTCGTCTTCGATGGTTTCGGTGTGGGGGCAGTGGGAGGCGTAGTCGACGGGGATGCGGCGGGCCCGCAGGCCGGTGTCGGCGCAGTGGGCCAGCAGTTCGTCCAGGGCGTCGGTGTCGCCGGTGACGGTGGTGGCATGGGGTCCGTTGAAGGCGGCGGTCCACAGGCGTCCGGGCCAGCCGGTGGCAAGGAGTTCCTCGGTGTGTGGTCCGCTCAGGGCGAGGGAGGCCATGCCTCCGTGGCCGCGCAGGGCGGCCAGGGCCCGGCTGCGCAGGGCCACGATCTTGGCGGCGTCCTGGAGGGTGAGGGCGCCGCTCACGTGGGCGGCGGCGATCTCGCCCTGGGAGTGGCCGAGCACGGCGTCGGGTTCGATGCCGTAGGAGCGCCACAGCGCGGCCAGGGACACCATGACCGAGAACAGCACCGGCTGGACGACGTCGGCCCGCTCCCATGCCGCGTCCTGCGCGTGGCGGTGGAGCATCTCGGTCAGCGACCACTCCACCCAGGGCCGCAGTGCCTGTTCGCAGGCGGTGATGTGGTCGGCGAAGACGGCCGAGGTCTCCAGCAGGTCCAGGCCCATACCGGCCCACTGCCCGCCCTGCCCGGGGAAGACGAACACCACCCCACCACCCCCGGCGCCACCGTGCTGGGTGCCGGTCGCGTCCCCCACCAGCGCGGGGTGCGGCTCACCGGCGGCCAGGGCCTCCAGCGCGTCCTCGAACTCCGTCCGCTGCCGCGCCACGATCACGGCACGCCGGTCCAGGACCGCCCGGCCATGGGCCAGCTCGGCCCCGACCGCCTGTACTGAGGCGTCCGCGCCCGGGCCGCGCAGGAAGTCACGCAGCAGCACGGCCTGCTCCCGCAACGCCGCACCCGAACGCGCCGACACCACCCACGGCACCAGAACATCCTCTCCCGCCGCGGGTTCCCCGCCCGACTGGACAGGCGCCTCCTCCAGGATCACGTGGGCGTTGGTGCCGCTGACTCCGAAGGAGGAGATTCCGGCGCGGCGTGGCCGGTCGTCCCGGCGTGGCCAGGGGCGGGCTTCGGTGAGCAGGCTGACGGCGCCGGACGACCAGTCGACCTGGGGTGAGGGCTCGTCGATGTGCAACGTCCGCGGCAGCGACTCGTGGCGCAGGGCCATGACCATTTTGATGATGCCGCCGACGCCTGCTGCGGCTTGGGCGTGGCCGATGTTCGACTTCAGGGAGCCGAGCCAGAGGGGCTGGTCGGCATCGTGTTCCTGGCCGTAGGTGGCGAGCAGGGCCTGGGCTTCGATGGGGTCGCCGAGTTTGGTTCCCGTGCCGTGGGCCTCTACGGCGTCGATGTCGGCGGGGGTGAGGTTGGCGTTGGCCAGGGCCTGGCGGATGACGCGCTGCTGGGAGGGTCCGTTGGGTGCGGTCAGGCCGTTGGAGGCGCCGTCCTGGTTGACCGCGCTGCCCCGCACCACCGCCAGGATGCGGTGCCCGTTGCGCTCGGCGTCCGAGAGCCGCTCGACCAGCAGCATGCCCACGCCCTCGCCCCAGCCGGTGCCGTCGGCCGCGGCCGCGAAGGACTTGCACCGCCCGTCCACCGACAACCCCCGCTGCCGGGAGAACTCCACGAACGTCTCCGGAGACGACATCACCATGACGCCTCCGGCCAGTGCCATGGTGCACTCGCCGGAGCGCAGTGCTTGGCAGGCGAGGTGCAGGGCGACCAGCGACGACGAGCACGCCGTGTCGACCGAGACGGCCGGCCCTTCGAAACCGAAGGTGTAAGCCACCCGGCCCGACACGACACTGCCCGAACTCCCGGTCAGGGCGTACCCCTCGACATTGCCCGACGCCTGACGGAGGTGCGCGGCGTAGTCCTGGGCGTTGACGCCGGTGAAGACGCCCGTGGGGGTGGAGTGAAGTGATTGCGGGTTGATGCCGGCGTGTTCGAGAGCTTCCCAGGCGGTCTCGAGGAGGAGCCGCTGCTGGGGGTCCATGGCCAGCGCCTCACGCGGGCTGATGCCGAAGAACTCGGCGTCGAACTGCCCGGCGTCGTACAGGAAACCACCGTGGCGGGTGTACGACGTGCCGGAGCGGTCGGGGTCGGGGTGGTAGAGGCTGTCGAGGTCCCAGCCACGGTCGGTCGGGAACCCGCTGATGGCGTCGGTGCCCGACGACAGCAGGTCCCACAGATCGTCGGCGGACCGCACATTGCCCGGGAACCGGCACGCCATCCCGACGATCGCGATCGGCTCGTCCGCGGTGGCCGGCCGTCGGTCCTCTCCGAGGTGGTCTTGTTTCCCCGGGGCCATGTCGTCCGCGGCGCCCAGGAGTTGTTCCCGCAGATGAGCCACGCAGTCGGCGGGCGTCGGGTGGTCGAAGACGAGGGTGGCCGGAAGGCGCACTCCCGTGTCCTTGGCGAGGCGCTGGCTGAATCGGGCAGAGGTGAGCGAGTCGAAGCCCAGGTCCC
Source organism: Streptomyces harenosi (assembly GCF_011008945.1). Lineage (GTDB taxonomy): Bacteria > Actinomycetota > Actinomycetes > Streptomycetales > Streptomycetaceae > Streptomyces > Streptomyces harenosi. The sequence continues at coordinate 2,837 of NZ_WYCT01000473.1, forward strand.
GGAAGGTGTGGCGCTCGTCGAGGGTGTCGGCGTCCTCCCGGCCGAGCACCTCGCCGATGTGTGACCGCACCAGCCGGAGTAGATGCTGCTTCTGCTGAGTCGCCGACAGACCCGAGAGACGGTCGCGAAGGGCGGGCGCGTCCGTGTCGGTGGTCGTGGTCCGGGCGGCCTCGGCTTCCGCGGCCAGTCGGCGGACCTCGGGAATGTCTTCGATCAGGGGGTTGTGGCCCCGCGCGGTGAATGTCGGGACGAAGCGCTCCCAGTCGATGTCCGCGACGACGAGATTGGAGTTCGGCCGCGCCCGGAGCGCCTCGTCGAAGGCCGCGACGGCGAGCCGCGGATCCATGGGCAGCACGCCCCGCTCACGGAGGTACCGCTGTGCGTCCTCCCCGGCCGACATCCCGTCACCGTCCCAAGGTCCCCAGGCGAGCGACATACCAGGCAGGCCGCGGGCCCGTCGGTGCGCCGCCAGCGCATCGAGATAGGCGTTGGCAGCCGCGTACGCGCACTGGTTGCCGCTGCCCCAGGCTCCGGAACCGGAGGAGAAGAGGATGAACTGCTCGACCGTGTCCACCTCCAGCAGGAGCTCGTGCAGATGTGCCGCGCCGGCCGCCTTCGCGGCGAGGACGGACGCGAACGTGGACGGGTCGGTCGCCGCCACCGGAGCGTAATGGTTGATCCCGGCGGTGTGGATGACGGTGGTGAGGGGGTGTTCGGGGGGGATGTGGGTGAGGAGGTGGGTGAGTTGGTCGGGGTCGGAGAGGTCGCAGGCGGTGATGGTGGTGGTGGTGCCGAGTTGGGTGAGTTGGGTGTGGAGCTGTCTCTTATACACATCTGACGCTGCCGACGAAGCTAGA
>NZ_WYCT01000474.1 GCF_011008945.1 Streptomyces harenosi
GGATTCGCGGGGTCGGGGGGCGGGATTCAGCGACCGGGGCCGGCCGTCAGGCCGACGGCGTCGGCACCGCTCACCTCGGCCGTGGCCGCGCGCGGGCCGCTCTCCAGCCGCGCTCCCTCCACGTCGAGGTCGGGCACGAGCCGGTCCAGCCGGCCGGGCATGCTCCACGCACGCCGGCCGAGGAGGGCCAGGACGGCCGGAACGAGCGTCATCCGGACGACGAACGCGTCGAAGAGCACGGCGGCGGCGAGCCCGAAGCCGACGGTCTTGAGGATCTGCTCCTCGGATCCGAGGAACGCGGCGAACACCGAGATCATGATCACGGCGGCCGCGGTCACCACCCGGGCGCTGTGCTCGAAGCCGCTGACCACGGAGTCCTTCGGCGACTGCCCGTGGACGTACGCCTCGCGCATCCGGGTCACCAGGAACACCTCGTAGTCCATGGCGAGGCCGAAGACGACACCGACCATGAAGATCGGCATGATCGACACGATCGGCCCCGGCTCCGTGACCCCGAGGACGGAGCCCAGCCGGCCCCACTGGAAGACCGCGACCACCGCGCCCAGCCCGGCCAGCACCGACAGCAGGAAGCCCAGCGCCGCCTTGAGCGGAACCAGCAGCGAGCGGAAGACCGCGATCAGCAGCACGAACGCCAGGCCGACCACCAGACCCAGGTACGGGATCAGCGCGTCCGACAGCTTCTGCGAGACGTCGGCGTTCATCGCGGTCGTCCCGGTGACGAGCACCCGGGTGTCGCCGTCCTCGGCGAGCGCCGGCCCGCGCAGGGCATGCACCAGATCGGCGGTCTCCGTGCTGCTCGGGGAGGCGGCCGGCACCACGCTCAGTACGGCGGTGTCGCCGGAGGCGCTCAGGCGGGGCTGCCCGACCGCGGCGACGTCCTCGCGTCCGTCGATCTGCCGGGCGACGCGCCGCGCGGCCTGCTCGGCGTCGCCGTCGCCGCCGGTCTGGACGACCACGGTGAGCGGGCCGTTGTAGCCCGGCCCGAACCCCTCGGCGATCATGTCGTAGGCCCTGCGCTGGGTCGTCGAGGCGGGCTTGCTGTCGTCGCCGGGCAGGCCCGTCTCCAGGGACGCGGCGGGCAGCGCGACCACACCGAGCAGTGCGGCGCCCGCGAGGAGCACGGCGACCGGGCGGCGGACGACGAACTGGGCCCAGCGCACGCCCACGGCCTGCCGCCCTGGGCCCTTCCGCCGCGGGCGGGCCGGGCCGATCCGGCGCCCGCACAGTCCGAGCAGGGCGGGGATGAGGGTGACGGCGATGAGCACCGCGATGACGACCGTGCCGGCGGCGGCGAGACCCATCTGGGTCAGCAGCGGGATGCCCACCACGGCCAGTCCCGCCAGGGCGATGACCACGGTGAGTCCGGCGAACACCACCGCCGAACCGGCGGTGCCCACCGCGTGCGCGGCAGCGTCCTCGCGGCCGCGGCCGCGGGCGAGTTCGGCTCGGTAGCGGGAGACCACGAACAGGGCGTAGTCGATGCCGACCGCCAGCCCGATCATCACGGCGAGGCTGGTTGTCGTGGAGCCGAGGCCCAGCGGCTCGGCCAGCACCCGGATGGCCAGCGCACCGATGCCGACGCCGAGCACGGCGGTCAGCAGCGGAAGCCCGGCCGCGAGCAGCGAGCCGAAGGTGAGGACGAGCACCACGGCGGCCACCGCCAGGCCCACGGCCTCCGAGGAGTGACCGGCTGCCCTGGCGTCGACGGCGTTGCCGCCCACCTCCACGGACAGCTCCGGCGAGGCGGCCTGCTCGACGGTCCTCCGCAGCGCGGTGCGCGACTCCTCCGCCAGCTCCGAGGCGGGCACCCCGTAGGAGACCTGGGCGTAGGCGGTGGACCCGTCCTCGCTCACGGACCGGGTGGCGAACGGGTCGGTGACCCGCGCGACGCGCGGATCGTCTCCGAGAGCCCGCACCGTCTCGCCGATCGCCCTGCGTGGCCCGGCGTCGGTGACCCTGCCGTCCTCGGCCCGGAAGACGACCCGGGCGGTCGCTCCGTCCGCGTTCAGCTCGGGGAAGCTCTGCTCCAGCAGGTCGTACGCCTGCTGCGCCTCGGTGCCGGGCATGGAGAAGTCGTTGGGCGGGGCGGCGGGAGCCCGTCCGGCCAGCACCCCCGTCCCCACGAGCAGTACCACCCACAGCAATGCGACCAGCCGGCGCCTCCGGAAGGAGAACCGGCCCAGCCTGGAGAGGAATGCCGCCACGGAAAGGGCTCCAAGTCACATCGAGGCTCACAGAAGATCCGGTCCTCGACGCTGTCAGCCCTCCCTGACCGGACCCGGAGAGATCCTGGGAGTTCTCTGGGAGTCCCGGCCGTCGCCGTCGGGAGAAGACGGACATGACGCACACCGTGGCGGCCCGATGCACAGAAAGCTCCCGGACCCGCGGTCAGCCCAGGCCCGCGAGGTGCGCCCCGATCCGCAGGAACGCCTGGACGAGCGGGGCGGCCGGCACGGCGGGCGAGACGACCTGGGAGCCGAAGTGGACGACGACGAGGCCGAGACCGGGTGAGACCAGGAGCCGCTGGCCGTGGATCCCGCTGGCCAGGTAGGAGCCGTACGGGTCGTTCAGGATCCACCACAGGTCGTGGTACGACAGCGTGGCGGGCGACTCGGGGGGCGCGGCGGGGAAGCGCACGCGGCGCGGATAGCCCTCGGGGACTCCGCCGGTGATGGACGCGACCACCTCCTCCGGTACGACCTGCCGGCCGCCGGCCGCCCCGCCGCAGCGCAGCGTCTCCCCCAGCCGGGCCACATCGCGGGCCGTCGCGCTGAAACCGCCGCTGGCCGCCTCGACGCCGTCGGCGTCGAGGACGTAGTACGCGTCCTCCTGCGCGCCGATCCGGGACCAGACGAGCTCGCTCAGCAGGGCCGACGTGCTCGATCCGGTGACGCGGCGCAGGACTTCGGCAAGGGCCTCGACATTGCCGTTCTCGTAGCGGAACCCGGTGCCCGGCTGCCCGGTGGCGCGGGCCGTCAGCAGGTGTTCGCGGATGGTGGCGGGGCCGTCGTACCCGAAGGGGCGCAACCGGGGCGCGACGACGGCGTGGTAGCGCTGGGCCTCGATGGCCTTGTCGTAGGGGCGGCCCGCGTAGGCGACCTGGGTGCCCATGTGCAGCAGGTCCTCGACCCGGGCCTCGCCGAAGGCGGTCCCGGCCAGCTCGGGGACGTAGGCGGACGTCCGGGCCGAGCGGTCCAGGAGCCCGTCGTGCGCCAGCATCGCCGCCACCAGGCCGAGGTAGGACTTGGCCGCCGAGGCGTTGAAGTGCGGGGTGTGGGGTTCGGTGCCGTGCGGATACGTCTCGTGGACCACGGTGCCGCGGTGCAGCACCAGGAACGCGTCCGTGTGGGCCGCCGCGAACAACTCGGCCAGGGTGGGCGTGGTGTCGCCGAGGTCGACGGCGTGCAGGTCGACGGGTTGCTCGGGCAGGGTCCGGGTGGGGCCGGCGCCGCGCCACACACGTCGGCTCGGGGCGAGTTCACGGCCGGCGGAGGTGAAACGGCGGATCCAGTCGGGGTCGGTGAAGCCGCGCGTCCACAGGAGGTCGGCCAGCCGGGCTTCCGTGCGGGTCATTTCAACTCCATCAGGCAAGGGACTTGAACGAGAGCGCCGTTAACGTACAACCTGTTCAACATCTGGGGAACAGAGAGACGCCCTGCCTCCCCGCGTCCGTGCCCCGGGTGTGCCCCCTCCGCGCC
>NZ_WYCT01000475.1 GCF_011008945.1 Streptomyces harenosi
CCCCCGTCCCCCGTCTCCCGTCTCCCGTCTCCCGTCTCCCGGTGAACCGGTCGCAGATCCTTTCCGTGGTAGGGAGTCAGGCCGCCTTCGGGTTCGGTCCGCCATACGACGTTCGAGGCACCGTACAGACCTGCGGTGAACGCTGCTACAGTTCCGGATCTCGTCCCGGCGCACGGCTGTTCGACGCCGGGGAAGCCGCTGCGAGGAGAGACCGCTCGTGGGGACAGTCGTCGACGACGCCGCCTCCGTGGAGTTCCACGCCTTCTTCGAGCGCCACTACGCCGAACTGTCCCGGCTGGCCCACCTGCTGACGGGCGAACCGGACGCCGCCGACGACCTGGCGGCGGACGCTCTGCTGGCGCTGTGGCACCGCTGGGACCGGGTCCGCGCCGCCGACCACCCGGTGGCCTACGCCCGGGGTGTGGTCGCCAACCTGGCCCGCACCCGCGTCCGCAGCGCGGTGCGCGAGCGGCGCCGGGTCGCCCTGTTCTGGTCCCAGCGCGAGGAGCGGACCGAGAACCCGGACGTGGCCGGCGTCGTCGACGTGCAGGAGGCGCTGCGCCGGCTGCCGTTCCGCAAGCGGGCCTGCGTGGTGCTGCGGCACGCCTTCGACCTCTCCGAGAAGGACACCGCGCTCGCCCTGGGTGTCTCGGTGGGTACGGTGAAGAGCCAGACGTCCAAGGCGATGGCGGAACTCCAGCGGCTGCTCGGCACACGGCACGTTCCGCAGCGGGTGCGCGTGGCCATGGCCCGCACCGGTGAGGCCGGAGGAAGGAACCGATGACCGTGCCGGACGTGCACGAGGAACTGCGTGCCCGGCTGCACGAGGCCGCGGCGGCGCACGAGCCGGACCGCGCGCGCATCCTGGCCCGGGTGGAGCGCGGCATGGCGGGCGCGGCGCGTCCGGCTCACCGGATGGTCCGCCCCCGGGCGGCCGGCTGGGCCCGGGTGGCGGGGGCGACGGCCGCGGTGGCGGGCGTCCTGGCGGTCGGCAGCTACGCGGTGGCCTCGGCGGTGAGGGAGGAGGCTCCCCCGCAGCGCACGGTCGCCGTCTCGCCCACGCCGTCCCCGGTGCTCACCCCGGCGACGCCGACCCCGGCTGCGACACCGCCGTCCCCGCCGCCGGGGGACGCCGCCGGCCGTGCGCCCGCGCCGCCCGCCGTACCGGCCCGGACGGCTCGGTGGACCCGCACAGCCACGAGTTCTGGGCGCAGAGCAACATCACCCTCGGGACCCGGGAGCCGCTGACCGCGCTCACCGTGCGGCTGGAGGTCCGGCAGACGGGCGGGGTCTCCTCCACCGGCGCCTGGCGGTCGCTGCCCGAGGACGACTTCACCCTCACGGTCGGCGAACGGGACGGCTTCCTCCGCTACACGTGGGTGCTGAAGCCGGGCCGCACGGTCCCGGCGGGCGAGTGGATCTTCGCCGGACAGTACGACCACGAGCGCGGCGGCCGGGACGCCACGGGCGACCGCTACACCGCCACCGCCACCACCGCGGCCGGGGCGCGCCGGCTCGCGGTGGACGGCGGCTTCGCCGCCCGCGGGGCCGCGGCCACGGCGGACACCGGCGGGTCCGGCTGAGCCCCGGCGGCCGCCCGGGCGCCCCCGCCGCCGGCCCCGGCAGGAGCGCACCGGGCGGCCGGGTCACAGGACGCGGTCCAGCCAGGCGAAGACCTCCTCCTGCATGGGGCGGGTGAAGACATGGCCGACGCCCGGCCACACCCGGGTGCGCAGCCGCTCCCCGGCGTGGCGGGAGTCCCACACGGCGCGCAGCCGGGCGTGGGCGGCCCGGACGCCGCCGGCCGTGAACAGCGGGTCCCGCGCGCCGTGCAGGAACAGCATCGGCCTGGGCGCGGCGATGCTCGCCACGTCGGGCAGGTCCAGGTGGCGGGCGAGCCCGGGGTGGAGCATGTGGAAGGCCGACTGGCCGCGCAGGGTGTTGCCGCCGGGCACCATCAGCTCCTTCAGGCCGGTCATCCAGCACACGCTCGCCGCGGCCGCGACGGCGTCGCTGAGGGCGGCGGTCTGCCAGGCGCGGTAGCCGCCCAGGGAGAACCCGCAGACCGCGACCCGTGCGGCGGCCACCCGGTCCAGACCGGCGAGGAAGGCGGCGGCCCGGGCGTCCTCGCGGGCCAGCAGACCGGCGAGCGAGCTGCCGAGGTGGTACAGGTTGCTCGCCAGGGCCTGCTGGCGTTCGTAGGCGAGGGGCCCCCGGTCGCCCCAGCCGAGGGCGTCCAGGCAGAGCACGACATAGCCGCGCCGGGCCAGTTCGTCGCCCGTAAAGCGCCCGCCGTAGCAGCGGCCGGCCCACTGGCGGGCGGAGGCCAGCCGGGCACCGTCGTACCAGGGCCGGACCAGTTTCTCCTTGCCGATGTCGAAGCGGGAGCCGTGGTCGTGCAGGAGGAGGACGGCCGGGAAGGGGCCGGTGCCGTGCGGGGTGAGCAGGACGCCGGGGACGCGCGCGTAGCGGGTGAGGGAGACGGTCACCCGCTCCCGGGTGTAGGCGCCCGCCTCGGAGCGTGCGGTGAACTCCGGGTCGAAGGGGGTGTCGTCCTGCCGGTCGACGAGGAGGTGTTCCTCGACCCGGGCGCGGGCGGCGCGGCGCCAGGCGTCGAAGTCGCGGATCGGCGAGGTGCCCCAGGCCAGCGGGAAGCGCAGCTCGTCCTTGAGCGCCTGGTGGAAGCCGGGGAGGTCACCGGGGAGCATCCGGCCGCCAGTCGCCCAGATGGGCCGCGCGGGTGTGCGCGGCAGCCTGGGCGCGGGTGAGCTGGGGCCGGTTCTCCGGGACGGTGACGGCGGCGCCGGGGCCGGTGTTGCGGTACTCGGCGAAGCGCATGGTCTGCCAGGGGTGGGCGTCCCGCATGTTGGCGTAGGGCGCGACCGCGTCGATGCCGGGCCCGAGGCGGGTGTCGCGGACGGTGAGCATGGGGCGGGCCGTCGGGTCGGAGCTGGGCACCCAGGGGCGGGCCAGTTTGTAGTAGGCGTCCGGGGCCTGGCTGGTGATCCGGCTCCTGGTCACCAGGAAGCCGCGCGGGTTGGCACCCGCGGTGGAGGGGGCGAAGACGAAGCCGTAGGGGGCGCCGGTCAGGTCGGTGCGGTCCAGGGTGCGGAAGTGGCAGTGCTCGAACACCGCGGTGGCCCGGCCGAAGACGAAGTCGACGTCGCCCTCGACGTGGCAGTGGGCGAAGTACTGGCGGGCGAAGTGGCCCAGGTCCCGGGTGTCGGCGTAGAGGGTGTCCTGGTGGCCGAGGAAGCGGCAGTGGTGGAAGGCCGAGCGGTCGCCCTGCGCCTTGAGCGCGACGGCCTGGGTGCCGCTGGTGCCGGGGTGGTCGGCGCGCAGCCAGTCGTTGGCGAAGGTGATCCGGTGGGCGGTGAAGCCGTCGGCCTGCACGGTGACGGTGGCGGAGCCGCTGGTGCCGTAGGTGCCGCCGCCGGGCCTGGGGGTGCCGGCCGCGTTGTCGTACACGATCACCACGTCGCGGGGGTCCTCGCCGGCGCCGATCCAGGTGGCGTCCGTGCGGGAGGCGTCGACGAGGACCGTCTCCCGGTAGGTGCCGGGGGCCAGGACCAGGGTCCGGCCGCTGCCGGACGCGGCGGTCACGGCGGCCTGGACGGCGGTGAAGTCGCCCCGGCCGTGCGGGTCCACGTACAGGGTGGCGGGGGCTGTCTCTTATACACCTCTGACGCTGCCGACGAAGCTAGAAGTG
>NZ_WYCT01000476.1 GCF_011008945.1 Streptomyces harenosi
TATAAGAGACAGGGGCGGGGGGTCGGCGCGATGCGGCCGCTGGCCGGAGTGGCGCGGGGACCCTGGGCACTCTCGTGAATCTGAGGCTCCTCGGGAATGAGAGGCATAAGCCGATGTTTATCAAACGTTGGTGCGGCTCGCGTCAGCGGGTGGCACATACGTACGAGCGGAATCGTCAGAAATCGAAGCCGAGCTGACCCTCGATTTCCGGAACGTTTCCCTCCGCCCAGCTACGGGCCTTCTTGAGGTGCCGCCACTGGGGCAGCCCATCAAGATACGCCCACGACAACCGGTGGTACGGGGTGGGGCCCCGCTCCGCCAGTGCGGCCTTGTGCACGGGCGACGGATACCCGGCGTTGTCCGCGAAACCGAAGTCTGCATGGTCGACACCCAGTTCGGCCATCATTTTGTCGCGCTGAACCTTGGCGATCACCGAAGCCGCCGCGACCGCCACGCACGACCGGTCGCCCTTGATCACCGTACGGACCTTCCAGGGCGTACCGAGATAGTCGTGCTTGCCGTCGAGGATGACCGCGTCGGGACGGACGGGCAGGGCCTCCAGGGCCCGCACGGCCGCCAGACGCAGCGCGGCCGTCATCCCCAGATCGTCGATCTCCTCCGGGGAAGCGTGCCCCAGCGCGTACGACGTCACCCACTTCTGCAACTCCTCGGCGAGCGCGGTGCGCCGCTTGACGGTGAGGAGCTTGGAGTCGGTGAGGCCCTCGGGGGGACGGCGCAGCCCGGTGACCGCCGCGCAGACGGTGACGGGACCGGCCCACGCGCCGCGCCCCACCTCGTCGACACCGGCAATGACCTTCGCTCCGGTCGTGGCGCGCAGGGAGCGCTCGACGGTGTGAGTAGGTGGTTCGTACGGCATGGCGCCCCTAGGTTACGCCGCCCGGGCCGCCCTCCGACACCCCGGCCCCCCAGCGTCACCGCGGGGCCCCGGCGTGGAACTCAGACCCCGTCGCGCCGCAGCAGCGAAGCCCTCAGGCGGTCGATCACCTCTGCCAGCCCCGAAGCCGGTCATTCGCAATCGCTAATCCTTGTTCGGCGTGCCGTCACGGCCGGGTGCGCGACGAGGGCGCACTCGTCCACCTCGTCCGGCCGGACCTCTTCTCCGTGTGATCCCAGGCTGTACGTCCTCCCGGTCAGGCCGACCGTCGGCTCCACCCCTCCCCGGAGATCACCCCCATGGAAGCGCCCCGCTTGCTCGCTGTCGCATCCGCGAACAACCGGCTACAGGGCTGGACCTAGGGCGGGCCGAGGCGGGAGAACGATCACCTCGCCGGCCAGGCCGTTCCAGTCGGCTACGGCCGCATTCGCGCCGCCGACGAGGGCTGGCGCGAGGGGTCCGCCGGGAGCAGCCGTCGCGGCCGCGACGGGCCCCGACGGCTGCCTCGCCGCAGCCGCCGAGCGCACCGGGCCGTGTCGGGCCGTGCACCGGGCCGTGCATGGCACCCCGCGGGGGCCGTCAGGCCGAGGCCGCCGCCGGGAGCCAGTCCGGCAGCTCCTCCGTCCGTTCCACCCACGCGGCGGGCGGCGCTCCGGCCCGCGCGGCGGCGAGAATGCCGCCCACGATGGCGCAGGTGGTGTCCATGTCCCCGCCGGCCTGGACGGTCGTCCAGAACGCCCGCTCGTAGTCGCCGAGGGCGCGAGCGGCCGACCACAGGGCGAAGGGGACCGTGTCGTGGGCGGTCGTACGGCGTCCGCAGCCCAGGACCGCCGCGACCGTGGTGGCGTCCCCGTAGTCGAGCATGTCGCGAGCGCGCCGGAGCCCCGCGCCCACCGCGCTCTTCTTCGGCACCAGCGCGATCACCCCGTCCAGGAGCGCCTCCGCGCGGGGCGGGCCGTCGGGCGCCGCGGCCAGCGCGGCGGCCGCGGCGACGGCCATGGCGCCGACCACGGCCTCCCGGTGCTGGTGGGTGGGGTAGGCGGAGATCTCCGCCTGGTGGGTCGCCTGCTCGGGATCGTCCGCGTACCAGGCGCCCAGCGGCGCGATGCGCATCGCGGCACCGTTGCCCCAGGACCCCTGGCCGTTGAAGAGCGCCGCGGAGAGCTCACGCCAGTCACCGCCCTCCCGGACCAGCCGGAGCAGGCGGTCGACCGCGGGCCCGTAGCCCCGGCCGACGTCGTGGTGAGCGGCGAAGGACCGGGCCAGCGCGTCCTGGTCGATGCGGTGGTGGGCGGCCAGCACGGCCACCACCGAGCAGGCCATCTCGGTGTCGTCGGTCCACTGCCAGGGCCCCGGCGGCAGCTCGCGGCGCCGCAGCAGCGGGTGGTTCACCGGCACGAAGAACTGGGAGCCGAGCGCGTCGCCCACCGCCAGTCCGCGCAGGCTCGCCAGGGCGCGCTCCAGGCGCCCGGCGGAGAAGGAGTCAGCGGTCATCGCTTCGCCACTCTATCCGGTGATCCCGTACGGTTCCGGCTCCCGGCGCCGCGCGAAGGGCCGGTCGAGGGAGTACTTGCCGTCCTCGCCGAGCACGAGCATCCGCGTCTCCCCGTTCCCCGGGTTCACCAGGCACTCGAACTCCGCGACCGTCCAGTGGAACCAGCGCATGCAGAACAGCCGCATCGCCAGCCCGTGCGTCACCAGCAGGACGTTGGGCGGGTGGTCGGGGGCCTGGAAACTGCGCCACAGGCTCTCCAGGAAGCCGCCCACCCGGTCGTAGACGTCGGCGCCGGACTCGCCCTGGGCGAAGCGGTAGAAGAAGTGGCCGTAGGCGTCCCGGTACGCCCGCTGCCGTCGCACGTCCTCGCGGTCCTGCCAGTTGCCCCAGTCCTGCTCGCGCAGTCTCGGCTCCTCGCGGACCCGCATGAGGGCCGGGTCGAGGCCGAAGGCGGCCAGCGTCTCGTGGGTCCGGCGGTAGGGGGAGACGTACACGCTGATCCGCTCCCGGCCGAAGACGCCGCGCAGTGTCCTGCCCGCCTCCTCGGCCTGCCGCCGGCCCCGCTCGGTCAGGGCCAGCGCGTGGTCGGGTTCGCGCTCGTACACGGAGGCGTCGACGTTGCCCGTCGACTCGCCGTGCCGGACAAGGACGATGCGCCGTGGTCGTGCCATGCGGAAACCCTAGTGCCGCGGCACCGGACCAGGCGGGGTGCGGGCGCACGGGTCCGCGCGGCGCGGGCGAACCGGCCGCCGGGCCCGGCGCCCGCCGCGCCCGGCGGCGGGGGTCAGACCGTCCAGGAGGGTTCCAGCTCCACGATGTCACCCGTCAGGGCGGCGACATCGGCCTCCGTCTGGGCCCGCAGGGCCAGCCGCTCCACGCGTTCGGTGCGGTACTTGCCGTGCTCGGCGGCCGACCGCCACATCGACAGCACCAGGTACTCGTTGCCCGGCGCCTCGCCGAACAGGCCGCGGATCATGCCGGGCGAGCCGGCCATCGCCGGGTTCCACACCTTCTCCTGCATCAGCACGAAGTGCTCGGCCCGCGCCTCGTGCACCCGGCACAGGGCCACCCGCAGCAGGTCGGCGTCGGAGAAGCGCGGCTCGAAGCCGGTCTTCACGTCGAAACGGTGGTCGAACAGCCGGGTCCGGGCGTCCTTGAAGGTCCCCGACTGGGCCGCCGCCAGCCGGTCGTGGGAACGCGCCATGAAGGAGTCGTAGAAGGCGCGGCTCTCCCAGAAGGAGAAGACGTGGGCCACACCGGGCCGCCCCCGGCTCCAGCCTCCCCCCTGCCCCCGGA
>NZ_WYCT01000477.1 GCF_011008945.1 Streptomyces harenosi
GGGCCGGGGTCCCGAGGGGGCCGGGGCCGGGCCCGGTCACGGTGCCGTGGCGACGGCCTCCTTCTGCCAGCAGCGCTGGAAGGCGTATCTCGCCGCCTCCACCTCGTGCCGCTGGTCGGCGTGGAGCACCCCGAGCGCGTACGCCGTGGCCGGGGCGATCCGCGGGGTACGGGCGGCCTGGGCCGCGGCGGCGGCGGCCTCCGAGGCGTCGCGGTGCCGGTCGAGGGCCTCGCCCGCGGCCAGCAGCCGGACCTCCCCCGCGTCCGGGCCGGGCTCCGGGCCGTCGCCGAGCGGGCCGGCGCCCCCGGTGCCGCGCAGGACCTCGCGGGCGTAGCGGTGCAGGCGCAGCAGCAGCCGGACCTGGTGCCAGGGCGCGTCCTGCGGGTGCGGGGCGGGGTCCGGGGACAGGCCGTGGGCCAGCGCCTCGGAGTTGTACGGACTGCCCGCGGTGAGCAGGGGCAGCGCCGCGACCGCGTCCGTCAGCCGGCCCAGGGCCGCCGCGGCGAGCGGGCGGGGGTCGGCGCCGGCCGCGCCCGGTGCCAGGGGGACCTCGCTGGCCAGGACGGCCACCTTGTCGGCGACCGCGTGGAAGCGGGCGGAGCCGAGGGCCTGGAGGGCGGTGGAGTGGGCCCGCGTCCGGGCCAGCGTCAACTGCCGGTCCAGCAGGGCGCCGGCCTTGGCCGCGCCCACCGTGAGGCTGCCCCGCTCCGGCAGCGCGGGCCGGGCCGGGTACGCCTGGCCCGCCGGGGCCGAGCCGGACAGCCGGTGCAGCGCCTGGAGCAGGCGTTCCAGGCGGGCGGCGTAGGCGTGCTCCAGGGCCAGGGTGCCCGACAGCCAGGCCAGCTCCGGGCGCATGGCCTCCGCCCAGTCCGGGTCGAGGAGGGACTGGAAGGTGTGCAGGGTGCCGCTGATCCGGCGGGCGGAGCGGCGCAGCGCCCGGGCCGCGTCGACGGGGCCCTCCGGGCCGCCCGTGCCCGGGCCGGTCTCCCGGTGCAGCCGCAGGGCCCGCAGGAACTCCGTGGCCTGCGCCCGCAGGTACCCCGCGACGGTCTCCCCGCTGGGGGCGCCGTGCTCCGGGGCGGTCGGCGGGCGCTCCGGAACGGCCGGGAAGGGTTCCGGGCCGGCCGGGAGGCGCTCCGCGGCGGGCGGCAGGCCGGGGGACGCCCCGGCCGCGGGGTCCGTCGGTTCAAGGTGTCGCTGTACCACGCCGGCGCCTCCGGGCGTCTATGAGCATCTCCTGGATGTTGCGCAGGGGCCCGCCGTCCGCGTCGGTGGCGTGCCGGGTCCACTCGCCGTCCGGGCCGAGGTGCCAGGAGGCGGTGGTGTCGGACATGCCGGTCTCGAGGAGCCGGTTCATGGCCGCCCGGTGGGCCGGGTCGGCGACCCGGACGAGCGCCTCTATCCGGCGGTCGAGATTGCGGTGCATCATGTCGGCGCTGCCGATCCACACCTCCGGCTCGCCGCCGTTGCAGAAGGCGAAGACGCGCGAGTGTTCGAGGAAGCGGCCGAGGACGGAGCGGACCCGGATGTTCTCCGACAGGCCCGCCACCCCCGGGCGCAGCGCGCAGATGCCGCGCACCCACACGTCGACCGGCACGCCCGCCATCGAGGCGCGGTACAGCGCGTCGATCACGGCCTCGTCGACGATGGAGTTGACCTTGATGCGGACGTAGGCGGGGCGCCCGGCGCGATGGTGCTGGATCTCCTTGTGGATCCGCGAGACCAGGCCGTCGCGCAGGGACTTCGGGGCGACGAGGAGGCGGCGGTAGGTCTCGCGGCGCGAGTAGCCCGAGAGGCGGTTGAACAGGTCGGAGAGGTCCGCGCCGACCTGGGGGTCGGCGGTGAGCAGGCCGAGGTCCTCGTAGAGGCGGGCCGTCTTCGGGTGGTAGTTGCCGGTGCCCACGTGGCTGTAGCGGCGCAGGGTCTCGCCCTCCTGCCGTACGACCAGGGAGAGCTTGCAGTGCGTCTTCAGGCCGACCAGGCCGTAGACGACGTGGCAGCCGGCCTCCTCCAGCTTGCGGGCCCACTTGATGTTGGCGTGCTCGTCGAAGCGGGCCTTGATCTCGACCAGGACCAGGACCTGCTTGCCGGACTCGGCCGCCTCGATGAGCGCGTCGACTATCGGGGAGTCGCCGGAGGTGCGGTACAGCGTCTGCTTGATCGCCAGGACGTCGGGGTCGGTGGCGGCCTGTTCCAGGAACGCCTGCACCGAGGTGGAGAAGGAGTCGTACGGGTGGTGCAGGAGGACGTCCCGGCTGCGCAGCGCGGCGAAGATGTCCGGCGCGGACGCCGACTCGACCTCGGCCAGGTCGCGGTGGGTGCCGGCGATGAACTTCGGGTACTTCAGCTCCGGCCGGTCCAGGCGGTGGATGCGGAACAGGCCGGTGAGGTCGAGCGGGCCGGGGAGCGGGTAGACCTCCGCCTCGCTGATCTTCAGCTCGCGGACGAGGAGGTCGAGGACCTCCCGGTCGATGGACTCCTCCACCTCCAGCCGCACCGGCGGGCCGAAGCGGCGCCGCATGAGCTCCTTCTCCAGCGCCTGGAGGAGGTTCTCGGCGTCGTCCTCCTCGACCTCCAGGTCCTCGTTGCGGGTGAGGCGGAAGGCGTGGTGCTCCAGCACCTCCATGCCCGGGAACAGCTCCTCCAGGTGGGCGGCGATGACGTCCTCGATGGGGACGTACCGGCCCGGGGACGCCTCCAGGAAGCGGGAGAGCAGCGGCGGGACCTTGACGCGGGCGAAGTGGCGGTGGCCGGTGACCGGGTTGCGGACGACGACCGCGAGGTTGAGGGAGAGGCCCGAGATGTAGGGGAAGGGGTGTGCCGGGTCGACGGCGAGGGGGGTGAGGACCGGGAAGATCTGGTGCCGGAAGAGGGTGAACAGGCGGGCCTGCTCCTTCTCCGTCAGCTCGTTCCAGCGGACCAGGTGTATGCCCTCGTCGGCGAGGGCCGGGGCGACGTCCTCGTGGAAGCAGGCGGCGTGCCGGGCCATGAGCTCCCGCGAGCGGGCCCAGATCATCTCCAGCACCTCGCGCGGCTGGAGGCCGGAGGCGGAGCGGGTGGCGACGCCGGTGGCGATGCGGCGCTTCAGGCCGGCCACCCGGACCATGAAGAACTCGTCCAGGTTGCTGGCGAAGATCGCGAGGAAGTTCGCGCGCTCCAGGAGCGGGGTGGCGGGGTCCTCGGCGAGTTCGAGGACACGTTCGTTGAACGCGAGCCAACTGCGTTCGCGGTCCAGGAAGCGGCCCTGGGGGAGCGGGGCGCCCGATCCCTGGGACTGCGGCGACTCCTCGTACCCGTCGAGGTCCGCGTCGATGTCGGGTTCCAGGTCGGAGACCGTGGCCGCCACGGTGTGCGGGCGGTGCGCGGCGATGGAGCCCACGGAGGGCTGCTTGTGCTGGACCTCTGCCGGGGAGTTGGGCTGGCTCATGAACCCATTCTTCCGCGCTGCCAGGAGGACAGGCGCGTCGGAAGACGCGGGCGGGAGCGCCGGGACGGCGTGGGGGCTCCCGTTGTCCGCGCCCCCCTCCGGGGACGGTGAAGGCTCTGGCGGGGCGGGCTTCATTCGGCGAGGGTCGCAAGGCCGTCTGAATCGATGGCTGTCCCTTATACACATCT
>NZ_WYCT01000478.1 GCF_011008945.1 Streptomyces harenosi
GCTAGTGTCTCGTGGGCTCGGAGATGGGTATAAGAGACAGACCCCGGCCTGCCCCTGCCCGCCCGGCTCCTCCACCCCGGGCTCTGGGTGGCCGAGGTCGTCTACCGCCCGCTGGAGACGGAACTGCTGCGCACCGCCCGCGCGCTCGGCTGCGCCGTGCTCGACGGCGGCGGCATGGCCGCCTTCCAGGCGGTGGACGCGTTCCGCCTGTTCACCGGCCGGGAACCCGACGGCGCGCGGATGCTCGCCGATCTCGCGGAGCTGGCCGGGGCCGTCACGGCACCGAAGTAGAGAGGTATCCCGATGCGTACGTCCATCGCCACCGTCTCCCTCAGCGGCTCCCTCACCGAGAAGCTGACCGCCGCCGCCCGGGCCGGGTTCGACGGCGTGGAGATCTTCGAGAACGACCTGCTCGCCAGCCCCCTCACCCCGGAGGAGGTCCGCGACCGCTGCGCCGACCTCGGCCTGACCATCGACCTGTACCAGCCGATGCGGGACGTCGAGGCCGCCCCCGCCGAGGAGTTCGCCCGGACGCTGCGCCGGGCCCGGCACAAGTTCGCCCTGATGCGCCGACTGGGCGCGGACACCGTGCTGGTCTGCTCCAGCGTCTCCCCGCTCGCCGTGGACGACGACGCCCTCGCCGCCGGGCAGCTCGCCCGGCTCGCGGACCTCGCCCAGGACTTCGGCATCCGCGTCGCCTACGAGGCGCTCGCCTGGGGCCGGCACGTCAGCACCTACGACCACGCCTGGCGGATCGTCGAGGCCGCCGGGCACCCGGCCCTCGGCACCTGCCTGGACAGCTTCCACATCCTCTCCCGGGGCAGCGACCCGCGGGGCATCGAGCGCATCCCCGGCGAGAAGATCTTCTTCCTCCAGCTCGCCGACGCGCCCCGGCTCGCCATGGACGTCCTCCAGTGGAGCCGCCACCACCGCTGCTTCCCCGGGCAGGGCGGCTTCGACGTGGCCGGACTGGTGCGGCACGTGCTGCGCGCCGGCTACGACGGCCCGCTCTCCCTGGAGGTCTTCAACGACGTCTACCGGCAGTCCGACGCCGGCGCCACGGCCGTCGACGCCCAGCGCTCCCTGCGCCTCCTTCAGGAGCAGGCCGGCCTCACCACCCCGCCCGCGCCCGTCGTGCCCACGGGGGTCGCCTTCGCCGAGCTGGTCACGCCGGACGCCGAGCCCCTCGCCGCCCTGCTCGGCGCGCTCGGCTTCGCCCGCACCGCCCGCCACCGGGGCAAACCCGTCGACCTGTGGGAGCAGGGCGAGGCCCGGATCCTGGTCAACACCACGACCGCCGGGCGCCGCGAGAGCACCCGCCTCGCCGCCGTCGGCCTGGAGTCCCCCGACCCGGCGGGCGCGGCCCGCCGCGCCGAGGCGCTGCTCGCCCCCGTCCTGCCGCGCCGGCGCGCCCCGCAGGACGTCCCGCTGGAGGCGGTCGCCGCCCCCGACGGCACGGAGCTGTTCTTCTGCGCCACCGGGCGCGCGGCGCTGCCCGACTGGCGGGCGGACTTCCCGGCCGCCGGACACCGCACGCCGCGGGGCACGGGCGTGCGCCGCATCGACCACCTCTCCCTGACCCAGCCCTGGCACCACTTCGACGAGGCGGCCCTCTTCCACCGCAGCGTCCTCGGACTGCGCGCGCAGGAGAGCGTGGACGTCGCCGACCCCTACGGGCTGCTGCGCAGCCGGGCCGTCACCAACGCCGACGGCGGTGTCCGCATCGTCCTCACCGTCGGCCCGGCACCGGCCGACGACACCGCGCACGCCCAGCACATCGCGCTGGCCACCGACGACGTGGTGGCCGCGGCACGCCGCTTCCGCGCCGCCGGCGGCCGGCTGCTGCCGATCCCCGCGAACTACCACGACGATCTCGCCGCCCGGTACGAGTTCGCCGACGGGGAGCTGGAGACCTACCGCGAGCTGGGCATTTTCTACGACCGGGACGCGGACGGCGGTGTCTTCCGGCACTGCTACACGCACACCGTGGGCCGGGTCTTCTTCGAACTGGTCCAGCGGGAGGGCGGCTACCGCGGCTACGGCGCCCCCAACGCCCCCGTCCGCCTCGCCGCCCAGCACGCCGCCCGGGGCTTCACTGGCGGCTGACGGTGCGGGTGATGCCCGCGACGACCGTCGTGGCCAGGATCCAGCCCGTGACGGTGAGCAGGTAGGCCAGCCACTGGTGGGCCCCGCGCGGCGCGAACGCCGTCTCCTGCCCGAAGGAGATGACCGGCAGCAGCAGGTCGAGGGTGTAGAACACCGGGTTGAACGGCGGTGCCTCGGTCGGCTTCAGCGGCGCGGGAGGCTCCAGGCCGAAGGCGGCCGAGCCGATCGCCAGCAGCGACAGCAGCCACACCAGGGCCCGCAGCGGCCGGAAGCCGTAGCCGACGGTCACGTCCTGGAGGTGCCCCCAGGCGCGTCCGTACCAGGGCAGGGTGCGGCGGTGGCGGCGCTGCTTGGCGAGCTGTACGCGCCGGGCCGCGTCGTCGTCACCGATCCGGCGGTAGGCGGCGGTCAACTGCTCGTACGCGTAGGGGACATAGCCGTCGCCGTCCCGTTCCAGCATGGGCAGGCGGCGTTCGGCGGGGTGGTGCGGGACGAGCGCCGTGTAGGAGAGGTCGTTCAGGTACACCTCGTCGGGCAGCATCTCCGGGTCGAGGCTGAGACTCTCTATCCGGGCGCGGCGCAGTCTGAGCGCGCCCTGGACCCGCTCGCCGGAGAACAGCCACAGCTCCCCGATGACCGCGCTGGTGGCCCGCAGCGCGACACCGCCGGGGCGGGACAGGCGCGCGTGGGCCAGATCGAGGGTCCCGGGGACGCGGGCGCCCCGGAAGTCGAGCAGGCCCCGGGCGCGCAGGCACCCGGCCGACACGCTCGTCCCGACGGCCAGGTTCTGCGCGTCCAGGGCCGTTCCCCCGCCCGCGTCCAGGACGGCGTCCCTGAGGTTGAGCTGTCCGGCGACACAGGCCCCGGTGAGCCGCGCGGAGCCGCGCGTGGTCAGCCCGGGGGCCCACAGGTCGGCGCCGAGAACCGCCTGGTTGAGCTGGAGCACCGGTCCCTCGGGGTCGTCCGGCGAGGCGTGGATCCGCGCGCTCTCCAGGTACACGCTCCCGCCGATCTGCGCCCCGGACAGCCGCACCGTGCCGTGGAAACGGGTCCGGGTCATCCGCAGCACGCCGTCCACGCGCGCCGCGTGGGCGACCAGCCCGGGCAGGGCGGACTCGCTCAGATTGAGTTCCCGCAGCCGGCAGCCGTAGAACCGGGGCACCTCCTCGAAGTGGCAGTTCTTCAGCCACACCGGCTGGTCGATCGTGGCGTACTGGAGGTGGAGGCTGCCGGTGATCCGGGCGCCGCAGAGGTCCAGGGAGGGGATCTCACCGTCGCCTCGGGGATCGCTGAGGAGCAGCGCGCGCAGGACCGCCGCCCGTACGGTGCGCTCCGGCCCCCAGCCGCCGCCGTCGGTGGCGTCCTCGTCGCCCGCCGTGCGGAAGTCCACGGCCTGCCCGCGGGGGAAGGCCCGCCACACCCGGGCCTCGGCCGGGGTCAGATCGGTGATCTCCATCAGCCGGGACTCTGACGCGCCGGCCGGGGGCTGTCAACCGGCCCCCGGCCGAGACTGGTTCGGGGCCGGGGGCCGGACGGGAGG
>NZ_WYCT01000479.1 GCF_011008945.1 Streptomyces harenosi
TCGTCGGCAGCGTCAGATTTGTATAAGAGACAGGGTGGGGGCGAGCCGTTCGGTGACGGTGTCGGGCACCGTGGCCATGGACTCGGGGCCGGCCATGAGGATGGAGCGCTGCAGCCGCCGCAGCGCCGCGGACGGTTCCAGGCCGAGTTCGCGTACGAGGGTGGAGCGCAGTCCCTGGTAGACGCTCAGGGCCTCACCGCGCCGTCCGGAGCGGTGCAGCGCGAGCATGAACTGGGCGTGCAGGGACTCGTGGGTGCGGTAACGGTTGACCAGGACGGTCAGTTCGGCCAGTACCTCGCGGTGCCGGCCGAGCCGCAGGTCGGCCTCGATGCGCTGGTCCAGAGCGCACAGGCGGCTCTCGTCCAGGCGTTTGATCTCCATCTCCAGCTGGGGGCCGGCCTGGACGTCGGCGAAGGGGGTGCCCGACCACAGCAGCAGTGCCTCGTTCAGCTGGCGTGCCGCGCCGGGGAAGTCGCCGGCGTCCATGCAGCGGTAGCCCGCTCCGGCGAGCCGCTCGAACTCGCGGACGTCGCTGCGGCCGCCTCCGCTGCACAGCAGGTAGCCGCCGGGGGTGGTCACCAGCACGTCCTTGGCGCTGCGTCCGGCCGGGTCGTTCTTCAGGGCGGCGGTGATCAGTTCGCGCAGTTGCAGGACGTAGGTCTGCAAGGTGGTGCGGGCGCTGCGCGGCGGGGTGGTGCCCCACAGCTCCTCCATCAGGGCCGAGACCGGCACCACCCGGTCGGCGTGCAGCGCCAACAGGGCAAGGACCTGCCGTGGCTTGGGGGCCGTGGGCGTGATGGAGACCTGGTTCTCCTGCACCGCCAACGCGCCGAGTACGTCGATGTCCACAGCGTCTCCCTGACGTGGATGATGCCGCTCGCGGGGGCGATCCCCACCACGCACAGATTCAAGAAGATGCCGGCCCCCCTGTCAATACAAAACCGCATAGCTGGTTTGTATTTTTCCGGGGGTTTCGACCGGCCCGCCTCTCACCTGCGGTGGCCCGACGAGCCGTCCTCGAGGCTCTGTTGAGCGGGGGACGGCTCGCCGGGCGCTCACCGCGGGTGCGGGAGGTTCGGCGGGGGTGCTGCCCGGCGGGGGGCGTTCACGCGCCAAAACAGCTGGAACGGTTTGTTCGGTGGGGGTGGTGGTGGCCGTTGCGGTCCGGGACGGAGCCGTGGGGGGCCAGCGCGGGCAGGTGCTCGGGGGCGGCCAGGCGGGGCAGCATCAGTTCCCAGTACTGGCCCAGGGTGCGCCGGGAGACCCAGGTGGGGTCCTTGGCGCCCAGGACCTCGAAGCCCACGGTGGCCGCGACCACGGCGGCGCAGGCCTGGGCGGGCGAGACGCCGTCGGCGAGCTCGCCCTGCTGCTGGGCGGTGTGCAGGACGCGGCGGGTCCAGCGCTGCCATTCCCGGTACAGGTCCGCGGCCTGCTCGCGGCGGGGGGCGGTGCCGGTCAGCTCGAAGCCGGCCCGCACCACCACGTCCCGTTCCAGGCTGCCCAGCAGGCCGTGGGTGGCGTCCACGAGGCGCTGCAGCGCGCTGTCCTGGCGCTGCTCGGCGTCGTGGGTGATGCGGCGCAGGGTGGCGACGGCGGCGGCCTCCACGGCCTGGGCCAGGACGTGCTTGTTGGCGAAGTGGAAGTGCAGCGCCCCGTTGCTGACCCCGGCCCGTTTGCTGATGGTGCTCAGGGTCGTCGACACGAAACCGTCCTCGGCGAACGCCTCGGCCGCCGCCCGCATCAGTGACTGCCGTGTGCGCTCGGCACGTTCTTGCTGCACCATCGTGTCTCTCCTGAGGTGGAAATGTGCGGGCCCGGGTGCGGCCCTGGGCCGCCGCTGCGGCCGGTGTGTCAACCCCCCTGCGGGTGCCCCGGGTTACTGCGGGGGGTTGCCGTGTTTGCGCGAGGGCAGGTCGGCGTGCTTGCTGCGCAGCATCGCCAGGGAGTCGATGAGGACCTCGCGGGTGGCGGCGGGGTCGATGACGTCGTCGACCAGGCCGCGCTCGGCGGCGTAGTAGGGGTGCATCAGCTCGGCCTTGTACTCCTTGACCAGGCGGGCGCGGGCGGCCTCGGGGTCGGCGGCCGCGGCGATCTGCTTGCGGAAGATGACGCCCGCGGCGCCCTCGGCGCCCATGACCGCGATCTCGTTGGTCGGCCAGGCGAAACTCAGGTCCGCGCCGATGGACTGGGAGTCCATGACGATGTAGGCGCCGCCGTAGGCCTTGCGCAGGATCACCGAGATCCGCGGCACGGTGGCGTTGCAGTAGGCGTACAGCAGCTTCGCGCCGTGCCGGATGATCCCGCCGTGCTCCTGGCCGACGCCGGGCAGGAAGCCGGGGACGTCCAGCAGGGTGACGATCGGGATGTTGAAGGCGTCGCACATCTGCACGAACCGGGCGGCCTTCTCGGACGCCTCGATGTCCAGCACGCCCGCCAGCACCTGCGGCTGGCTGGCCACCACGCCCACCACGGCGCCGTCCAGCCGGGCCAGCGCGCACACGATGTTGCGGGCCCAGCGCTCGTGGACCTCCAGGAACTCCCCGTCGTCGACGAGTTCGGCGATCACCTCGTGCATGTCGTAGGGGCGGCTGCCCTCGGCCGGCACCAGCTCCAGCAGCGCCGGCGAACGGCGGCCGGCCGGATCGGCCGAGCGCACCACCGGCGGCGCCGTACGGTTGTTGGACGGCAGCATCGACAGCAGATACCGCACCTCGGCCAGGCAGGTCTCCTCGTCGTCGTACACGAAATGCGCCACACCGCTGGTCTCGGCGTGCACGTCCGCGCCGCCCAGGCCGTTGTGCGTGATCTCCTCACCCGTCACCGTCTTGACCACGTCGGGACCGGTGATGAACATCTGCGCGCTGCGGCGCACCATGAACACGAAATCCGTCAGCGCCGGGCTGTAGGCCGCACCCCCCGCACACGGCCCCAGCATCACACTGATCTGCGGGATCACCCCCGAGGCGCGGGTGTTGCGCCGGAAGATCCCCCCGTAGCCGGCAAGAGCGCCCACCCCTTCCTGGATGCGCGCCCCCGCCCCGTCGTTCAGCGACACCAGCGGCGCACCCGCCGCCAGGGCCATGTCCATGATCTTGTGGATCTTCTGGGCGTGGGCCTCGCCCAGCGCACCGCCGAAGATACGGAAATCGTGCGCGTACACGAAGACCGTACGGCCCTCCACCGTCCCCCAGCCGGTCACCACCCCGTCCGTGTAGGGCCGGTTGCCCTCCAGCCCGAACCCGCTGGCCCGGTGCCGCCGGAACTGCTCCACCTCCCGGAACGACCCCTCGTCCAGCAGCAGCCCGATCCTCTCACGCGCCGTCAGCTTGCCCTTGGCATGCTGCGCCTGGGTCGCCTTCAGGCCCGGCCCGGCCAGCGCCAGCGCACGCACCGCCTCCAGCTCGGCCAGACGGCCCCGCGCATCACCGGGCCCCGCATGATCGGCAGAAGGCTCCAACACCGTCGCCATGGCAGTCCCTTTCCCTTTCGCATCGGCGCGGGCACGGCCGGCGGAGACCGCACGCGCAGAGTAACAAACCGCGTGGGCGGTTTCATGGGGTGGGGAGGGACCGGTCCGGCCGGACACCCGCCCACCGGCCGGCCACCCGC
>NZ_WYCT01000047.1 GCF_011008945.1 Streptomyces harenosi
GCCCTCACCCCCGCCTCCACCACCAAGCTCGCCACCGCCGTCGCCGCCCTCTCCGCCCTCGGCCCCGGCCACCGCCTGACCACCCGCGCCGCCCTGGAGCCGGGCGGCGGGGAACTGGTCCTGGTCGGCGGCGGCGACCCGACCCTGACCGCCCGCGAGGAGAGCGGCGGCGCGGCGAGCCTGCGCACCCTGGCCCGCGAGACCGCCGAGGCCCTGAAGAAGCGCGGCCTGCGCCGGGTGACCCTCTCCTACGACACCACCCTGTACGCCGGCTCCGGCCTCCACCCGATCGGGGTCAACGACAACCTCGCCCCGGTCACCGCCCTGATGGCCGACGAGGCCCGCACCGACGGCTCCACCAGCGGCCCCGCCCCGCGCGCGGCCGATCCGGCGGCGGAGGCGGCCGACGCCTTCGCCCGCTTCCTGCGCGCTCACGGGGTGCAGACCACGCGGCCCGGACCCGCCGCGGCGACCGGCCGGGCCCGCACCCTCGCCGCCGTCTCCTCGCCCCCGCTCGCGGCCCTGGTCGAGCGGATGCTGACGAACAGCGACAACGACCTCGCCGAGGCCCTCGCCCGCCACACCGCCCTCGCCGGCGGGAAACGCCCCGACTTCGCCGGGGCCTCCGCCGCCGTCGCCGCCCGGCTGAAGGGCCTCGGACTGCCGGTCGCGGGCGCCTCGTTCCACGACGGAAGCGGCCTGGACCGGGCCGGCCGCGTCACCCCCGGTCTGCTCACCGCCCTGCTCGCCGAGGCCGCCGACCCCGCCCGCCCCGAACTGAGGCCCGTCCTCACCGGTCTGCCCGTCGCCGGGTTCACCGGCACCCTGACCAGCCGCTACACCGACGGGGCCGCCGGGCTGGTCCGCGCCAAGACCGGCACCCTGACCGGCGTCAACGCCCTGGCCGGCACCGTGGTCACCGAGGACGGCCGCCTGCTGGCCTTCGCCTTCCTCACCTCCGGCGCGACCGACCCGCAGGCCGCCCAGTCCGCCCTGGACCGGGCCGCCACGGCCCTGGCGCACTGCGGCTGCGGCTGAGGCTCTGCCGCCGGGTCCGGTGCGGTCCTGTGTGGTGCCATGCGGTCCGGAGCCGCCCGGCCCGGACCACGGGCGGCTCCGGGTCCGCCCGCCCGCGCGGGGGCCGGGGCGCCGCCCACTCCTCCGCCGCGCACGGCCTGCCCCCGGCGGCAGCACTCACGTACGGTTGACGCATGACGAGCATCGGTGGTGCCGCTTCTTCCGGGATGGTCGACTGGAATCTCGCGGTGGCGACCGCGACCCGGCTCGTACGGCCGGGCCCCGAGGTCAGCCGCGACGAGGCCCGGGCCGTCGTCGCGGAACTGCGGCGGCACGCCAAAGCCTCCGAGGAACACGTCCGGGGCTTCACCCGTCTGGCCACCGACGCGGCCCACGACACCCCCGTCCTGGTCGTCGACCGCGCGGGCTGGATCCGGGCGAACGTCGCCGGGTTCCGGGAGATCCTGCGGCCGCTGCTCGACAAGATGCAGCAGCGGCGCGGCGGCACCCCGGGCGGCGCGGTCCTCGGCGCCCTCGGCGGCAAGGTCACCGGCGTGGAGCTCGGGATGCTGCTGTCCTTCCTCGCCTCCCGCGTCCTCGGCCAGTACGAGACCTTCGCCCCGGCCACCCGCGAGCTCCCGGCCGGCGAGAACGGCGGCGGCCGGCTGCTGCTCGTGGCCCCCAACATCGTCCACGTCGAGCGCGAACTCGACGTCGACCCGCACGACTTCCGGCTGTGGGTCGCCCTGCACGAGGAGACCCACCGCACGCAGTTCACCGCCGTGCCCTGGCTGCGCGACCACCTGGAGGGCGAGATCCAGGCGTTCCTCGCGGAGACCGACGTCGACCCCATGACCCTGCTGGAACGCGTCCGGGAGGCCGCCCAGACCCTGGCCGGGGGCCGCCCCGAGGGCGAGGAGGACGACGGCGGGCGCTCCTTGGTGGAACTGGTGCAGAGCCCCGCCCAGCGGGAGATCCTCGGCCGCCTCACCGCCGTGATGTCCCTCCTGGAGGGGCACGCCGACTTCGTCATGGACGGCGTCGGCCCGGCCGTCGTGCCGACCGTGGGGGAGATCCGCGAGAAGTTCCAGCAGCGCCGCGCCCAGGGCGCCTCCCGGCTCGACCTCGCCCTGCGCAAGCTGCTGGGCCTGGACGCCAAGCTCAAGCAGTACCGGGACGGCGAGCGCTTCGTGCGGGCCGTCGTCGACGAGGTCGGCATGGACGGCTTCAACCGGGTGTGGACCTCCCCGAACACCCTGCCGACCCGCACGGAGATCGCCAAACCGGCGGATTGGGTCGCGCGGGTGCACCGCACGTCCGAATCGTGAACACGCCGGAGCGTCGTGAACGGAACCCGGGCGTCGACAGGCGAACGCCCCTCCAATCACCCGTCCGAGGGACCGTGAGCCTTCGGCAGGCGTGCGATGCTCGGGGAACGGCCCGTTTCTGTCACCATCTAGACACTCTGCGTGACCGACTTCGGGCTCACCCCCCGACACCATCCTGAAGGGCACCGGACATGGGTCCCCATCCTGCGGTCGCGGCGATACGCCTGGCGGTCCGCCGCGTCCTCCACGACATCCTCACCGACCACGGCAGCACCACCGGCCACGGCAGCACCACCGGCCACGGCAGCGCCACCGGCCAGGGCGGCGCCACCGGCCACGGCGGCCCCGCGGCGCCCGGCGGCCTCCTGGTCCACGGCAGCGCCACCCGCCACCGCAGCACGACGGACCACGGCGGTGACGGCGGCGCCCCGGCCACGCCCTCCGTCGCGCACGAGGCCCCCCGCCCCGGCCTCCCGGCGGACGCGAGCGCGGCCCCGCACCGGCGCCCCGCGCCGCTCGTCCTCGTGGCGTGCTCCGGCGGCGCCGACTCCATGGCGCTCGCCTCCGCCCTCGCCTTCGAGGCCCCCAAGCTCGGCGTCCGGGCCGGCGGCATCACCGTCGACCACGGCCTCCAGCCCGGCTCCGACCTGCGCGCCGCGGAGGTCGCCCTGCGCCTGCGCGGACTGGGCCTGGACCCCGTCGAGTCGATCGCCGTGACCGTCGGCCGGGACGGCGGCCCCGAGGCCGCCGCCCGCGACGCCCGCTACGCCGCCCTGGACGCCGCCGCGGAGCGGCACGGCGCCGCGGCCGTGCTGCTCGGCCACACCCGCGACGACCAGGCCGAGACCGTCCTGCTCGGCCTCGCCCGCGGCTCCGGCATCCGCTCCCTGTCGGGCATGGCCGAGGTCTCGGGGGCCGGCGGCCGTTACCGGCGCCCCTTCCTCCACATCGACCGGCAGACCGCCCGCAGGGCCTGCATGGTCCAGTCCCTGCCCGTCTGGGACGACCCCCACAACACCGACCCGGCCTACACCCGCTCCCGGCTGCGCCACGAGGGGCTGCCCGCCCTGGAGAAGGCCCTCGGCAAGGGCGTGGTCGAGGCCCTGGCCCGCACGGCCCAGCTCTCCCGCGACGACGCCGACGCCCTCGACGCCTGGGCCCGCCAGGCCGAGGCGGGCGTCCGCGACTCCTCCGGCCGGCTGGAGTGCGCCAAGCTGTACGCCCTCCCGCCCGCCGTGCGCCGCCGCATCCTGCGCCGCGCCGCCATCGAGGCCGGCGCCCCCGCCGGTTCGCTGTTCGCCCGCCACATCGAGGAGATCGACCGCCTGATCACCGGCTGGCGCGGTCAGGGAGCCATCAACCTGCCCGGCAAAGTCGTCGCCCAGCGGCAGGGTGGCAGACTGGTGATTCGGCAAGGCTGACATCCGGCCCCTGCGCTGCCCGCCCGGGCGGGCAGCGGCGGCGCGCCGGACCGGCCGACGATGCGGGACGACCGAAAGTGATGCGGGTGGACGCGAAAGACATGGGTGCCGACCTTCAGCAGGTGCTCATCACCAAGGAAGAGATCGACGCGAAGCTGGCCGAGCTGGCCGCGAAGATCGACGCGGAGTACGCGGGCAAGGACCTGCTCCTGGTCGGTGTCCTCAAGGGCGCCGTCATGGTCATGGCCGACCTCGCCCGTGCCGTGTCCACCCCCGTCACCATGGACTGGATGGCCGTGTCCTCCTACGGGGCGGGCACCCAGTCCTCCGGCGTCGTGCGGATCCTCAAGGACCTCGACACCGACATCAAGGGCAAGCACGTCCTGATCGTCGAGGACATCATCGACTCCGGCCTGACCCTGTCCTGGCTGATCTCCAACCTCGGTTCGCGCGAGCCCGCCTCGCTGAAGGTGTGCACGCTGCTGCGCAAGCCCGAGGCCGCCAAGGTCGCCATCGACGTGGAGTGGGTCGGCTTCGACATCCCCAACGAGTTCGTCGTCGGCTACGGCCTGGACTACGCCGAGAAGTACCGCAACCTGCCGTTCGTCGGTACGCTCGCGCCCCACGTCTACGGCGGCTGAGCCCCGTACCCGAGCGGCCCGGCGGTGATCGGGAACCCCAGTGGTTCCCGCGCCGTTGGAGCATGCGTAGACGGGATCGCCGGCCGTCCCGTGCGGCTGAAGGGGACAATGCTGGGGTACCGTCCGAAGAACAGTCTTTATCAAACTCACTATGGCAGGAGGGACGGGGCGGCACCGCTCCGTATGGATGGACGTGAAGCGATACTTCCGTGGGCCGGTCATGTGGATCGTGCTGGCCGTCCTTGCCGTGGTCGTGTTGATGCAGGTCGTCGGCTCGTCCGGCGGCTACAAGACGGTGGACACGGGCCAGGTCGTCCAGGCGATCAATGAGAACAAGGTCGAGTCGGCCAAGCTGACCACCGGCGACGAGCAGACCATCAAGGTCCAGCTCAAGGACGGTGTGAAGGTCGAGGGCAGCTCGAAGATCCAGGCGAGCTACATCGGCGACCAGGGCGTGACCATCGCGGGCACGCTGCAGAACAAGTACCAGGACAAGCAGATCCCGGACGGCTACACGGTCTCGCCGTCCAAGCAGAACCCGTTCGTCGGCATTCTGCTCTCCCTGCTGCCCTTCGTCCTGATCGTGGTCGTCTTCCTGTTCCTGATGAATCAGATGCAGGGCGGCGGCTCCCGGGTGATGAACTTCGGGAAGTCCAAGGCGAAGCTCATCACCAAGGACACCCCCAAGACGACGTTCTCCGACGTCGCGGGCTCCGACGAGGCCGTCGAGGAGCTCCAGGAGATCAAGGAGTTCCTGCAGGAGCCGGCGAAGTTCCAGGCCGTCGGCGCCAAGATCCCCAAGGGCGTGCTGCTCTACGGCCCGCCCGGCACCGGCAAGACCCTGCTCGCGCGTGCCGTCGCGGGCGAGGCGGGCGTGCCGTTCTACTCGATCTCCGGTTCCGACTTCGTCGAGATGTTCGTCGGTGTCGGTGCCTCCCGTGTGCGTGACCTGTTCGAGCAGGCCAAGGCGAACGCCCCGGCGATCGTCTTCGTCGACGAGATCGACGCGGTCGGCCGCCACCGCGGCGCCGGCCTCGGCGGCGGTCACGACGAGCGCGAGCAGACCCTGAACCAGCTGCTCGTCGAGATGGACGGCTTCGACGTCAAGGGCGGCGTGATCCTCATCGCGGCGACCAACCGGCCCGACATCCTCGACCCGGCGCTGCTGCGGCCCGGCCGCTTCGACCGCCAGATCGCGGTCGACCGCCCGGACATGCAGGGCCGTCTGGAGATCCTCAAGGTCCACCAGAAGGGCAAGCCGGTCGCGCCCGACGTCGACCTGTCGGCCGTCGCCCGGCGCACCCCCGGCATGACCGGTGCCGATCTGGCCAACGTCCTGAACGAGGCCGCCCTGCTGACGGCCCGCAGCGACCAGAAGCTGATCGACAACAAGATGCTGGACGAGGCGATCGACCGCGTGGTCGCGGGCCCGCAGAAGCGGACCCGGATCATGTCGGACAAGGAGAAGAAGATCACCGCGTACCACGAGGGCGGTCACGCCCTGGTCGCGGCGGCCTCGCCGAACTCCGACCCCGTCCACAAGATCACGATCCTGTCGCGCGGCCGGGCCCTCGGTTACACGATGGTCCTGCCGGACGAGGACAAGTACTCCACGACCCGCAACGAGATGCTGGACCAGCTCGCCTACATGCTGGGCGGCCGGGCGGCCGAGGAGCTCGTCTTCCACGACCCGACCACGGGTGCCGCCAACGACATCGAGAAGGCCACCAACCTGGCCCGCGCGATGGTCACCCAGTACGGCATGACCGAGCGGCTCGGCGCGATCAAGTTCGGCGGCGACAACACCGAGCCGTTCCTCGGCCGTGAGATGGCTCACCAGCGGGACTACTCGGAAGAGGTCGCGGCGCTCGTCGACGAGGAGGTCAAGAAGCTCATCGAGACGGCGCACAACGAGGCCTGGGAGATCCTGGTCGAGAACCGCGACGTCCTCGACAACCTCGTCCTGGCCCTCCTGGAGAAGGAGACCCTCGGCAAGGAGGAGATCGCCGAGATCTTCGCGCCGATCGTCAAGCGCCCGCCGCGGCCCGCCTGGACCGGCTCCTCGCGGCGCACGCCGTCCACCCGTCCGCCGGTGCTCTCCCCCAAGGAGCTCGCGCTGACCAACGGGGCCAACGGCGCCACCGCCGGGATCACCGCCAAGAGCACGGCGGCGGAGCCCGCCCCGGCCCCCGAGCGGACCCCGGAGGACCGCCCGGAGAGCTGATCGGGCACCGTCTCCCGGCCCCGCCGGGCCCGGAATGTATGCCGCGCCCCCCAGGTTCTAGCCTGGGGGGCGCGGCATTCCGCATGCCAGCACGTCAGACACACAGGAACGAGGCAGCACATGACCGACCCCGTGACGCTGGACGGCGAGGGCCAGATCGGCGAGTTCGACGAGAAGCGGGCCGAGAACGCCGTGCGCGAACTCCTGATCGCGGTCGGCGAGGACCCGGACCGCGAGGGGCTGCGGGAAACGCCGGCACGGGTGGCGCGCGCGTACAAGGAGATCTTCGCGGGGCTGTGGCAGAAGCCCGAGGACGTGCTGACGACGACCTTCGACATCGGGCACGACGAGATGGTGCTCGTGAAGGACATCGAGGTGTACAGCACCTGCGAGCACCACCTGGTCCCCTTCCGGGGCGTGGCGCACGTCGGCTACATCCCGTCCACCACCGGGAAGATCACGGGTCTGTCCAAGCTGGCGCGGCTGGTGGACGTCTTCGCCCGCCGTCCGCAGGTGCAGGAACGGCTCACCACGCAGATCGCGGACTCCCTGATGGAGATGCTGGAGCCGCGCGGGGTCATCGTCGTGGTGGAGTGCGAGCACATGTGCATGTCGATGCGCGGTATCCGCAAGCCGGGCGCCAAGACCATAACGTCGGCGGTGCGCGGCCAGCTCCGCGACGTGGCCACGCGCAACGAGGCGATGAGCCTGATCATGGCCCACTGACGGGGGCGGCGGGCCGCCTCGCGCGTCACGCCGCCGGAGCCGCTCCCGGGCCGCCGTCGTCCTCGTCGTCCTCCGGGAGCCTGCACACCCGCTCCAGGAACATGGCCGCCGCCACCACCCCGATGCCCGCCAGGACCGAGAAGCCGGCGTAGAAGGCCTGGTCGCGGCGGGCCGGGATGTCGAGGGACTCCAGCAGGAAGACGCCGGTGCCGCCGTACATGCCGGAGACGAGGGCGGCGACCAGGGCGCTGGCCTGGCCGAAGACCACCGCACGGGCCGCCATCAGCGGGTCGACGCCCTTGGCGCCGGGGCGGCGCTCGCGCTGGGCCCGCAGCCGGGCGCGCAGGGAGAGCGCCGTGGCCAGCAGGACGACGGCGATCAGGGCGAGGACGACGGGGGCGGCCAGCGGGACGCTGGGGAGCGTGCCGACCGAGTTCCACAGGCGGGCGCCGGCCCAGGACAGGACGCCGGCCACGGCGAAGACGCCGGCCAGCACCCTGATGCGCAGCTCTCTCACGGTGTCCCTTCGCGTTCCCCCGGATGTCCGGGCCGGTTTCCCGCCTGGCCCGGACGGTGATCGTCCCGGTCCCCGGCGCTGTCGACCTTAACGGCTACTCGGGCAGCCGGAGTTCCAGGTCGCCGCGGGGTGTGACGCCCTCCCGGGTCACCGCGTCCAGCAGCTCCGCGACCGGGCCGCGGCCCGGCAGCTCGGCGGCGGGGTCCAGGTCGTGCCAGGGGGCGAGGACGAAGGCGCGTTCGTGGGCGCGCGGGTGGGGGAGGGTGAGCCGCGGGTCGTCGGAGACGACACCGTCGTAGGCGACGATGTCCACGTCGAGGGTGCGGGCGCCCCAGCGCTCGTCGCGGACCCGGTGGAAGGCCTCCTCGACGGCCTGCGCCCGCTCCAGCAGGGAGGACGGGGGCAGCGTCGTCTTGAGGACCACGACCGCGTTGAAGTACGAGGGCTGGCTGCCGGGCTCCACGCCCCACGGCTCCGTCTCGTACACCGGGGAGACCGCCTTGACGCGCACGCCGGGGGTGTCCTCCAGGGCGTCGATGGCGCCCTGGAGGGTCTCCAGGCGGTTGCCGAGGTTGGAGCCGAGGGAGATCACGGCCCGTTTCGGGTTGTGCAGCGTGGTGTCGGCGGCGTCGACCTTCTCGACGACCGAGGCCGGCACCGGCTGGACGGTCGGGTCGGTGGACCCGCCGGTGAACGAGGCGGTCATACGCGGCTCCGGGTGATGGTGACGGTCACGTCGTCGAACGGCACGGTGATCGGCGCGTCCGGCTTGTGGACGCAGACCTCGACCTCCCGCACGGCCTCGTGCTTCAGGCAGACCTGGGCGATGCGCTCGGCCAGGGTCTCGATGAGGTTGACGGGCTCGCCCTCCACGGCGGCCACGACCTCCTCCGCCACGATGCCGTAGTGCACGGTCTTCGTCAGGTCGTCGTCGGCCGCGGCCGGCCGGGTGTCCACGGCGAGGACGAGGTCCACGATGAAGGTCTGGCCCTCTTCACGCTCCTTGGGGAACACACCGTGGTGCCCGCGGGCCTTCAGGCCGCGCAGCGCGACACGATCCACGCGAATCACTCCTGCAGTCGTCGGTCTCGGCCGGTCGGCGCCGCGTGCGGGCGGCATGCCGGCCTGGGTCGAATCTACCCGCGGCCACCGACAGCGCCGGGCCACGGGGGTGCGCCCCGCCGCCGGCGGCGGCAGGTTTCACCCGGTGTTTCCCCTGGAGAACCCCGCCGCTCACGGGCCGGTGACCGCCGTAGCGGGGCGGTCCGTGATTCCAGCCACGTCCCGGCCGGACCCGGTCGTGCCCCGCCGTGCCGTGGCGCCCTCGGCCGTCCATCCCTCCCGTCTACCCGCTCAGGAGGGGGTGTCCTCCGTGTCGTCCCCGCCGTTCTCGCCGTTCTCGGCCAGGACCGGCGAGGCGTGGTGGGACCAGAGCTTCCAGCCGGAGGGCGTGCGCCGGAACACGTTGGTGGCGGCCACCACCTGGCCGACGAGCGGGCCGAGCTCGTCGCCGCCTTCCGGGGCGGGCCCGCCGCTGAGGATGTTCTCGCTGCACGTCACCACGGCGGTGTCGCCGGTCACGGAGATGTGCACGTCGGTGAGGAAGAACTGGATGTAGTCGGTGTTGGCCATGATCAGCGCGTACGACCGCAGCACCTCGCCGCGTCCGGTCAGGACCGGCCAGCCGGGGTGCACGCAGGAGATCACGCCGGCGTCCGCCGGGTCGTGGTACGTCTCGTCGATGCCCAGGTCGGACGGGGAGAGCCAGAGCGCGGACACCTCCTCGAAGTCGCCCCGCTCCACCGCCTCGTAGAAGGCGGTGTTGGCGGCCTCGACGTGCTCGACGTCGGTGTGGGGGGCGTTCACCGGGCTCCCTCGACGGCGCGGGCGACCCGCACGGCGTCGGCGGTGGCGCGCACCTCGTGCACCCGCACCGCCCACGCCCCGGCGTGCGCCGCGAGCGCGGAGACGGCGGCCGTGGCCGCGTCGCGTTCCCGCGCGGGCGGCACGGTGCCGTCCGGCCCGGCGAGGACCCGGCCGAGGAACCGCTTGCGGGAGGCGGCGACCAGCAGCGGGTGGCCGAGGCCCAGCAGGCGGTCGAGGCGGGCGAGGAGCGCCAGGTCGTGGTCGGCGTCCTTGGAGAAGCCCAGACCGGGGTCGACGACGATCCGGTCGGCCGCGATGCCGCCCTCCAGGACGGCCTCCACGCGCGCGTGGAGCTCGCCGGTGACGTCGGCGACGACGTCGCCGTACACGCCCCGGACGTTGCCGCCCTCCAGGAAGCCGCGCCAGTGCATCACCACGAAGGGGGCGCCGCAGTCCGCGACGACCGGGATCATCCGGGGGTCGGCGAGTCCGCCGCTGACGTCGTTGACGAGGGCGGCGCCGGCGGCGAGGGCCTGCTCGGCCACGGAGGCGCGCATGGTGTCGACGGAGACCGTGACGCCCTCCGAGGCCAGGCCGCGGACCACGGGGACGACCCGCCTGAGCTCCTCCGCCTCGTCGACGCGGGTGGCGCCGGGGCGGGTGGACTCGCCGCCGACGTCGACCAGGTCCGCGCCCTCGGCGACCAGGCCGAGGCCGTGCTTGACGGCGGCCGTCGTGTCGAACCACCGACCCCCGTCGGAGAACGAGTCGGGGGTCACGTTCACGACCCCCATGACCGCGCAGCGGTCCCATACGGGCAGGCCCGCCACGTGGCGGCGGCCGGTCTGGTTGCTCATGTGTTCAGCGTAGGCCCCGGGGGCGGCGGTCACGGCCCGCGGGGCCGGGGCGGCCGGGGGCCGCGGGCCCGCGGCGCTCGAAGGCCGCGGGCCGGTGCTCAGGCGGCCCGTACGTCCCGCTCGGCGAGCCGGTGGGCGCACGGACGGGGGGCGGCCGCCCGGCGGCGCAGGAAGCGCGGCAGCGGCGCGGGAAGGGTGAGGAACCCCTCCGCCTGCAGGGCGGCGAAGCCGATGCGCGGGAGGTCGGCCGGGGCGCGGTAGACGACGAAACGGGGTTCCCAGCGCGGCTGGAACTTGGCGTTGAACTTGTACAGCGACTCGATCTGGAACCACCGGGAGAGGAACACCAGCAGCCCCCGCCAGGCCCGCAGCACCGGTCCGGCGCCGATCTTCTCGCCGCGCGCCAGCGCCGAGCGGAACATCGCGAAGTTGAGGGAGACCCGCTCGATGCCGAGCCTCGGCGCGGCCTGGAGGGCGGCGACGATGAGCAGTTCGTTCATGCCGGGGTCGGCCGCGCGGTCCCGCCGCATGAGGTCCAGCGAGACCCCGTCGGTGCCCCACGGCACGAAGTGCAGGACCGCCTTCAGGTCGCCGTACGGTCCGGGCTGCTCGTCGGCCTTGTGGGCGGTGGCGACCAGGCAGTCGCCGTCGGCGGGGTCGCCGAGGCGGCCGAGCGCCATGGAGAAGCCGCGCTCGGTGTCGGTGCCGCGCCAGTCGTCGGCGGCGCGGCGGATCCGGTCCAGCTCGGCCTCGCCGAGGTCACGGACACGTCGTACCCGGGTCTCGTAACCGGCGCGCTCGATGCGCTTGACCATCTGGCGCACATTGCGCATCGCGCGGCCGGCGAGCGAGAAATCCCTGACGTCCACCACCGCCTCGTCGCCCAGTTCGAGGGCGTCGAGACCGGTCTCGCGGGTCCACACCTGGCCGCCGGTCTCGGAGCAGCCCATGACGGCGGGGGTCCAGGAGTGGGCGCGGGCCTCGTCCATGAAGCGCTCGATGGCGCCGGGCCACGCCTCGACGTCGCCGATCGGGTCGCCGCTGGCGAGCATCACGCCGCAGACCACGCGGTAGGTCACCGCCGCCTTGCCGCTGGGGGAGAAGACGACGGCCTTGTCGCGGCGCAGCGCGAAGTGGCCGAGGGAGTCGCGTCCTCCGTGCCGGGCCAGCAGGGCGCGCAGCCGGGCCTCGTCGTCCTCGGTGAGGCGGGCGGCCGGGTGTTCGGGGCGCAGGGCCAGGTAGACGGTGGTGACGGCGGTGAGCAGGCCGAGGGCGCCGAGCGAGAAGGCGACCGTCCAGGAGGTGGTGCCCTGGTAGTCGACGGGGCCCTCGAAGCCGAACAGGCCGTACAGGACGTGGGTGAGGCGGTCGGCGAGGCTGGGGGAGCCGACGATGCGGTCCGGGTGGGCGCTGACGACGACCAGCCCGAGGGCGAGGGAACCGGCGCCCATGAGGACGAAGTTGGCCAGCGCCCGCCACCGGCTGCGCGGGTCGGGCAGCGCGGCGAACTGGTCGCGGTGGCGCAGTACGGCCCACAGCAGCACCAGCGAGAGGGCGACGCCCGCCAGCGAGTGGCGGTAGGCGAACTGGGCGGCCGCGCCGGCCGGCAGCAGCGCCACCGCGGCGCGCCAGGCCCGCCGCTTCCCCCGCTTGAGTCCGTGGGCGAGCAGCAGCAACAGTACGCCGGCGCTGAGCGAGAGCGCCGCGGCGAACGGGCCGAGGGCGCCCGGCAGCACCTCGGCCAGGGCGTGCATACGGCTGTGCCGGAACCGCGGGAAGACGCCCGCCGCGATGTCCAGCAGGCCGACCAGGGCGCAGGCGCGTCCGACGAGGACGGGGACGGCCTCCGGGCGCGGGCCGCTCAGCAGGCGCCGCGCGCGGCCCGCCCGGTCCGT
This sequence comes from Streptomyces harenosi, assembly GCF_011008945.1. Lineage (GTDB taxonomy): Bacteria > Actinomycetota > Actinomycetes > Streptomycetales > Streptomycetaceae > Streptomyces > Streptomyces harenosi. The sequence continues at coordinate 12,493 of NZ_WYCT01000047.1, forward strand.
GGGCTTGGGAACCCCACCCGACATTTCCTCATCTGGCCTGACAGACATCGCATCCCGTAGTTGTGCGAAGGAGCTTGGATCCGGTGCCGATCGGGCATCCGGCGACATTGCGCCCTCTAGGACGGTGTCTCGGGGAGAGAGGTTCACTCGGCTCTCCGAAGCGGTTTCACCGGCCATGCAAAGCCTTCATGGCCACGGAAGGTCCGGGACCGGCCCGCGCGGGCGACCGAGCGCGCCGGGGCGCCCGGGCACGGAGCACGGGCAGGTAGCGACGGATGGGTCTGACAAGCGGCAAGGTGCTGGCGCTGGCGGTGGTGGCCGCCGTGCTGCTGTTCGCCGGCACGGTCTGGCTGTGGCCGCGGCTGGCCCGGCGGTCCGCGCGGGCCGTCGCCGGGCGGGTCGGGCTGCTGCTGGCCACGCAGCTCGCGCTGTTCGCCGCGGTCGGGCTCGCCGCCAACCAGGCGTTCGGCTTCTACGCGGGCTGGGCGGACCTCTTCGGGCGGGAGACCGGGCAGGGCGTGGTCGTCGACCACGCCGGCGGCGGGCAGGGACCGCTCCGGGTGGTCGGCACCCGGCCGGTGAAGGCGCCGGGCGGCTCCCGGCCGGAGACCGGCGGGCAGATCCAGAAGGTGCGGATCGTGGGCCGGACCACCCGCATCGCCACGCCCGCCTACGTCTACCTGCCCCCGGAGTACTTCCAGCCGCGGTACCGCACGCGCACGTTCCCCACGGCGGTCGTCCTGACCGGTTATCCGGGGACGGCCGAGGCGCTGGTGGACAAGCTGGAGTACCCGCGCACGGCGCTGGACCTGGCCGGGCGTGGCCGGATCCAGCCGATGATCCTGGTGATGCTGCGTCCGACGGTGGCGCCGCCCCGGGACACCGAGTGCGTGGACATCCCCGGCGGGCCGCGCACCGAGTCGTTCTTCGCCAGGGATCTGCCCGACGCGGTCTCCGCGCGGTACCGGGTGGGCCGCGAGCCGGGAAGCTGGGGCGTCATCGGCAATTCGACGGGCGGTTACTGCGCGCTGAAGCTGGCCCTGCACCATCCCGGGGTGTACGCCGCCGGTGCCGGCCTCTCCGCGTACTACGAGGCGCCGATCGACGCGACCACGGGCGATCTCTTCCACGGCGACGAGGAACTGGAGAATCGGGCCGACCTGTGGTGGTACCTGAAACACGAGCCCGCGCCGGACACCTCGCTGCTGGTCACCAGCAGCCGGAGGGGGGAGTCCAACTACGCGGACACGCTGGAGTTCATAGAGCGGGTCAAGGCGACGGGACGGACGCGGATCTCGTCGATCATCCTGGAAAGCGGCGGCCACAACTTCAATACGTGGCGCCGGGAGATTCCCGCGGCGTTGCAGTGGATGAGCGGCCGGCTCGGCGACCACTGAAAACGATCTTGATCGAATTCGCCGGGCGTGTCGGCGTGTTGTTTCCTGACGGCTCGTGAACACTTAGCGGGCGGCCGTGTTTTTACGGGGCGGCGAGCCAAGAAACGCCCATGCGCGGTAAGTTTCTGGCCATGCCACGTGGACGTCACCGTCATTCCCCTCCCCTGCACAGAATGCTTCCGCCGTCGGCGATCGCAGGCGTCTCCCTCGTCTGTGCCCTGGGCCCCTGGGTGTTCAGCGAACCCATGGTGCTTCGCGCACTGGCCGCGGCCGCCGCGGTGACGGCGATCACCGGGGCGTTCGTCATGCGCCGCTGGGACATGCAGGCGGGCAGGCGGGTCGCCGAACTCACGCGCGCGCGGGCGAGCGACGAGTGGCGGCACGAGGAACGCGTCGCCGAACTGGAGGCGGACCTGGAGGAGTCGCGCGAGCTGCGGGCCAAGCTGGAGCAGCGGCTGCGCGCCAAGCGGACGGAGCTTCAGGGGCTGCGCAACGAGCACGCGGCCCTGCTGCGGCGCTACGCCACGGCGGAGACCGAGCGCGCCGGGGCCCTGGAGGGCCGCCGCCTGCTGGAGCTGGGGGCGGCCTCCCCGGCGCGTGCCCTGGCGGCGGGCCGGCCGGCGGCTGGGCAGGGGGCGCCCGCGGGCGGGACGCCGGGGACGGAGGGCGCCGAGCGCGCCCGCGTCGCCGGTGGCGAGCCGGGGAACCCCCCTCTCTTCTCCTCCCCGGAGGGCGCTCGGCTGTTCCAGCGGGCCGGCGCGGCCCTGGCGCGGCTCGCCGGCACCAGGGCGGACGGCGGCGGGGACGGCGGCGGTGGCGCCCGGACCGCCGGTGCGGGAGCCCCGGCGGCGCAGCCCGCGGGCGCCGGTACGCCGGCGGATGCCGGGCCCGCGCGGGTGTCGGTGCCGGACTCCGGGCAGGGCACCGCGCCCGGCCTCGCGCAGCCGTCCGGGCCGCAGCCCGCCGGGCACCTCTCGGTGCCGCCCGCGGCGGCCGTCGTACCGCCCGCTCCCGCGCGGCGCCCGGCGGCCGTGGGGGGCTTCGACTTCTTCGGCACCAAGGACGGGAAGGACCCCAAGGGCTCCAAGGACCAGCGGGGCGCCGCGGGTCCGCAGGGTTCCGTGGGCCCGCAGGGCTCCGTGGGACCGCAGGGCGCCGCGGGTTCGCAGGGTTCCGTGGGACCGCAGGGCGTCGAGGGTGTGGAGCCGTCGGTGCGGGCGCACGGGCGGCGGGGGAGCGGGGCGGGCGCGGTGGCGCCCAGCGCCCTGGAGGCCGCGGTCCAGGACGAGGACCTCGCCGACATCGTCGGCCAGGAGGCACTCGCCCTGCACCGTGCCGAGGCCGAGGCCGGGACCGAGGCCGAGGCAGAGACCGTACCTGAGGTCGCGCCCTACGCCGGGACCGAGGACGAGGCCGGCATCGTGTCCGAGGCCGAGGTCGCGCCCGAGGCCGGCATCGCGCCCGAGGCCGGTGCAGATGCCGAGGCCGTGGCCGGGGCCGAGCCGGAGGGCGTGCAGGCGTCCGGCGAGGGCCGGGTCATCGACCTGACGGCGCACGACGAGACGGAGCAGATCGACGTACAGGGACTCAGGACCGCCGCGTCCTGAGCCCCGCCGGGCGGTGTCCCCCGGTCCGCGCGTGTGCCGGGCCGGGGGACACCGCCCGGCGTGTTCCCTAGGGGCGGTCCGCCAGGCCCCGGGAGGCCATCCAGCGGTCCGGGCGGGCGTCCCGGCGTCCCGTGCGGGAGCGCTCCGCCTGGGCCCGCAGCAGCTCCGCCGCCTCCCCGGCGTCCCGCAGCCGCGCCGTCACCGTCTTGTTCGCCCCCGTGTCCACCCGGACGTCGGCGACCCGCCGCGCCCGCTGCCACGGCCCCTGCGTCAGCCGGACGCTCTGCACCTTGGCGTGCGGCACCAGCGCCAGGGTGCGCCGCAGCAGCCCGTGCCGGGCGGCGAACACGGCATCGGTGACGGCGAGCCCATGACCGCGCCACCACAGCGGCCGGCACCAGCCGGCCCGTCGCGGCGGGCGGGAGAGCGCCGCCCCGGACGGCACGGCCACCCCGGGCAGCACGCGCGCGATGACGGACTCCGCGGCCTCGCGCGGGGCGACCGGCAGCAGCACGGAGTTGGACGACCCGGCCACGTCCAGTTCCACCCGCACCCAGCCGCGTGCGCGCCACAGCAGCGGCTCCACGATCCGCACGGTCTGCACCCGCCCCGGCGGCACCGTCTCGTGGGCCCGGTCGAGCAGCCCGTGGTCCAGGCGCAGCCCGTCCGGTGACCGGGCGACCGTCCAGTCGTAGTCGGCGACGAACCGCCCCACGCTGCGCGCCCCCGCCGCGCCCGCCAGCGGCAGGGCGGTGGCGAGGACCGTCCACAGGTTGTGGGTGGCCGTCCACAGCAGGACCGGTACGGCGACGGCGGCGGCCAGCATGCCCCAGGTCGCGCCGGTCAGCAGCAGGGAGGCGGCGAGGACGCCGGGCGGGACGCGCAGCAGCCGCGTGGCCGGGGCCTCGCCGACCTCGTGGGCGGTCTCGGGGGCCAGACCGGCCGCCCGCGCGAGCAGTTCGGCGCGCAGCGCCCGGGCCTCCCCGGCGCCGAGGAAGGCGAGTTCGTCCTTCTTGTCGGTCCCTATGACGTCGATTCTCAGCTTGGCGACCCCCGCGATCCGGGCGAGGAGCGGCTGGGTGACGTCGATGGCCTGAACGCGCTCCAGCCGGATGTGCGCGGTGCGCCGGAACAGCAGCCCGGTCCGGATCCGCAGCTCCGCCTCCGTCACCGCGAAACGCGTGAACCACCAGGTCAGGAAGCCGTACAGGGCGGCGGCCGGGAGGAGTACGGCGAGCCCGGCCAGCAGGGTGGTCGGGGTGAGCCGGGACAGTTGCCGCTGCGTCCCGTCGAGGTCGTGCCCGGCCCAGCCGGCGAGTACGGCGACCGGCGCCCACGCCCGCCGGAACGGCGTGACGGGGTGCAGCCGCCGCTCCGCTGTCCCGCCGTCCGGTTCCCGCGGGACCGGTTCACGGGCGGCCCGGGCGGCCCGCGGCGCCGTCACAGCCCCGCCGATCGGGCCTCGCCCAGCTCGGTGAGCCGGTCGCGGAGCCGTTCCGCCTCGGCCGGGTGCAGGCCCGGGATGGTCGCGTCGGTCGCGGCGGCGGCGGTGTGCACCTGCACCCCGGCCAGTCCGAAGTACCGCTCGACCGGTCCGGAGGTGACCTCCACGAGCTGCATCCGCCCGTACGGAACGACGGTCTGCTCCCGCCACAGCACCCCCCGGCTGATCAGCAGGTCGTCGGCGCGCTCGGCGTACCGCCAGGACCGCCAGTTGCGCTCCAGCATCACCCAGCCCCAGGCGGCCAGGGCCGGCGGCAGCAGCGCGAACACCGCCCACGCCGGTCCGGCCAGCCACCACGGCAGCACCACCGAGGCGGCCGTCAGCAGCCCCGCCCACACCACCAGCAGCATCCGCCGCATCCGCAGCAGCCCCGGCGGCAGACCGGTCCACACCGGCCGGCCGCCCGCAGCCGTCCCCGTCCCCGCCTCTTGCGGACTCCCCGTTTCCATGAGGCCAGCGTACGTAGGGGAGACTGGGGCCATGACGCCTACGACGGAGACCATGGTCGGTATCGGCGGCGCCGCGGAGAGCACCGACATGGTGCTGAACATCGGGCCCCAGCACCCGTCGACCCACGGCGTGCTGCGCCTGAAGCTCGTCCTGGACGGCGAGCGCATCACCCACGCGGAGCCCGTGATCGGCTACATGCACCGCGGCGCGGAGAAGCTGTTCGAGGCGCGGGACTACCGCCAGATCATCGTGCTCGCCAACCGCCACGACTGGCTGTCGGCGTTCTCCAACGAACTGGGCGTGGTCCTCGCCGTGGAGCGGATGCTCGGCATGGAGGTCCCCCCGCGCGCGGTGTGGACGCGGACCCTGCTCGCCGAGCTGAACCGGGTACTGAACCACCTGATGTTCCTCGGCTCCTACCCCCTGGAGCTCGGCGGCATGACGCCGGTCTTCTACGCCTTCCGGGAGCGCGAGACCCTCCAGAACGTCATGGAGGAGCTCTCCGGCGGCCGGATGCACTACATGTTCAACCGCGTGGGCGGCCTCAAGGAGGACCTGCCGGCCGGCTGGAGCGCACGCGCGCGTGCCGCCGTCGCCGCCGTCCGCTCGCGCATGGACGTCTTCGACGACCTCGTCCTCGGCAACGAGATCTTCCGGGGGCGCACGCGCGGCGTGGGCCGGCTCGCGCCCGGGACCGTGCACGCCTACGGGGTGAGCGGGCCGATCGCGCGGGCCTCGGGCGTCGACTTCGACCTGCGGCGCGACGAGCCGTACCTGGCCTACGGCGAACTCCAGGACACGCTGCGGGTGGTCACCCGGCAGGAGGGCGACTGCCTCGCCCGCTTCGAGTGCCTGCTGGAGCAGACGCACAACGCCCTCGACCTGGCCGACGCCTGTCTGGACCGGCTGGCCGAACTGCCGCCCGGCCCGATCAACCAGCGGCTCCCCAAGGTGCTGAAGGCGCCCGAGGGCCACACCTACGCCTGGACCGAGAACCCGCTCGGCATCAACGGCTACTACCTGGTCAGCAAGGGCGAGAAGACCCCCTACCGGCTGAAGCTGCGGTCGGCCTCGTACAACAACGTGCAGACCCTGACCGAGCTGCTGCCCGGGACGCTCGTGGCGGACATGGTGGCGATCCTGGGGTCGATGTTCTTCGTGGTGGGCGACGTCGACAAGTAGGGCCTCCGGCGCCGGGGCACACCGCCCCGGCCCGCCCCGGCCCGCCGCCGGGGCACCTCAGGGGGACAGGACGTCCCGGATGCCCACCGGCTGGAGCAGCCACACGAAGTCGCCGAGCCCGCCCGGCGCGGTCAGCTCGGCGGCCTCCCCGGCGCTCGCGAGGGCGCGGACGTATCCGGCGGGGTCGCTGGAGGCGAGCGCGAGCGGGGGGCGCGCGCCGGTGACCCCGAGGAGCGGCAGGGCCTCGCGCTGGGAGAGCAGCCGGGCGCCGGGGAGGGGGCACGCCGCCGCGCACGCGTCCAGGGCGACGTGCGCGGTGATGTCGCAGGACCCGTCCGGCACGGGTGCCGTCTCCCGCCCCGCGCGGAAACCGGTGAGCGTCCCGAAGGGCGGACGGGTCTCCCGCGTGTGCGCGTAGTCGACGGCCACGGCCAGGCCCCTGTCGAGCGTGGCGACGGCGGACGCCCACGCCGCGTCCCGGTCCAGCCCGATCTCGGCCCGGAGCCCCTCTTCGGCCCGGGGGCCTTCTCCGGCCCGGGGGCCTTCTCCGGCCCGGAGTCCTTCCCCGGCCCCGGGTCCTTCCTGGGCCCGGTGTCGTGCCTCGCCGGGGCGCCGGTCCTCCCCGGGGCGTCCGGTCCCGGCCGCCAGCGGCCACCACCGGCGGAGCCACTCCGCCTCCGCGCCGGTCACCGGCTCCCCGAGCCGCTCCGTGCCGTCGTCGCGCACGAGCACCCGCCGCGCCACCCCCGTCGCGTCCGTCTGCGCGACCTCCACCGGTACGTTGTCCAGCCACTCGTTGGCGAAGAGCAGCCCGGTGACCGGCCGGGGCGGCTCGGCAAGCCACTCGATCCGGTGGTCGAGCCCCTCGGGCCGGCCGGCGATCTCGACGGCGTACACGCGCGTCCGGGACGCCACGCCGGCGGGCAGCGCGGCCAGGACACCGGCGGCCAGTTCCCCCCGCCCGGCGGCCATGTCCACGAAGTCGAGCCGTGCGGGCCCGCCCAGCTCCGCGTCGACCCGGCACAGCAGCCGCGCCACCGCCCGCGCGAACAGCGGCGAGACGTGCACGGACGTACGGAAGTGCCCCGCGGGACCCTCCGGCCGGCGGTAGAACCCCCGCGGCCCGTACAGCGCCTCCCGCGCCGCCGCCCGCCAGCTCCGCCACTCGCCCGCACCGTTCGTCACCGCTGTCACGGGCCCCAGGCTAAGCGGACAGGGGAGCGGGCCCTCCACCTTGCGGAGTACACGGGCCCGCCGGGGATCGGTCCTCCGGTTGACCCCCGCACACATCACCCGTGCCTACGCTGGGTTACGTGCAGCGCCTCTACGACTTCCTCCGCAGGCACCCGACCGGTGTCGACAGCTTCTGGGCCGTCGTCCTGCTGGTGATCACGGTGATGGGGGAGGCCGGACGGCAGGCCGCCGAGGGCACCGACGCGCCGATGCGCATCATCCCGGTCGCGCTGCTGCTGGCCCTGGTGGTGGCGCTGCGCCGCCGGATGCCGGAGAAGATGCTGGTGCTGGCCGTCGTCCTGGGCCTGGCACAGCTCGTGCTGGACGTCGAGACGATGGTCGCCGACTTCGCCCTGCTGCTGATCGTCTACACGGTGGCCGCGATCGGCGCCCGCTGGGCGTCCCGGCTGGCGCTGGCGATGGGCCTGTGCGCGGCGTCGGTGGCGCAGGTGCGCTGGTACAACGAGGACGTCGGGGTCGCCAACAACATCGCCGGTGCGGTCTTCCAGACCGTCCCCTTCGCCCTCGCGTGGGTGCTCGGCGACTCCATGCGCACGCGCCGCGCCTACTTCACCCAGCTCGAGGAGCGCGCCGCCCGGCTGGAGCGGGAGCGGGAGGCGCAGGCCAAGGTGGCGGTCGCCGCCGAGCGCGCCCGCATCGCCCGCGAGCTGCACGACGTCGTCGCCCACAACGTCTCGGTGATGGTGGTGCAGGCCGACGGGGCCGCGTACGTCATCGACGCCGCGCCCGACCAGGCGAAGAAGGCGCTGGAGACCATCTCCTCCACCGGCCGCCAGGCCCTGGCCGAGATGCGCCGCCTGCTGGGCGTGCTGCGCACCGGGGAGCACCAGGAGGCCGGCGAGTACGTCCCGCAGCCCGACGTCCGGCAGATCGAGGACCTGGTCGAGCAGTGCCGCGGATCGGGACTCCCCGTCGACTTCCGGATCGAGGGCACGCCGCGTCCCCTGCCCAGCGGCGTCGAGCTCACCGCGTACCGCATCGTGCAGGAGGCGCTCACCAACACCCGCAAGCACGGCGGCCCCAACGCGGGCGCCAGCGTGCGCCTGGTCTACTTCGACGACGGGCTCGGCGTGCTGGTGGAGGACGACGGCAAGGGCGCCCCGCACGAGCTGTACGAGGAGGGCGGCCTGGACGGGCAGGGCCACGGCCTGATCGGCATGCGCGAGCGGGTCGGCATGGTCGGCGGCACGCTGGACGCCGGCCCGCGACCGGGCGGAGGCTTCCGCATCAGTGCGCTGCTCCCCCTCAAACCCGCACACTGACGCGGACGCAGACACCGCGTTGACACCTGTAACGCCCGGCGACCCGGGCAGACGGACATGGAAGAGGCCCCGATGACGATCCGCGTGATGCTCGTCGACGACCAGGTGCTGCTGCGCACCGGGTTCCGGATGGTGCTCGCCGCCCAGCCGGACATGGAGGTCGTGGCGGAGGCGGGGGACGGCGTCGAGGCCATCGGGGCCCTGGAGTCCACCGCCGTGGACGTGGTGCTGATGGACGTCCGCATGCCCAAGCTGGACGGCGTGGAGGCCACCCGCCGCATCTGCGCCGGCCCCGACGCGCCGAAGGTGCTCATCCTGACCACCTTCGACCTGGACGAGTACGCCTTCTCGGCGCTGAAGGCGGGCGCGTCCGGCTTCATGCTCAAGGACGTGCCGCCCGGTGAGCTGCTCGCCGCCATCCGTGCCGTGCACAGCGGCGACGCGGTGGTGGCCCCCTCGACCACCCGCCGTCTGCTCGACCGGTTCGCGCCGATGCTGCCCGGGACCGCCAAGGAGCCGCACCACAAGGCCCTCCAGCGGCTCACCGAGCGGGAGCGGGAGGTGATGGTGCTGGTGGCGCAGGGCCTGTCCAACGGGGAGATCGCGGCCCGGCTGGTCCTGTCGGAGGCGACCGTGAAGACGCACGTGGGCCGCATCCTGACCAAGCTGGGCCTCAGGGACCGGGTGCAGGTGGTGGTGCTGGCCTACGAGACGGGGCTGGTGCGGGCCGGCGGCCACGGCTGAGCCCGCGGACCGGCCGGCCCGGGCGTCCGGGCGCCGGGCCGGTAGGGTCGGGCGCATGCTTCTGTGGATCAACGGCCCCTTCGGGGGCGGGAAGACACAGACCGCGCACGAGCTGCGGCGCCGGCTGCCCGGCAGCGTGATCTGCGATCCCGAGCACGCCGGTTTCGGCCTGCACCGGATGCTGCCGCCCGGGCTGCGCGGGGACTTCCAGGACCTGGAGTCCTGGCGCCGGGGGGTGGTCGAGGTGCTCGACCTGGCGCTCACCCGCCACCAGGGCGTGGTCATCGCGCCGATGACGGTCACCGAGCCGCGCTACTTCGCCGAGACCGTCGGCCGGCTGCGGGAACTCGGCCACGACGTGCGGCACGTCGCCCTCCTCGCCGACCGGGAGACCGTGCTGGAACGCCTGCGGGAGCGGAGCCCGATGCGTGTCCTGCGGTACGTCGCCGGGAAGGACGCCGGGCCGCACCGCGAGAGCTGGGCCGTGCGCCGGCTCGACCACTGCCTGGAGCGGCTGCGCGAGCCGGAGTTCGCCGAGCACCTGTGGACGGATCACCTCACCGTGCCGCAGACCGCGGACCGCATCGCCGCGGCGGCCGGCCTCACCCCGCGCCCGCACACCGACGGCCCGCTGCGGACGCGGCTCAGACAGGCCGGGGTCTCGCTCCGGCACATCCGCCTCGACTGAGGCCTCCCGTTCGGACCAGGCCGGGCCGGGAGCCGCACCGGGCCCCGCGAGCCCGCCGCGCTGCGGACGCCAGGCCCCGGGCGGCGCCCGCCGGGCGGCTCAGCGCAGGACGCCCTCGATGAAGTCGCTGCCCAGCCGGACCACCGCCGACAGCTCCAGTTGGTGCTGCGCGTAACGGCCGCGGCGGCGGGTGGTGATCAGGCCGGCCTTCTTCAGCACGCTCAGGTGCCGGGATATCTCCGGTGCCGACATGCCGTGGGCGTCCGCCAGCTCGCTGGTGGTGTAGGGCGCGCGGGCCAGATGACGGCAGAGCTGCATCCGCACCGGATGGGCCAGCGCCTCCAGGCGCAGGCCCACCTGCTCCACGGAAGGGGCCTGCGGGCCGGACCCGCTGACGGGGTAGGTGATGGCGGGCTGCCACCCGTACCGGTGCAGGACCATCACATGCGGCCAGCCCAGGCTGGTGGGGACCAGGACCAGGCCGCCGTCCCCGGTGGCCGTGCGGCCCGCCACCAGCTTGTCGACGGTGATCACGGCCGCCTCGTCGTCCAGCGTGACCGCCGGGGAGACCGCGGCGAGGGCCTCCGCCAGGCCCTTGCGGCGCAGCAGCTCGGTCTTGTGCCGGGCGTCCGCGGCGAGCTGCGGCTGGACCCGCTCCCAGATGTCCGCGAAGAACGCCTCCTCGCAGTCCTCCATGAGCTGGCGGAACCAGGCGCGCACCACGGGCGGGTCCTGGAGCAGCCTGCGCGTGAACCGCTCCTGGACGGTGCCGCGCGCCGCGGCGAGCTCCAGCACGCGGCGGCGCGACGCGTCGTCGTGCAGCGGGCTCGGGGCCTGCGTGTCGTATCCGACCTGGCAGGTGAACTCCAGCGCGACCAGCACGAACTCCTCGTCCGTCAGCTTGTCGAGCAGGTCGAGCTCCTCGGCGAGCGTGGCGCCCGGGACGGCCCGCCCGCCGGGGATGCCGGCGAACGGGGCGAAGACGTCGGAGAACGTGGTGCGCCACAGGAAGTCCGCCTCGCACAGGCGGTCGGCCAGGTCGGGCCGCAGCCGCGCGGACACGGAGGTCGCCCAGCCCCGCAGGCCCGGATGGTGGCCGGGCTCGCTGAGCGCGTGCAGGGCCGTGCCGAGCTCGGCCAGCGGCGACGGGACGACGCTGATCCGCTCCGGCGGCAGCCCGGTGATGTCGATGCTCACGCTCATGACCCCATGGTGCACCCCGCCACCGACGGCGCTCTCCTCGATTGACGGCTCCTGCCAATCGACGCGACAGGCGCCGTGACCGGTCCCGAAGCTGGATCAGGAGGCCGGCGGCGAAGCCCTTTCGCACCCCGGCCCCGGCCACGGCGCCGCCGTCCCCGGCGCCCGCGGCATCCGCTCCCCGTCGACCGAGAGGCGAAGTCCGCCATGAGCATCACCCAGCAGTACGTCCTCGACACCTACCGCGCGCAGCGGCTCGGCCGGCCCGCGCCGCCCGCGCCCGGCGCCCACGAGTGGCAGGTGGTACGGGAATGGCGCGACCACCGGGCGTTCCAGGCGGTCATGGCGGAGCGCCCGGCCCGCGGGCGGCTACGGCACGCACTGGGCCGGTGGCTGCATCCGCGACCGCGCTCTACCTCCTGACACCGCTGCCGGGCTCTCCCGCCTCCGCGCGCAGCCGGGAGACGAACCCGGCCGTCGCCGCCGCCACCTCGGCGGCCGTCCAGTCCAGCCCCTCGGCCCCCACACCGATCTCCGTCCTGGCCAGCCCCGGCCCGGCGGTGTCCCACGCCCGGGCGAAGAGCAGGGTCCCCGTCTCCTCGCCCTGGCGGACGGCGGCCCGGGCGGCGGTGCCGGCGTCGCAGGGCAGCCAGACCTGGAACTCGTGGGTGTGCGGCACCTCCGGGTGCACGCGCGCCCACGGCAGCCCGGCCGCCGCCAGGCCCTCGCGCAGCGCGGCGGCCACCACGCGCGCGTGGGCGACGTACCGCGGCAGCCGGGGCAGTTCGCGCTCCAGACCGGCCAGCGCCGACAGGGCCGTCGGGAACTGCTGGAACACCATGCCGCCGTAGCGGTGCCGCCAGACCTTCGCCTCCTCCACGAGCGCGCGCGGTCCGGCCAGCGCGGCGCCGCCGAAGGCGTCGAGAGACTTGTAGAACGACACGTACACGCTGTCCGCCAGGCCGGCGATCTCCTCCAGGGGACGCCCGAAGTGGACGGTGGACTCCCACAGGCGCGCCCCGTCGAAGTGGACCACCGCGTCGCGCTCCCGGGCCGCCTCCACCACCTCGGTGAGCTCCTCGAACGAGGGCAGCAGATAACCGGCGTCCCTCAGGGGCAGCTCCAGCATCAGCGTGCCGAAGGGCTCCTCCAGGGCGCGGACCTCCTCGGCGGTCGTGGGCCGGGGCGCGCTCGTCACCCGTACCGGGCGCAATCCGCTGACCTGGCTGAACGCATGCCGTTCGTGCACCTCGGGGTGGCTGAGGGCGTGCACGGCGACGACCGGGCCGCCGGTGCGGCCCGCCCAGCACCGCAGGGCGACCTGCTGGGCCATCGTGCCGGTCGGGAAGAAGGCCGCGTCCTCCGTGCCCAGCAGCGCGGCGGTCCTCGCCTCCAGGGCGGCCACGACGCCGTCGCCGTACTGGTCCGCCGCCTCGTCCAGGTCGTACAGCCCGGCCGCCCCGTCCAGCAGCGCCAGCCGCTCGCGCAGGGTGCTCAGGAAGCCCGGGCGGGCCAGGACCCGCCGGGCGGAACGGTGGGCGGCCAGGCGCCGCTCCCGCAGCCGCCGGCGCCGCTCGTCCTCCGTCTGCTCCTCCTGCGGCTGCCCCTCCCGCGGCTGTCCCTCCTCGGGCTGCCCTTCCTCCTGCTGCCGCCGGTTCTCGGCCCCGTCCCGCAGCCCGTCCCGCCCCGCCGTATCGCTCATACGGGGATGATGCCGTGCCCGCGCCCGCGCGGGCACCGAGGTTCCGCGCGCGGCGCGCTCGCGGGCCGTTCGCGGGCTTTCGCCGGGGCCGTCCCGGGCGCTCCCCGGGCGGCGGGGGATTGCCGTCCGCGCGCGTGCCCCGGCCCTGTGCGGAAACCCACAGCCTGTGGACGACCGAACGCCCCCGGAACCGATCGCGTTAACATGACGAGAAATCGTCCGGTACCCGGAGCGGACTGGAACGGGAAGGCCGCCGTCGCGTGAACACACCCCCATTGCCCGACCCCAAGGACCGCCCGGCGCGGCTCACCGTCGGCGTCGTCGGCGCCGGCCGCGTGGGCCCCGCGCTGGCCGCGTCGCTTCAGCTCGCCGGGCACCGCCCGGTGGCCGCCTCCGGGGTCTCCGAGGCGTCCAGGCGGCGCGCGGCGGCCCTGCTGCCCGACGTGCCGCTGGTCGCCCCCGCCGACGTGCTCCGGCGCGCCGAGCTGGTCCTGCTGACCGTCCCGGACGACGCCCTGCCCGGCCTGGTGGCCGGGCTCGCCGAGACCGGTGCCGTGCGGCCCGGCCAGCTCCTGGTGCACACCTCCGGCCGGTACGGCGCGAAGGTGCTCGACCCCGCCCTGCGCGCCGGCGCCCTGCCGCTGGCGCTGCACCCGGCGATGACCTTCACCGGCACCCCCGTCGACGTGCAGCGCCTGGCCGGGTGCTCGTTCGGCGTCACCGCCCCCGAGGAGCTGCGGCTGGCCGCCGAGGCCCTCGTCATCGAGATGGGCGGTGAGCCGGAGTGGATCGACGAGGACAAGCGCCCGCTGTACCACGCGGCGCTCGCCCTGGGCGCCAACCACCTGGTCACCCTGGTCGCCCAGTCCCTGGATCTGCTGCGCGCCGCCGGCGTCGCGGCCCCCGACCGGATGCTCGGCCCGCTGCTGGGCGCCGCCCTGGACAACGCCCTGCGCTCCGGCGACGCGGCGCTGACCGGCCCCGTCGCGCGCGGGGACGCGGGCACCGTCGCCGCGCACGTCACCGAGTTGCGCCGGCACGCCCCGCAGGCCGTCGCCGGCTATCTGGCGATGGCCCGCGCGACCGCCGACCGGGCGCTCGCCCACGGGCTGCTCAAGCCCGAACTGGCCGAAGACCTGCTGGGCGTCCTGGCCGACCAGGCGGCCCTGCCCGAGAACGGGGGAGACCGATGAGCCACGACTTCGAACTCGTCCCGACCGTGGACGACCTGGACCACGTCCTGGAGCACTTCGCCGTGCCCGGCCGCACCGCCGTCGTCATGACGATGGGCGCCCTGCACGAGGGCCACGCGGCGCTGATCCGCGCCGCCCGCGAGCACGTCGGCCGCAAGGGCTTCGTGACCGTCACCGTCTTCGTCAACCCGTTGCAGTTCGGCGCGGGCGAGGACCTCGACCGCTACCCGCGCACCCTCGACGCCGACCTGAAGACCGCCGAGCGGGCGGGCGCGGACATCGTCTTCGCGCCGTCCGCCGGCGAGATCTACCCGGACGGCACCCCGCGGATCACCCTGCGCGCGGGCGCCATGGGCGAGCGCCTGGAGGGCGCCTTCCGCCCCGGCCACTTCGACGGCATGCTCACCGTCGTCGCCAAGCTGCTCCACCTCACCCGCCCCGACGTGGCGTTCTTCGGCCAGAAGGACGCCCAGCAGCTCGCCCTGATCCGCCGCATGGTGCGGGACCTGAACTTCGGCGTGGAGATCGTCGGCGTCCCCACCGTGCGCGAGGAGGACGGCCTGGCCCTGTCCAGCCGCAACCGCTACCTCTCCCCCCAGGAGCGGCGCACCGCCCTGTCCCTGTCGCGGGCCCTGTTCGCCGGCCGCGACCGGCACGCCGCCCAGGAGGCGCTGCGCGCGCGGGCCCGCGAGGTGCCCGCCACGCACGCGCGCGCGGAGGCGCTCAGCGCCCTGGGCGAGTCCCGCGCGGCGGCCGACGCGCACGCCGTCGCCCAGGCCGCACCGGGCGGCCCGGCGGCCGTCCGCGCCGCGGCCCGCCTGGTCCTGGACGAGGCCGCCCGCCTCGACCCGCCGCTGGAACTGGACTACCTGGCCCTCGTCGACCCCTCCGACTTCACCGAGATCGACGACGACTTCACCGGCGAGGCCGTCCTCGCCGTCGCCGCCCGCGTCGGCACGACCCGGCTGATCGACAACATCCCCCTCACCTTCGGAGCCGCTTCGTGACCGGCACAGGCATACGACTGCACGCGCCCGCCCCCGGCTGGTCCATCGACGCGGACGTGGTGGTCGTCGGCTCCGGCGTGGCCGGCCTCACCGCCGCGCTGCGCTGCGAGGCCGCCGGTCTGCGCACCGTCGTCGTCACCAAGGCCCGCCTGGACGACGGCTCCACCCGCTGGGCCCAGGGCGGCATCGCCGCGGCCCTCGGCGAGGGCGACACCCCGGCCCAGCACCTGGACGACACCCTGGTGGCGGGCGCCGGCCTGTGCGACGAGGAAGCGGTCCGCATCCTCGTCACCGAGGGCCCCGACGCGGTCCGCCGCCTCATCGCCACCGGCGCCCGGTTCGACGAGTCCGCCGACGGCGACCTGGCCCTGACCCGCGAGGGCGGCCACCACCGGCGCCGCATCGCGCACGCCGGCGGCGACGCCACCGGAGCGGAGATCTCCCGCGCCCTGGTCGGCGCCGTCCGCGCGCGCGGGACGCGCACCATCGAGAACGCCCTGGTCCTGGACCTCCTCACGGACGCCGCCGGCCGCACCGCCGGCGTCACCCTGCACGTCATGGGCGAGGGCCAGCACGACGGCGTGGGGGCGGTCCACGCCCCCGCCGTGGTCCTCGCCACCGGCGGCATGGGCCAGGTCTTCTCCGCGACGACGAACCCGGCCGTCTCCACCGGCGACGGCGTGGCCCTCGCCCTGCGCGCGGGCGCCGAGGTCAGCGACCTGGAGTTCGTCCAGTTCCACCCCACCGTGCTCTTCCTCGGCCGCGACGCGGAGGGGCAGCAGCCCCTGGTCTCCGAGGCGGTCCGCGGCGAGGGCGCCCACCTGGTGGACGCCGACGGCGTGCGCTTCATGCAGGGGCAGCACGAACTGGCCGAGCTCGCCCCCCGGGACATCGTCGCCAAGGGCATCATGCGCCGCATGCAGGAGCAGGGCGCCGAGCACATGTTCCTCGACGCCCGGCACTTCGGCGCCGAGATGTGGGAGCACCGGTTCCCGACCATCCTCGCCGCCTGCCGCGCCCACGGCATCGACCCGGTCACCGAGCCCGTCCCGGTCGCCCCGGCCGCCCACTACGCCTCCGGCGGCGTCCGCACCGACTCCCACGGCCGCACCACCGTGCCCGGCCTGTACGCGTGCGGCGAGGTCGCCTGCACCGGCGTGCACGGCGCCAACCGCCTGGCCTCCAACTCCCTCCTGGAGGGCCTGGTCTACGCCGAGCGCATCGCCGCCGACATCGCGGCGGCCCGCGCGGGCGGCGCACTCCCCGCGCGCGAGCCGCACCCGATCGCCTCCCCCGAGCGGCCCGCGCACCCCCTGCTTGCCCCCGAGGCCCGCTTCGCCATCCAGCGGATCATGACGGACGGCGCCGGGGTCCTGCGCTCCGCCGCCTCCCTCGCCCGGGCCGCCGACCGGCTCCAGCGGCTCCACACCGAGGCCCGCGAAGCCCTCGCCGACCACGGCAAGACGGCCGAGCCCGGAGTCGACACCTGGGAGGCCACCAACCTCCTGTGCGTCGCCCGCGTCCTGGTCGCCGCCGCCGCGCTGCGCGAGGAGACCCGCGGCTGCCACTGGCGGGAGGACCACCCCGAGCGCGACGACACCCGCTGGCGCCGCCACATCGCCGTCACCCTCAACCCCGACCGGAGCCTGGCCGTCCGCACCACGGACTCCGCCGACTTCCCCCCGACCGCCCGTCCCCAGGAGCAGTGACAGCAGTGAACACCCCCGATCTCCCCCTCGCCTCCGCCACCGGCGGCTGCGGCGACGGCTGCGCCTGCGGCGCGGACCCCGACGACGAGACGTACCTGGAGTGCGGCCTGGACCCCGCGCTCGCCCAGCTCCTGGCCGACGCCGGACTCGACCCCGTGGAGGTCGAGGACATCGCCAACGTCGCCCTCCAGGAGGACCTCGCCCATGGCGTGGACGTGACGACGGTCGCGACCATCCCCGAGGAGGCGGTGGCCACCGCCGACTTCACCGCCCGCGAGGCCGGCGTCGTCGCGGGCCTCAGGGTCGCCGAAGCGGTGCTCTCCGTCGTCTGCACCGACGAGTTCGAGGTGGAACGCCACGTCGAGGACGGCGACCGCGTCGAGGCGGGCCAGAAGCTCCTCTCCGTCACCACCCGCACCCGCGACCTGCTCACCGCCGAGCGCAGCGCGCTGAACGTCCTGTGCCGCCTGTCGGGCATCGCGACGGCCACCCGCGCGTGGGCGGACGCCCTGGAGGGCACCGGGGCCAAGGTCCGCGACACCCGCAAGACGACCCCCGGCCTGCGCGCGCTCGAGAAGTACGCGGTCCGGTGCGGCGGCGGCGTCAACCACCGCATGTCCCTCTCCGACGCGGCCCTGGTCAAGGACAACCACGTGGTCGCCGCGGGCGGGGTCGCCCAGGCGTTCCAGGCGGTCCGCGAGCGCTTCCCCGACGTGCCGATCGAGGTCGAGGTCGACACCCTGCACCAGCTCCGCGAGGTCGTGGACGCCGGCGCCGACCTGATCCTGCTGGACAACTTCACGCCCGGCGAGTGCGAGGAGGCCGTGGCGATCGTCGACGGCCGCGCCCGGCTGGAGGCGTCGGGCCGACTCACCCTCGGCAACGCCCGGGCCTACGCCGACACCGGCGTGGACTACCTGGCCGTGGGCGCCCTCACGCACTCCTCGCCGATCCTGGACATCGGCCTGGACCTGCGCGCGGCGGAGTAGAGGATACGGACATGCTGCTGACGATCGACGTAGGGAACACGCACACCGTCCTCGGCCTCTTCGACGGCGAGGAGATCGTCGAACACTGGCGCATCTCCACCGACGCCCGCCGCACCGCCGACGAGCTCGCGGTCCTGCTCCAGGGCCTCATGGGCATGCACCCGCTCCTCGGGGACGACCTCGGCGACGGCATCGACGGCATCGCCATCTGCGCCACCGTCCCCTCCGTCCTGCACGAGCTGCGCGAGGTCACCCGCCGCTACTACGGCGACGTCCCCGCCGTCCTCGTCGAACCGGGCGTCAAGACGGGCGTGCCCATCCTCACCGACAACCCCAAGGAGGTCGGCGCCGACCGCATCATCAACTCCGTCGCGGCCGTCGACCTCTACGGCGGCCCGGCCATCGTCGTCGACTTCGGCACGGCGACGACGTTCGACGCGGTCAGCGCGCGCGGGGAGTACGTCGGCGGGGTCATCGCCCCCGGCATCGAGATCTCGGTCGACGCCCTCGGCGTGAAGGGCGCCCAGCTCCGCAAGATCGAGGTGGCCCGCCCGCGCAGCGTGATCGGCAAGAACACGGTCGAGGCCATGCAGGCCGGCATCGTCTACGGCTTCGCCGGCCAGGTCGACGGCGTCGTCAACCGCATGGCCCGCGAGCTGGCCGACGACCCCGACGACGTCACCGTCATCGCCACCGGCGGCCTGGCCCCCATGGTCCTCGGCGAGTCCTCGGTCATCGACGAGCACGAGCCGTGGCTGACCCTGATCGGCCTCCGCCTGGTCTACGAGCGCAACGTGTCCCGCGCGTAGGGCGGTCCCGGCACGCAGGGCGGTCCTCGTACGCAGCGCCGGTCCCGTACGCAGGGCCGGTCCCGTACGCAGGACAGGCCGCGTGCGCAGGACAGGCCGCGTGCGCAGGACAGTCCCGTACGACAGATCCCGTACGCCGGGCCGTGTCCGGCACAACCGCCCGCCCCGTGGCGCCCGGCGTCCGGCACGCGCGCCGCGGGGCGGTCAGGGCCCTGCCCGGCCGTACAGGGTCCGGCCGTACAGGGTCCGGCCGTACGGGGGCCGGCCGTACGGGGGCCGGGCCCCAGGGCCCGGCCCCGGACGGACCGCCCCTGTCTCTTATAAACCTCTGACGCTGCCGACGAAGCTAGAAGTGGA
>NZ_WYCT01000480.1 GCF_011008945.1 Streptomyces harenosi
CCGGAAGCCCGCCCCGGAGGCCCGGCCCCGGTCAGTCCACCACGCGCAGCCCCAGCTCCGCCGCCAGCAGCGGTGCCAGGTCCAGGAGCTGCGCCGGGCTGATCACCGCCCCCGCCAGCCGGTCCACCCCCCGGGCGATCTCCAGCGCGGCGACCCGCCGCAGGTCGACGTCGCTCAAGGTGACCGCGCCGAAGTCCGCCCCCTTCACCGTGCAGTCCACGAACTCCACCCGCTCCAGGCGGGCACCGGCGAAGTCGGGCTCGACGAGGACGCAGCCCTCGAAGACGACGTCCCTGAGCCGGGCCCCGCGCAGGTTCGGGCAGTCGAACTTGCCGCCGCGGACCAGCACCCGCTCCAGCACGGCACCGTGCAGCTGCGTCCCGCCCAGCCGCGCGTCGACCAGCTCGACATCGCGCAGGGTCGCCTCGGCCAGGTCCGTGCCCACGCCCCGTACCCCGGTCAGGACCGTGTCCAGCAGCCGGGCGCGCGGCAGCGCCGTCCCGTCCAGGGCGCAGCCGGTGAGCGCGCAGTCCAG
The DNA here is from genome assembly GCF_011008945.1 of Streptomyces harenosi. Lineage (GTDB taxonomy): Bacteria > Actinomycetota > Actinomycetes > Streptomycetales > Streptomycetaceae > Streptomyces > Streptomyces harenosi. The sequence continues at coordinate 536 of NZ_WYCT01000480.1, forward strand.
GAAACGGGCGCCCGCCCCGTCCTGCCCGGTCAGATCCACCGCCCCGAACTCCAGCCCGTCGTAGTCCCCGTCCGGCTCCAGCGCCCCGGCGAACGGCTCCAGCGGCGGCAGCCGCACCGCCGGCCGCCGCGCCGCCTTCACCGCCGTACCCGCCGCGCCCCTCGGCCCGCCACCCGCATCCGTCCTCGCCATGCCCCCATGCTGCCCGGCCCCACCGACAGTCCCCGCCCCGCGCCGGGGCGGGGCTTGACCTCAAGTCCGCTTGAGATTGCAGGCTGGGTCCCGCCACCACAGACCGGACGGGCCCGCCCCGGCCGAGGCCACCGCCTCGATCGGCGCCACCGCCGGCCGACGCCACCGCCTCGGCCGACGGCACCGCCCCGGCCGGTCACACCGCGTCCTAGCGCACAGGGGGGACCCATGCACGCCATCCGACTGCACGCCTTCGGCCCCGCCGAGAACCTCGTCCACGAGCGGGTCGAGGACCCGGTGCCGGGCCCGGGCCAGGTCCGTGTCGCCGTCCGCGCGGCCGGCGTCCACCTGGTGGACACCGCCCTGCGCGAGGGGGTGCGGGGCCCGCTGCCCGAACTGCCCGAGCTGCCCACCATCCCCGGCCGCGAGGTCGCCGGTGTCGTCGACGCCCTCGGCGAGGGCACCCCCGGCACCTGGCTCGGCAAGCGGGTCGTCGCCCACCTCGGCTTCGCCCCCGGCGGCTACGCCGAACTCGCCGTCACCGACGCCGCCCGGCTCCACGAGATCCCCGGCACCCTCGACTTCGCCCAGGCCGTCGCCATGATCGGCACCGGCCGCACCACGATGGGGATCGTGCAGTTCGCCGAGGTGGGCCCGGACTCCGTCGTCCTGGTCCCGGCCGCCGCCGGCGGCATCGGCACCCTGCTCGTGCAGTACGCCAAGAACGCCGGCGCCACCGTGATCGGCCTGGCCGGCGGCCCCGCCAAGACGGCCCGCGTCGCGGCGGGCGGCGCCGACCTCGCCGTGGACTACCGGGACCCCGCCTGGCCGCAGAAGGTCCGCGCCCACCTGGGCGGCCGGACCGTCACCGTCGTCTTCGACGGCGTCGGCGGCGACGTCGCCCGGGAAGCCGTCGCCCTGCTCGGCCCCGGCGGCAAGCACCTCGTGTTCGGCTGGTCCGGCGAGGGCATGAAGGACGGCGAGCCCTACCTCGTCGACGGCGTCTCCGAACAGGTCGTCGGCCCCGTGATGCTGCGCAGGGCCGGCGGCCCCGACCCGATGCGCACCCTCGAACTGCGGGCGCTCGCCGAGGCCGCCCGGGGCCGCCTCACCCCCGCCGTCCAGCGCTTCCCGCTCGCCGAGGCCGCCGCCGCCCACCGCGCGCTGGAGAACCGGGGCACCATCGGCAAGGTGGTCCTGGAGCCCTGACCCGAAACGCTCAAAGAGGATGCGTTACGTCCCGGTTCATGGTCTTCTGGCGAAATGAGTGCCCCCCGGGCAGGTGCGCCGCCCGAGCCGCCGACCGCCGACCCCCGCCGCTGGTGGGGGCTGGTGGTCATCGCCCTGGCCCAGTTGATGGTCGTCCTCGACTCCACCATCGTGAACATCGCCCTCCCCTCCGCCCAGCGGGACCTGGGCATCTCCGACGGCGACCGGCAGTGGGTGATCACCGCCTACACCCTCGCCTTCGGCGGCCTGCTCCTGCTCGGCGGCCGGATCGCCGACCTCGCCGGCCGCAAACGCACCTTCGTCGCCGGGCTCGCCGGCTTCGCCGTCGCCTCCGCCGTCGGCGGCGCCGCCACCACCCCCGCCATGCTCTTCGGCGCCCGCGCCCTCCAGGGCGTCTTCGCCGCCCTCCTCGCGCCCTCCGCCATGTCCCTGCTGAGCACCACCTTCACCGTCCCCAGGGAACGCGCCAAGGCGTTCGGCATCTACGGCGCCCTCGCCGGCAGCGGCTCCGCCATCGGCCTCATCCTCGGCGGCGTCCTCACCGATTACCTCGACTGGCGCTGGTGCCTGTACGTGAACGTGCCCATCGCCGCCGCCACCGTCCTCGGCGCCCTCGCCCTCCTGCGCGACCGCCCCGGCCGCAGCCCCGGCGCCCGCCTCGACCTCCCCGGCGTCCTCCTCGGCTGCGGCGGCCTGGTCACCCTCGTCTACGGCTTCGGCGAGGCCGAACCCCGCGGCTGGACCGACCCCCTGGTCCTCGCCCTGTTCGCCGCCGCCGCCCTCCTCCTCGCCGCCTTCGTGGCGTGGCAGAGACGTGCCTCCGTCCCCCTGCTCCCGCTGCACATCATCCGCGACCGCACCCGCGCCGGTTGCTTCCTGACGATCATGCTCGCCGTCGTCGGCATGTTCGGCCTGTACCTGTTCATGACCTACTACTTCCAGGTCGTCCTCGGCTACTCGCCCGTCCGGACCGGCCTGGCCTTCCTGCCCCTGACCGCCGCCATCGTCGTCGGCTCCACCCAGATCTCCGCCCGGCTGCTGCACCACCTGCCGCCCCGCCTGCTCATGGCCCCCGGCATGCTGCTCGCCTGCGGCGGCCTGCTGCTCCTCACCCGCCTGACGGTCCGCTCCGCCTACGCCACCGAGATCCTGCCCGCCCTGCTCCTGATGGGCCTCGGCATGGGCCTCACCTACATGCCGGTCTTCTCCACCGCCACCTCGGGCGTCGCCCCCCGGGACTCCGGCGTGACCTCCGCGACCGTCAACACCTCCCAGCAGGTCGGCGGTTCCATCGGCACCGCGCTGCTCAACACGGTGGCCACCACCACCAGCACCTCCTACGTCGCCGCCCACCTCGCCGGCCCCGCGCAGCGCGCCGAGATCATCCGGGAGGGCACCGTCCACGGCTACACGGTCGCCATCTGGCTGGCCGCCGGCATCCTGCTGCTGGCCGGCCTGGCCGCGGCCCTGATGGTGACGGCCGGGGCCCCGAAGCACAGCACCCGCGCCAAGGCGCCGGCGCCCGAAGCGGTGGCGGAGGGAACCTAGGGGACCCGGCCCCGGCGCCGCACCCCCCTGTCCCGCGCCTGGCTCTTATACACATCT
>NZ_WYCT01000481.1 GCF_011008945.1 Streptomyces harenosi
GTCCCAAGGAGCTGCAATGCCCGAAGCACCACCGGACGAGGAGCCCTCCCTGCCCTCCCTGCGCGTCGAGGAACTCGACGTGACGTACGGCCGGGCCCTGTCCGCCCTCCGCTCCGTGTCGCTGACCGTCCCGCACGGCGGGGTGGTCGCGCTGCTCGGCGCCAACGGCGCCGGCAAGACGACCCTGCTGCGGGCCGTCTCCGGCACGCTGCGGCTGCACCGCGGCGCCGTCACGGCGGGCCGCATCCGCTACGGCGGCACGGACCTCGACGGCCGTGACCCCGTCGCCGCCGTCCGGGCCGGCGTCGTGCAGGTGCCGGAGGGCCGGCGCGTGTTCGCCGGACTCAGCGTCGACGAGAACCTGCGGGCCGGCGGGCTGGGCCTGTCCCGCCGCGCCCCCGCCCAGGTGAGGGAGGCACGCGACCGGGTCTTCGCCCTCTTCCCCCGGCTCGCCGAACGCGTCCGCCAGCCGGCCGGCCTGCTCTCCGGCGGCGAGCAGCAGATGCTGGCCATCGGCCGCGCCCTGATGGCCTCGCCCCGGCTGCTCCTGCTCGACGAGCCCTCGCTCGGCCTCGCCCCGCAGATGGTGCACCGCATCGCCGAAGTGGTCCGCCTGATCAACGCCCAGGGCACCGCGGTCCTGCTGGTCGAGCAGAACGCCGGCATGGCGCTGTCCCTCGCCGACCACGCGTACGTCCTGGAGGTCGGCGAGATCCGGCTGTCCGGCCCCGCCGGAGAACTCGCCCGCACCGACGCGGTGCGCCGCCTCTACCTGGGCGAGACCACGGGCGGGACCGCCGCCGACGGTCAGGGGGCCGCGTGAACGCCCGCACCGAAGCACCCCCGCCGCTGGAGGTCCGGGGCGTCACCGTCCGGTTCGCCGGGCTCACCGCCCTCGACGACGTGTCCTTCACCGTCGCGCCGGGCTCCGTGCACGCCCTGATCGGACCCAACGGCGCCGGCAAGTCCACCTGCTTCAACGTCCTGTCGGGCCTGTACCGGCCCATCGCGGGCACCGTCCGCCTCGGGGAGCGGGACCTCACCCGGCTCGCCCCGCACAGGATCGCCGCCCTCGGCGTCGCCCGCACCTTCCAGAACATCGTCACCACGGAGGGCACCGTCGCCGACAACCTGATGCTGGGCCGGCACCCCCTGTCCCGCGCGGGCTACCTCGCCGCCGCCCTGCACCTGCCGAAGGCCGCGCGCGAGCAGCGCGCGCACCTGCGCCGCGTCCACGAGATCGCCGAGCTCACCGGACTGGCCCCGCACATCGACACCCCGGTCGCGGTGCTGTCCTACGGCGACCGCAAGCGCGTGGAGTTCGCCCGCGCGCTGTGCCTGGAACCCCGCGTCCTGCTCCTGGACGAGCCCGTGGCCGGCATGAACGCCGCCGAACGGGCCCGCACCGCCGAGGTGGTCCGCGACGTGCGGGACAGCCTCGGGCTGTCGGTCGTGCTCGTGGAGCACGACATGGGACTGGTGATGCGCCTGGCCGACGAGGTGACCGTCCTGGACTTCGGCCGGGCCATCGCCCACGGCACGCCCGAGGAGGTCCGCCGCGACCCCGAGGTGCTGCGCGCCTATCTCGGCACCGGCCCGGCGGGGGAGGGGGACGCCGCATGACCGGCCTGCTCGACAACGTACTCGGCGGCCTCGCCCTCGGCTCCGTCTACGCCCTGGTCGCCCTCGGCTTCGTCGTCATCTTCAAGGCGTCCGGCGTCCTCAACTTCGCCCACGGCTCCCTGCTCCTGCTCGGCGGCTACCTCGTCGCCGTCCTCCACGAGCACCTCGGCTTCGCCGGGGCCCTCGCGGCGGCCGTCCTCGCGACAGCGGCCGTGGCGGGCGCCGTCGACCGCTTCCTGCTGCGGCGCGGCGAGCAGGACCCGCGCGCCGCCCACGTCCAGACCATCGTCACCATCGGCATCGACATCCTCCTGGTCACCGACCTCGCCCGCCGCATCGGCGGCGACCTGCTCACCCTCGGCGACCCGTGGGGGGACGAGGTCACCGACCTCGGGCCGGTCACCGTCGCCGACAGCAGGCTGGCCGCGATCGCCGTGTCGGGCGTCGTCATCGCCGGTGTCTTCGCCCTGTTCCGGTTCAGCCCCTGGGGCCTGGCCCTGCGCGCGGCGGCCGAGGACGCCGAGGCCGCGGCCCTGATGGGCGTACGGCTGGTACGGGTCCGCACCCTCGCCTGGTGCCTGGCGGGCGCCCTGGCCGCGCTCGCCGCGGTCTTCCTCGCCGCGTTCCCGGCGCCCGGCCTGGAGCGCACCACCGGGCAGATCGCCCTCAAGGCGTTCCCCGCCGCCATCCTCGGCGGCCTCGCCTCCCCGCCCGGCGCGCTGGCCGGCAGCCTGCTCATCGGCCTCACCGAGGCCCTGGTCGCCGGCTACCAGTCCGAACTGCACATCCTCGGCGAGGGGTTCGCCGACGTCGCCCCGTACGCCGTGATGGTCCTCGTCCTGCTGGTCCGTCCCGCCGGACTGTTCTCCGCGAGAGGAGCGACCCGTGTCTGACCTCCTCCGGCGGGGCCGGCCGCCCCTGCCCCTCCTGGTCCTTCCCGGACTGCTCGTCCTCCTCGCCCTGCCCTTCTACCTCGACGCCTTCTGGCTGCGCATCGGCCTGTTCTCCATGGCCGCGGCCATCGGCGCCGTCGGTCTCTCCCTGCTGGCGGGCACCGCGGGCCAGCTCTCCCTCGGCCACGCCTTCTTCCTCGCCGTCGGCGCCTACGGCTACGCCTGGCTGGCCGGCGACCCCGGGCCCGGGCTGCCGCCCCTGCTCGCCCTGGTCCTGGCGGTGCTGCTGGCCGGCGCGGCGGGCGGCCTGTTCAGCCCCGTCGCCGGCCGGGTGCGCGGCATCTACCTGGGCGTGGCCACCCTCGCCCTGGTCTTCCTCGGCCACCACGTCCTGCTCACCGCGGACTCCGTGACCGGCGGTTTCAACGGCCGGGCGGTCCCGCCGCTGACGGTCGGCGGCTTCGGCTTCACCGACGACGGGCCCGGACTGACGCTGCTGGGCGTGCCGTTCGGCGCCGAGGAACGACTGTGGTACCTCGGGCTCGCCCTGTTCGCCCTCACCTGGTTCACCGCCCGCGGCATCCTGCGTTCGCGCCCCGGCCGCGCCCTGACCGCGCTGCGCGACAGCGAGACCGCGGCGTCGGTGATGGGCGTCGACGTCGCCCGCCACCGTTCGGCGGCGTTCGTCGTGTCCTCGATGTACGCGGGGCTGGCCGGAGCGCTCCTCGCCCTCTCCTTCCGCCGCATCGTGCCCGACTACTTCTCCCTCGCCCTCTCCGTCGACTACCTCGCCATGATCGTCATCGGCGGCCTGGGCTCCGTGGCCGGTGCCACCGCGGGAGCCGTCTTCGTCACCGCGCTGCCGCTGCTGATGACCCGCTACGCGGACCACCTGCCGCTGGTGGCCGCGCCGGGCTCGGCCGAGGGCGCCATCGGCCCCACCGAGGCCGCCCGCTACCTCTACGGCGCCGCCATCGTCGTCATCCTGCTGTACGCCCCCGACGGTCTGCACGGGCTCGCCCGGCGCACCCGCGCCCGCCTGCGCCGTCCCTCGCCCCGCCC
>NZ_WYCT01000482.1 GCF_011008945.1 Streptomyces harenosi
CCGAGGACGGGCCGTTGACCGCGGCCACCCCCACCCGGCCCTCCCAGGGCACGAGAAGCTCCTCCACCTCGGCGACCGGCAGAGCGACCGACATCATGCCGCCCTTGCCCGACAACCGCTCCAGTACGAGACGTGAACGCACCGCGACGACGCGGGCGCCGTCCTCCAGGGACAGGCCGCCCGCCACGCAGGCGGCGGCGACCTCGCCCTGGGAGTGGCCGATCACCGCGGCCGGCTCCACGCCGAACGACCGCCACAGCGCCGCAAGCGACACCATCACCGCCCACAGCACCGGCTGCACCACATCCACCCGCTGCCACAGCGGGTCCTCCACCGGACGGGACACCACATCCCGCAGCGACCACTCCACCCACGGCGCCAGCGCCCGCTCACACGCCGCCATCGACCCGGCGAACACCGGGGAGGAATCCCACAGCTCACGCCCCATCCCCACCCACTGCGACCCCTGGCCGGGGAAGACGAAGACCGCGCGGTGGTCGCCCGCGTCCGCGAGGCCCGTCAGGGCGGTGGGGCCGGTCTCGCCCCGGGCCACCGTGCGCAGGCCGCTCAGCCCGTCCGGGTGGGACGCGGCCAGGACCACGGCGCGGTGTTCGAGGGTGGCCCGGGTCGTGGCGAGGGAGAAGGCCACATCGGTGAGGCCGGGGGCGGGGTCACCCGCCAGGACGGTGGTCAGCCGCTCGGCCTGGCCGCGGAGTGCCCCGGCGGCCCGGCCGGAGAACACGAGGGGCACGAGCGAGGGCACCAGGGGCGGTACGGCCCGGGTGGTGTCGTCGTCGCCGGGTCCGGCGGGGGCGTCGGCGGCCGGTTCCTCCGTGGGCGCCTCCTCGACGATGACGTGGGCGTTGGTGCCGCTGACGCCGAAGGAGGAGACACCGGCCCGGCGGGGCCGGCCGGTCCCGGGCCACTCCCGGTTCTCGGTGAGCAGCTCGACCGCGCCCGCCGTCCAGTCGACCTGCGGGGTCGGCTCGTCCACGTGCAGCGTCTTCGGCATGAGCCCGTGCCGCAGGGACAGGACGGCCTTGATCACACCCGCGACGCCGGCGGCGGCGCCGGTGTGGCCGATGTTCGACTTCACCGAGCCGAGCCACAGCGGCCGGTCGGTGCCCCGGTCCTGGCCGTAGGTGGCCAGCAGCGCCTGCGCCTCGATCGGGTCGCCCAGCCTGGTGCCGGTCCCGTGCGCCTCCAGCAGGTCGACGTCGGCGTACCCGAGGCCGGAGTTGGCGAGCGCCTGGCGGATCACCCGCTGCTGGGAGGGGCCGTTGGGGGCGCTCAGGCCGTTGGAGGCGCCGTCCTGGTTGATGGCCGTGCCGCGGATGACCGCGAGCACCTCGTGTCCGTTGCGCCGGGCGTCCGACAGGCGCTCCAGTACGACCATGCCGACGCCCTCGCCCCAGCCGATGCCGTCGGCGGAGGCCGCGAACGCCTTGGAACGGCCGTCCACGGAGAGTCCGCCGAGCGTGTCGAACTCGGCGAAGGCGCCGGGGGTGGCCATCAGGCCGACGCCTCCGGTGAGCGCCAGGTCGCACTCCCCGCTGCGCAGCGCCTGCGCGGCCAGGTGCAGGGCGACCAGGGAGGAGGAGCAGGCGGTGTCGACGCTGACGGCGGGGCCCTCCAGGCCGAGGACGTAGGAGATGCGGCCGGAGAGCACGCTGCCCGCGGAGCCGGTCACCGCGTAGCCCTGGCTGCCGGGCGCGTTCATCAGCAGCGCGCCGTACTCGACGGCGGTGCCGCCGACGAAGACCCCGGTGTCGCTGCCCTGGAGGGACTGCGGGTTGATCCCGGCGTGCTCCACCGCCTCCCAGGAGGCTTCCAGCAGCAGCCGCTGCTGCGGGTCCATCGCGGCGGCCTCGCGCGGGGAGATCCCGAAGAACCCGGCGTCGAAGTCGCCGGCCTCGTGCAGGAACCCGGCCTGGCGCAGGCTGGGCACGTTCCAGCGGTCCCAGCCGCGGTAGGCGGGGGCGTCGGTCATCTCGTCGCGGCCTTCCACGACGACCCGCCACAGGTCGTCCGGGGAGGCCACCCCGCCCGCGTACCGGCAGGCCATGCCCACGACCGCCAGTGGTTCGTCGGCCGTCGCCCGGGTGACCGTGACCACGGCGACCGCCTCCCCGGCCGTGGCGCCGGTCAGCAGGGTGCGCAACCGGGCGGCGAGCTGGCGGGGGTTGGGGTAGTCGAAGACGAGGGTGGCGGGCAGCCGCAGCCCGGTCGCCCGGTTGAGGCGGTTGCGCAGCTCCATCGCGGTGAGCGAGTCGAAGCCGAGTTCCTTGAAGGGCCGCTGCGGGGTGATCTCCGCCGTGGAGGAGTGCCCGAGGATGCCGGCCGCCTCCTCCCGTACGAGGTCGAGCAGGCGCGCGTGCTGTTCCGCCTCGCCGAGCCGGGCCAGTTCGGCACGGAAGGCGGAATCCGCCGGGTCGTCCTCGCCGTCCGCCGGTGCGGCCTCCTCGCGCAGGACGCGGGCCACCTCGGGGATGTCCTCGATGAGCGGGCGGCGCCGCGCCAGCGTGTAACCGGGCGTGAACTTCTCCCAGTCCATGTCGGTGACGGTCAGCGCCGTCTCGTCGTGCTCCAGCGCCTGCCGCAGCGCCTCCAGGCACAGCTCCGGATCCATCGCCCGCACACCCCGGCGCGAGAGCTGCTCGGCCGTCCCGTCGCCCGCCATGCCGGTGGCCTCCCAGCCGCCCCACGACACCGCCGTCGCCACCAGCCCCCGGGCCCGCCGCTCCCGCGCCAGGCCGTCGAGGTAGCCGTTGGCCGCCGCGTAGCCGGCGTTGCCCGCGCTGCCCCAGACGGCGGCACCGGAGGAGAACAGCACGAACGCGTCCAGCTCGAGTCCGGCCGTCAGCTCGTCCAGGTGCCGGGCGCCCAGTGTCTTGGCGGCCATCTGCTCGGCCAGTTCGGTGAGGCCGGTCTCCCGTACGGTGCCGTAGCTGGCGATTCCCGCGGTGTGGAAGACGGCGGTGAGGGGCTGCTCGTCCGGGACGGCCCCGATGACCCCGGCGAGGGCGTCGCGGTCGGTGACGTCGCAGGCCACCAGCTCCACCGCCGTACCCAGCGCCTCGATCTCCCGCGCCAGCTCCGCGGCCCCCTCGGCGCGGTCACCACTGCGGCTCAGCAGCAGCAACCGCTCGGCACCCTCCTTCGCCAGCCACCGCGCCAGGTGCCCTCCGATACCACCCGTACCGCCGGTGATCAGCACCGTGCCGCGCGGCGACCAGGAACGGACCGGTGCCGCACCGGCCAGCGGCGCGCGCACCAGACGGCGCCCGAAGACACCGGAGGAACGGACCGCCACCTGATCCTCGCCCGCGCCGGCCGCCAGTACGTTCGTCAGCCCGGCGGCGACGGTTTCGTCCCAGTCACCGGGCAGGTCGACGAGGCCGCCCCAGCCCTCGGCCTGTTCCAGGCCGGCCACCTGTCCCAGCGCCCATACCTGCGCGGCCTCCGGACGCACCACGTCCGCACCGCCCACCGCCGCGGCACCCCGCGTCAGCACCCACAACGGCGCCTCCACACCCGCCCGCGCATGCGCCTGCACCACGGACACGGTCCCGGACA
>NZ_WYCT01000483.1 GCF_011008945.1 Streptomyces harenosi
TTTAGGCTTCGGCGGCAGCGTCAGATGTGTATAAGAGCCAGGGCGTGGGCCGCTTCCAGGAGCCGGGCGGCGCCGCGGACGGCGGCGGTGTGCGGCGCCGGCACGATGCGCAGGGGCCCGTGCAGGGAGCCGGTGAGCCGGCCGGTCAGCTCGGGGCGCAGGGCGCCTCCCCCGGCCAGGAGCGCCCCTGCGCGCGACGCCTCCAGGGCCAGCCCCGTACGGTCCTGGCGCAGGACGGAGGCCACCATGGCGGCCACCGTTTCGGCGATGTCGGCACAGGTGGAACCGGCGTCCAGGTCCCCGGTGCCGAGGGCGGCGCGGCGCGCGTCCAGGACGGCGCCGTCGGCGAGCAGGACCACCTCGGTCAGGTGCGCGCCGACGTCGAGGACCAGCCGCGGCCGGCTGGGGCCGGCGCCCGCGGCCAGGGCGACGGCCCGGGCGCCGGTGACGGTGAGCACCCCGCGCGGGCGCAGTCCCCGCACGGCCGCGCGCACCGTCTCCCGCTGCCTGGTGCCGCCCAGTACGGGTGTGGTGACGACGATCAGCGGCCGGGCGTGGCGGGGCAGCCGCCCGCCGATCACCCGGTCGATCATCCGGGCGAGCCCGGGGACGTCGACGACGGTGCCCCGCTGCACCGGGTGCACGGCGCCGGGGAACGTCACGGTGGGCACGTCGGCGACCAGCCCCCGGCCGGCGACCCAGGCACGCGTGCGGGCGCTGCCCACGTCGAGGGCGACGCCACAGCACCGCCGGCACAGCGGCCAGGGGCGGTGCCTGCCGAGACCGGCGCGGACGCGGGAGACGGCGGTCACCGCTCGGCGTCCCGTCCCCGTCGGCAGCCGCCGCAGTAGCGGGCCTGCGGGACGATCCTCAGGTGTTCCAGCGGCAGGGGGCGCCGGCACAGGTGGCAGACGCCGTAGCGGCCCTCGGCCATGCGGGCCAGGGCCGCCTCGACGTCGGCGAGGACCATGCGCGCGGAGGCCGCGAGCTTCGCCCGGACCTCGGCCCGGGCGGCGGCCTCCCGCCGCTGCCCGCCCACGCGGGACGGGCGGGCGGCGGCGAGCTGGCGCAGTTGCTCGCGCCGGAACAGGCGCTGCTCCAGCAGATCGGCGCGGAGCACGGCGAGGTCCTCGGGCGACAGCGCGGCCGGAGGGCCGCCGAGAGTCTGATGGTTCACCACTTCACCCCTCGGGGAGGGCATCAGCCGGGGTCGGGGCCACCGGGCGGTCAGGCGGTGCGGCTGCGGCAGGCCACGCAGTGACGTGTGTAGGGCAGGATCTCCAGGCGTTCCGCGGGCACGGGCTTGGCGCACCCCTCGCACCGGCCGTAGGTGCCGTCGGCCACCCGGGCGAAGGCCGCGTCGATCTCCGCCAGCACCCCCTCGACGGCGGCCTTCTGCTCGGCCAGGAACCGGTCGTCCGTCCGCCCGGTCCCGGCCAGCGCGCGCAGTTGCGCCAGGCGGGTGTCACGGGCGTGTTCCAGACGCTGGCGGACCTCCTGGGCGCTGAGCCGGTGGGGGCGGGGTTCGGAACGGGAGGCGTCGAGCGGCACGGTGGGCCCCTTTCGGCGGGCTTGTCGCGGGTAGGTGGACGGTCTTCGTCCACCCTGGCCGTCACCGGGGCGGAAACCCATCGGGCGCAGGCCCCATTTACCGGTGGGCGCCACGCCCATGCGGCGGGCGGCGAAGGCCCGGGTGGTGGGTGGTGCCGCGCCCGGGAAATGGGTGTCGCTCCCCATCGACGCGGCCGCCCGGCGCGGTGCAGGCTGGCTTCCGGCCCGGTCGGGCCGAGGGCCGCTGCTCCCGCCCGGGTGCGTGAAGTCCGGCACCTGAGGCGAACCGTGGCCACGCGCCGCGCGAGGAGCAGTGAGGAGGCGTGTTCCGGGTGTCCCTGTTCTGGCGGATCTTCGGGCTCAACGCCCTGGTGCTGGGCACGGCCACGGCGCTGCTGTTGTGGGCGCCGGTGACCGTCTCGGTGCCGGTGCTGCTGACGGAGGCGGTGATCCTGGTCGGCGGCCTGGCCGTCATGCTGGTCGCCAACGCCGCCCTGCTGCGCTGGGGCCTGTCCCCGCTGGACCGGCTCACCCGGCTGATGACCACCGTCGACCTGCTGCGCCCCGGCCAGCGGCTGCCGGTGCCCGGCGGGGGCGAGGTCGGCGAGCTGATCCGCACCTTCAACGCCATGCTGGACCGGCTGGAGCGCGAACGGGCCACCAGCAGCGCCCGGGTCCTGCTCGCCCAGGAGGCGGAGCGGCGCCGCATCGCCCAGGAGCTGCACGACGAGGTGGGGCAGAGCATGACCGCGATCCTGCTGGTGCTCAAACGGGCCGCGGACGAGGCGGCCGAGCCGCTGCGCGGCGAGCTGCACCAGGCGCAGGAGATCACCCGGGAGAGCCTGGACGAGGTGCGCCGGCTGGTGCGCCGGCTGCGGCCCGGTGTCCTGGACGACCTCGGGCTGGTCAGCGCGCTGACCTCGCTGACCCACGACTTCGCGACCCACACCGGGCTGCGGGTGCGGCGCCGCTTCGACCCCGCGCTGCCCGCCCTGGAGCGGGAGACCGAACTGGTCCTGTACCGCGTGGCGCAGGAGAGCCTGACCAACGTGGCCCGCCACGCCGACGCCGAGCGGGTGGAGGTGAGCCTGCGGCACGCGGACGACGCGGTGGAGCTCTGCGTCACCGACGACGGCCGCGGCATCGAGGCCGTGTGCGAGGGGGCCGGCATCCGCGGCATGCGCGAGCGGGCCCTGCTCGTCGGCGCGGACCTGGACATCGCCGGCGCCGCGGGGAGCGGCACCCGGGTCCGGCTGAGCGCACCGGTGTCCGGGAGGCGGCCGTGAACGCCCCCGGCACGTCCCCGATCCGCATCCTCCTCGCCGACGACCACGCGCTGGTCCGCCGCGGCGTGCGGCTCATCCTCGACCGGGAGCCGGACCTGCGGGTGGTCGCCGAGGCCGGGGACGGCGCGCAGAGCGTCGAGCTGGCCCGCGCCCACGAGATCGACCTGGCGGTGCTGGACATCGCCATGCCGCGCCTGACGGGTCTTCAGGCGGCCCGTGAGCTGACCGCGCTCAGGCCGGGGCTGCGGGTGCTGATGCTGACCATGCACGACAACGAGCAGTACCTGTTCCAGGCGCTGCGCGCCGGGGCCTGCGGATACGTCCTGAAGTCGGTCGCCGACCGGGATCTGGTCGCCGCCTGCCGGGCCGCGATGCGCGACGAGCCGTTCCTGTACCCCGGCGCGGTCGCCGCCCTGATCCGCAGCCATCTGGACCGGGTGCGCCAGGGCGAGGAGGCCGCCGGCGGCCTGCTGACGCCGCGCGAGGAGGAGGTGCTCAAGCTCGTCGCCGAGGGCCACTCCTCCAAGGAGATCGCCGAGCTGCTGTTCATCAGCGTCAAGACGGTCCAGCGGCACCGGGCCAACCTGCTGCACAAGCTGGGCCTGCGCGACCGCCTGGAACTGACCAGGTACGCCATCCGCGTCGGCCTCGTCGAACCCTGACCCCCGGCCCGGGGTCCCGGCCGCCCCTGACCCGGCCGCTGTCTCCTATACACATCTCCGAGCCCACGAG
>NZ_WYCT01000484.1 GCF_011008945.1 Streptomyces harenosi
GGGCGGGGGCGACGACGAGGGGAGCGTGACCGCGGTCGACGAGGTGCCGGGCGGTCTGGAGCGCGCAGTGGGCCACGCCGTTCACATCGGGAGGAAAGGATTCGGTCACGATGACGACACGCATAGGGGTGTTGTCGCCGTGCTGGACGTGGCCGCGTCAACGTCGATCTTTCCTGGCGGGGAACGTCCCATGAGCGTTGCCCGCGCGCCCGGGCGGGCCGCTCCCCGTCCACACCGCCCTGCCCCGCGGCTCATCCCGCGTTCACCTCGGCCCGCCCCCGGCGCCGGGCCCGCGCGAGATCACCGAGCCCGCGGCGCCCGGCCGTGCACGAGCCGCAGCACCGTGCCGTCCGGCCCGCCCCGGCCGTGTACCAGCCGAAGCACCCGTGCCTTCCGGCCCGCTGGCCATGTACGAGTCCAAGCACCCGTGCGGTCCAACCCGCCCCGGCCATGTGGAGCCGGGACACCCGCACCATCAGGCCCGCCCGGCCGTGGACGAGTGGAAGCACCCGTGCCCTCCGGCCCGCCGGCCGTGGACGAGTCGAAGCACCCGTATCGTCCGTCCTGCCCGGCCGTGTGGAACGTCCGGACACCCGTACCGTCCGGCCTCGTCTTCCGCGCCCGCGTCCGTCGCCCGCGCGGTGAGCCGCACCCCGGCAGGATCTCCCGCGGCCGTCAGCACGGGGTCACGGCGCGGTCGCGTCCGCCTCGCCTACCGCCCGCGCGTCCGCCCCGCCCGCCGCCCGCGCGGCGTCACAGCGCCGCCGCGTCCGGCCCGATCCGGCTCCGTACGGCCGTCTGCACCTCGGCCTCCTCCGCCGGATCTGCGGCGAGCCGGCGCAGCCGCTCCACGACGCGCAGGTCGCCGGTCTCGGCGTGCCGGGCGGCGAGTTCGCGGGTGGTCTCCTCGCAGTCCCACAGGCACTCGACGGCGAACCCGGCCGGGAACGAGGGATCGGTGGCGGCGAGGGCGCGGGCGGCCCGGCCGCGCAGATGGGAGGAGGCGGTCTCACGGTAGATGTGCCGGAGCACGGGGGCGGCGCAGGCGATGCCCAGTCGTCCGGCGCCGTCCACGAGGGTCCACAGCGTCGGCGCGTCGGGCCCTTCGCCCCGCACGGCTTCGCGCAGGGCGGCCAGCACCAGCTCCCGGTCCTGCGCCCCGCCCCGGCACGCCAGGACGCGCCCGGCGGCGGCCCCCAGTGCGTCCGGGCGGCGGGCCCAGCCGCGGGCCCGGTCGACGGCGGCCGCACCGCGCATGCGCTCGAAGGAGTCGACGGCGGCCTGCACCACGACGGCCGAGCCGGTGGCCACCGCCTCCTCGATCAGGTCGAGGACGCCGGGATCGCCGCTGTCGGCGAGATAGCGCAGCGCGGTGCAGCGGGCGCCGTCGTCGCCGTGGCGCGCGGCCTGGAGGATCTCGCGCCGGTCCTCGGGACCGGCGACGGCCATGAGGCAGCGGGCGGCGGGCACGTGCAGCGCGGCACCGCGCTCCAGGCCGCTCTGGGCCCATTCGAAGACGGCCCGCACGCTCCACCCGGGGCGCGGCCCGGCCGGCCGCATCTGCCGCTGCCAGCGGTCGAAGCAGCCGGTTTCCCGGGCGGCACGCACGCGGGCGGCGATCGACGGACGGGGGTCCTCGGCCCACAGCCGCCAGGGCCGGGGCTCGAAGGCGTCGCGGACGGCGGCGGCCAGCTCGGCCTCGCCCTCGGCGTCGGCGGGGAAGCGGGCCAGGACGGGTTCGGCGAGGGCGCGCAGCCCGGCGTCGTCGTCGCGCAGGGCCAGTTCGTCCAGGGCCCAGGCCCAGTTGGTGCCGTGGGCGGCGTACCGGCGCAGGAGGGCGAGGGCGTCCCGCCGCCCGTAGGAGGCGAGGTGACCGAGGACGGCGAGGGCGAGGCCGGTGCGCGACTCCTCGGGGTCGAGGACGTCCTCGGGGTCGAAGAGGTGCGCCTCGATCGCGTCCAGCCCGCCGTCGAGGTCGAGGTGGAGGCGCGCGTAGTACAGGGAGCGGTTCTCCACCTGCCAGTCGTGGCGGGGGTCGTGGAGCACGCAGTGGTTCAGTGCCGCCAGGGCCTCGGTGCGCGGGGCGGTGAGCGCGTGCAGTGTGCCGTCGCCGCGGCCCCGCTGGAGCAGGCCGAGCAGCGTGCCGCTGGGCGCTATGACCGGATCGAACATGGGAAACAGCCTCACATCAAGCGTCGACGCAACCGGGGACGTGCCTTACCTGGCCGCGTGACGACACGTCGGGGCGCCCGCCGTTTCCTGCTTGCTGTAGACCATCTTCCTCTGCCTCTCGTCGGTGGCCCATGCGGACCGCATCACGGCCCGCGCGGTGCGGCAACACCTGCCCAGCCAGCACGTCCGTGAATCACGTCGTCATGATGACCCGGCGGTCACATCTGCCGCGACCGAAATTTCGGCGGCCCTGTACCGCCTCCCCCGTTGTCGTCGTCCTCGCTGGTCGAATGCCGGGATCAGTCCCGGAGCGCCGCTCGCGCCGCGGCGCGCGTCGCCGTCGGTACCACGGCGCGCGTCGCCGTCGGCGCGCCCGTCCGCGTCACTGGGCGCCGAACAGTTCCAGCACCTCCGCCCGGGCGAACATGCGGGCGGTGTCGATGGCCGAAGGGGTGCCCGCGGACGGGTCCGCGCCGCCCTCCAGGAGGGCCTTGACCACTTCGGTCTCCCCCTTGAAGACCGCGCCGGCGAGCGGGGTCTGCCCCCGGTCGTTGATCCGGTCGGCGTCGGCCCCGCGGGCCAGCAGGGCGCGCACCGCCTCGGCGTGGCCGTGGTAGGCGGCGAGCATGACGAGGGAGTCGCCGCGGTCGTTGGTGAGGTTGGCCGGGACGCCGGCGTCCACGTAGGCCACGAGCTCGTCGGTCCGGCCCTGCCGGGCCAGATCGAAGATCTTGGTCGCCAGCTCCACGACCTCGGGGTCGGGGGCTTCACTCATCGGCCGGACCGCCTCTCACTGCGAACGTACGAAGGTTGGGGACTGGTGCGTACGGCGGCCAGCGGCACAGCCGTACGAGTGAATCGCCAGGGTACTGGCTCGCGCCACCCCTCACCCGACCCGCCGGAGGTAAAGATCACCGCAGTTCCGGCCGGACGCAAGCGCGGTGCTCCACCGGCCCGGCCACCGCTCCGCCAAGCAGGGCAAATCAGCCGGATTTCGCCCATTTGCACCTTTAATCGTATAGATACATCCTGTGAGCCTGGAAGTACTCATGGTGACTGTCCCCGCGAACCAGGAGAACTCACATGATCCTCTCCATCTCAGGCGTGGTCCTGCTCGGCATCGTCGTGTTCATCTTCTTCCGCAAGGACGGGCTCAAGCCGTCCCACGCGATCATCTCGATGCTGTTCGGCTTCTACCTCGCGAGCACCGCCATCGCCCCGAGCATCAAGGCGGGCGGCGAAAGCCTGGCCGGCCTCCTCGGCGGCATCAAGTTCTGACCGCCCCCGCCCCGACCC
>NZ_WYCT01000485.1 GCF_011008945.1 Streptomyces harenosi
GCGGGGCGCGGGGCGCGGGTGTGCGGCCGCCCCGGCCCCCGGGTGGCCGGGGGGCCGGGGCGGTGGTGGTCACCTGGCGCCGCTCGCCTCCTGCCTCGCCTCCTGGCGCATCCTGGCGCGCGTCCGGTGCGGCTGTCTGAGCAGCGCGTCCACCATGCCCTCGTCCAGCATCGTCTGGGCGGCGACATCGGCGGCGTTGTCGAAGCCGAGGTCGACCAGCGCCACGCTCACCGTGTACTGCCCGGCCACCGTCCAGGTGCGGAAACTCCACTCGTCGCCGGTGCCCGGGGTGCCGTCCGGGCGCAGCACCTGCACCCGCCGCGCGCCGGGCGCGAACCCGAACTCGGTGAAGCGGAACCGCAGTCCCTGCCCGATCGCCTTGCTGTAGGCCTCCTTCAGCGTCCACAGCCGTACCAGGGCCGTGTTGCGCCGGGTGTCGCCCGTGCGGTCCAGCATCTGCGTCTCGTACGGTGTGCAGATCTGCCGTTCCACCGCCGAGCCGCGCAGTTGGCGGTTGGTCAGCTCGGCGTCCACGCCGATCCAGCCGCGCCGGGTGATGCCGACGACCAGCAGGTCGGCGGTGTGGCTGAGGCTGATGTCGACCTGGTCGCAGCCGCGCAGATAGGGGCGGCCGCCGGGTTTGTAGGCCAGGTCGATGTCGGCGGGGCGGGCTTCCAGGACGGCGCCGGCGGTGTATTTCAGCAGCAGCCGGGTGGCCAGGAAGCGGGCGCGCACGTCCTGGTTGGTCATCGCCTGGAAGCGTTCCCAGTCCCGGCCCAGCAGCCCCGGCAGGGCGGAGTCCAGGCCGGTGTCCGGTTCCCAGTCGCTCAGCCAGTCCTCCAGGCGGGCGAAGACCACCGCGCTGCCGGTGTCGGCCAGTTCCCGCCGGACGGTGTGCCAGGGGCCCTGGGGCGTGACCTGGAGGGGCTCGGCGATCGCGCACGGCTCGGGCGGTGTCGCCGAAGCGGCCCCGGGTGTCATCACGCCGGACTCTCCTCGGCCTTCGCGCCGCGCGCGCACGCCTGGCGCCCTTGGGGCAGGGGTTCCTCGGCCGTCTCGCGCAGCCAGTTGGTCAGGGAGCCGATGTCGGCCATGGCGCCCACCATGTCGGGCAGGGGCAGTTCGCCCAGGGCCGGGCGGCGCTGCTGCAGCCGGTCCACCAGTTCGATGAGCATCAGGGAGTCGAAGCCCAGGTCCTCGTAGAGCCGGCTGTGCCCGCCGGCCGGGGGCAGGCCCGTCTCGAGCGCCGCGACGACGTCGTCGGCGACCCGGTCAAGCAGCAGTTCGCTCATGTTGTCCTCCGGTCGGGTCGTTGCTGGGGCGGTGGGCGGCGGCTGCCGGGCGCCGCGGGCGGCCGGTCACCGGGCGGCCAGCGGGGTGTCGTACAGGTCGAAGCTGGAGGACTGCGTGAAGCGGCGCGTCAGCTCGGTGAAGACCTCGGCCTCCGGGCCGGGCGCGTGCGCGGGCGTGCCGATGCCCAGCCGGGTGCAGATCCTCAGCAGCGCGGTCACCAGCCAGCCCGAGCCGGCCAGGAAGGTGTCCGGGCCGCCTTGCTGGTGGCGCCATACGCCCAGGCAGGCGGCGGCGGCCAGGACCAGGGTGTAGCGGTCGGCCAGCGCGTAGGTGTGCGGGTTGGCCAGGCTGTGGCGGCTCAGGGGCGCCAGGGTCGCGCAGGCTTCGCGCAGCCTGCGCAGTTCGTCGGCCAGGTGGCCCACGATGGGCCGCAGTACGGCGGTGAAGTCGCTGTCGGCGCCGGTGCGCAGGCTGTCGGCGGCGGCGACGAGCTCGGCGCACAGCGGGTCGGCGGCGGCGCGGGTGCCCAGGCGCTGGAAGTCCAGGGGGGGCAGTTCGTCGCGGAGTCTGAACAGGGCGCCGCCCAGGGGGGCGTCGGTCAGCCAGGAGCGGCGGGCCAGCGCGGACAGCTCGGGGCTGATGGTGGACAGCGCGGCGGCGGCCCCGGCGTGTCCCAGGCTGGTCACCGGCAGGTCCCGGACGTGTTTTTGGAAGATGCCGAACTCGCCGTCGCGCATGTAGATGCTGGAGCCGAGCAGGACGAACAGCTCGTGGACGGCGTCGTGCAGCAGGATGGGCAGCAGGTACTTGGCGGCCGCGGCGTAGACGCCGGTGACGCCCAGGTCCAGGCCGGCCGCCCGGGTGGCGGCCAGGGCCAGGCTGTCGCAGATCAGCAGGTCGGTGAAGGCTCCCGCCAGGGTGCGCCGCGCCTGGGGGTTGCGCTGCACGGCCCGCCCGCCGACCCCGTGGGCGTCGGCGAAGCGCAGCGCGGTGCGCAGGGCGGTGTCCCCGCCGCCCAGGACCATCGAGGGCAGGATGCTGCGGGTGAAGGCGAAGGAGCGCAGCGCCAGGTCGACGCCGTGGCCTTCCTCGCCCAGCAGGGCGCTGTCGCCGACCGGGCAGTCGGTGAACTCCAGGCCCGTCATCGGGCAGCCGCGCATGCCGACCATGGGGTAGCGCTCCAGGTCCCGGACCCGGCCGGCGGGCAGGCTCTGGCGGTCCAGCAGGAGGGTGGAGTGGTCCTGGCTGCCGCCGTCCTGGGAGCTGCGGCAGACGATGACCAGGCCGCGGGCGCGGGCGGCGTTGATGATGACCCGTTTGGTGCCGCTCAGGACGCGGCCGCCGCCGCGGGCGGTGAGGGTGAACTCGTCGCGCAGGAAGGCGTTGCCGTGCGCCATCTCGCGGTAGGAGACGGCCAGGCGGCCGCCGCCCAGGAGCAGGTCGGCCGCCCAGCGCTGCTGGGCGCGGCTGCCGGCCGCCCACACCGAGGCGCCGGCCAGCACGGAGAACGCGCCGTATCCGGTGCCCAGGGCCTGGTCGCGGCGGAAGACCGGGCGCAGGACCCTGGCCAGGGTGTCGGCGCGCACCAGGCGGCCGCCCAGGGCGGCGGGCACGAACTCGGCGTTGAGGTTGAAGCCGTCCAGGAGCTGTTCGGCCTCCTGGTGGGGCACTCCGCGCTCGTCGGCGGCCAGGATCGCCGCGTGTCCCAGCGGGTTGCCCGCGTCCCAGGGGTCGCCGAAGCGGCGCTCGAGGTCGGCGACGCGGCCGGCCACCGCCGCTTCGGAGGTCAGGGGGTCGGGTACCCGCGGCCGTCCGGCCGCCTGGTCCCCCTGTACGGCGAGCGTCGTCAGTGCCATCGATCCGCCACCTTCCGCCGGGCAGGCCGGTTTCGTGTCCGCGGCCGCCGTGAAGCAAACCTTCCGTGGGCTCGAGCCTGGCCAAAGCCGCTGGAGGACCGCTCGAGACCGGCACGGGGCCGCCCACAGCCCGCCCCCGGTCGAGGGGCCCGGCCCGTTCGCCGCGCCGCCGGCACCCGCCGCCCGGGAAGCGGCACGCGAGAAACGGGGAGGGATGCGGCTGTCTCTTATACACCTCT
>NZ_WYCT01000486.1 GCF_011008945.1 Streptomyces harenosi
CATGTCCCCCTTACCCCCTTGTCTCCCCTGTCTCCGATCCCCCGGGTGACCGTCCGTGTACCGCCGCTCCGGACGCGTAACCCGGGGTGCGTAACCCCGCCGGCTCCGCCGGGGCCGGTGCGCCGACGGGGCGGTACCCGCGGCGCCGGGGGGCGGTGCCGCACTCGAAGAATCGGGCAAATCCTGGCAAGGTAGGGCCATGGTTGATCGGGGAGCGAGCGCCCTGTCCCTCCCGGACGAGTGGCCCGCCCGCCCGGAGCCGATCCTGGCGCTCAACCGCATGGGCAGCTTCGACTGGGATCTGGACACCGGCCTGTTCCACATGGACGCCCGGGCCCACGAGGTGTTCGACCTGCGCCCCGACGAGTTCGACGGGCGGCCGGAGAGCCTGGCCCCGCGGATCCCGCGGGCGGAGGGGCGCCGCCTGGACGCCCTCGTCGCCCAGGCCATGAAGGACGGCAGCGAGAACTACGGCACCTACTTCCGCCTGCGGTGCCGGGACGGCACCCTGCGCTGGACCCATACCCAGGGCTACATCCGCCGCGACGAGACCGGCCGCCCCCACCGGATCATCGGCATCGTCCGGGACGCCACCGAGGAGGTCGGCGACCTGGAGGCCCGCCGCGCGCAGTCCGCCCAGGACGAGGCCCGCCGCCGGCAGACCGACGTCGTCCAGCTGGCCACGGCCGCCCTCGCCCACGCCCGCACCGTGAACGACGTCATGGACGTCCTGCGCGACACCCACGGCCTGACCCGCCTGGGCGCGACCAGCCTCGTCATGGGCCTGGTCGAGGGCGGACGCATCCGGCTGGTCGCCGACGGCCCCGACAACAGCTTCGTCCCCGGCACCCGGATCACCCGGATCGACGAGCCCTACCCGATGAGCGAGGCCGTGCGCACCCTCAGCCCGCGCTTCATCGAGTCCCCGGAGGAGTTCGCGGAGCGCTACCCGGTCCTGTGGCCGCACATCACCCACCTGCGCATCACCGCCGCCGCCTATCTGCCGCTGATCGCCCAGGCCCGCCCGATCGGGGCGATGGGACTGCTCTACAGCGACCGGCACGGCTTCTCGCCCGAGGACCGCAACCTCCTCGTCGCCCTCGGCAGCGGCATCGCCCAGAGCCTGCAACGGGCCATGCTCTACGAGCAGGAGATGGACCTCGCCCAGGGCCTCCAGCAGGCCATGCTGCCGCGCACCATCCCCAGCGTCCCCGGCTGCGACGTCGCCGTCCGTTACCGTGCCGCCACCCTCGGCGGCTCCCTGGGCCGCGACATCGGCGGCGACTGGTACGACCTCATCCCGCTGCCCGGCGGACGCGTCGGCGCCGTCATCGGCGACGTCCAGGGCCACGACACGCACGCCGCCGCCGTCATGGGCCAGCTCCGCATCGTGCTGCGCGCCTACGCCGCCGAGGGCCACACCCCGGCCACCGTGATGGCCCGCGCCTCGGTCTTCCTCCACGAACTCGACACCGACCGCTTCGCCACCTGCCTGTACGCGGAGGCCGACCTGGCCACCGGCGTGGTACAGGTGGTCCGGGCCGGGCACATCGACCCCCTGGTGCGCCACCCGGACGGAACCTGCCGCCGGGTGCCCGTCGAGGGCGGGATGCCGCTCGGCCTGTCGGCCGAGTTCGGGCGGCTCGCCTACCCGGTCGGCACCCTGGAACTCGACCCGGGCAGCACCCTGCTGCTGTGCACCGACGGACTGGTGGAGACGCCCGGCGCCGATCTCGACGACGGCGTACAGGCCCTCGCGGCCCTCGTCGCCGCCGGTCCCGAGGACGTCCGGGACCTCGCCGGCCGGCTCATCGAGGTCTTCGAGGAGCGCGGCGGCGAGGACGACGTGGCGCTGCTCCTGCTGCGCCGCCGCGGCCTGGACGCCCCGCGCTCCGGCGGACGGCTCCAGCAGCACGTGGCCCCCGGCGACCCCGAGGCGCTGGCCGGGGCCCGGCACATGATCCGCGCCGCGGTCCGCGCCTGGGGTGCCGGGGGCCAGGCCGACGCGATCGAGCTGGCCGCCGACGAACTGCTCACCAACGCCCTCATGCACACCGAGGGCGCGGCGATCGTCACCCTGCGGGTGCTCACCGGCGCCGACCGCAGGCTGCGTGTCGAGGTCGAGGACACCTCCAGCGCCCTGCCGCGCCGCCGGGAGGCGGCGCACTCCAGCGTCTCCGGCAGGGGGCTGCTGCTGGTCGAGACGCTCGCCGACGGCTGGGGGGTCGAGGCCCGCGGCGGCGGCAAGTGCGTGTGGTGCGAGTTCGTGGTGCCCCGGCGCGACTGAGCCCGCCTGGCACGACGGGCGCCGGGTGGGCAGTCTGGACGTATGCCGGAACTGCCCGAGGTCGAGGCCCTCGCCGACTTCCTGACCGGGCATCTCGTCGGCCGCACGGTCGTACGGGTGCTGCCCGTGGCCGTCAGCGTCCTGAAGACGTACGACCCCCCGGTCACGGCCGTGGAGGGCCACGAGGTCTCCGCCGTGCACCGGTACGGCAAGTTCCTCGCCATCGCGACGTCCGGCGGCCCCCATCTGGTGATCCACCTGGCCCGCGCGGGCTGGCTGCAGTGGAGGGACCCGCTGCCCGGCGGCATGCCCCGCCCGGGCAAGGGCCCGCTGGCGCTGCGGGTCGCCCTGGAGACCGGAGCGGGCTTCGACCTGACGGAGGCCGGCACCCAGAAGCGGCTCGCGGTGTACGTCGTCGGCGACCCGCGGCAGGTGCCGGGCGTCGCCCGCCTGGGGCCCGACCCGCTCGCCGACGACTTCGACGAGGCCCGTCTGGCGGCCCTGCTGAAGGACGAGCGCAGGCGCCTCAAGGGCGCGCTGCGCGACCAGAGCCTGATCGCGGGCGTCGGCAACGCCTACAGCGACGAGGTCCTGCACGCCGCGAAGATGTCCCCGTACAAACTCGCCGCCTCCCTCACCCCCGAGGAGACCGCGCGCCTGTACGAGGCGCTGCGCGGCACGCTCACCGAGGCGGTCGAACGGTCGCGGGGCCTGGCGGCCGGACGGCTGAAGTCCGAGAAGAAGAGCGGCCTGCGCGTCCACGGCCGCACCGGCCTGCCGTGCCCGGTGTGCGGCGACACCATCCGCGAGGTCTCCTTCAGCGACTCCTCGCTCCAGTACTGCCCGACCTGCCAGACCGGCGGCAAGCCGCTGGCGGACCGCAGGCTGTCGCGGCTGCTGAAGTAGGCCCGCGCGGAGCCGGTGCGGGCGGGGTGACCACCGATGCCCACCGGCCGGACGCGCTCCCGTGACCGCGGCGCGAGCGCCGAGGAACCGCGGCAGGTCGCGGCGCCGGGCCTGCCCCGGGGCGATCCGGCGCCCGGTCCCCGCCGGGGGCCGCTCGAGCCGGTCGCTCGCGGAGCCCAGGGGCGGCGGGCGGCCCGGCGGGCCCGGGCGGCGGCTGTCTCTTATAAACATCTCC
>NZ_WYCT01000487.1 GCF_011008945.1 Streptomyces harenosi
GCCTCGCCCCCGCCGTGGCTCGGCCGCCTCCACCCGGACACCCTGCCCCGCGACGAGGACGGCCGCACCGAGTGGTGGGGCGGCCGGCAGCACTTCTCCCACTCCAGCGCCACCTACCGCCGCCACGCCGCCGCCATCACCGAGGACCTGGCCGCCCGCTACGCGCGCCACCCCGCCCTCACCATGTGGCACATCAACAACGAGTACTGCACCTACGACCACGGCGACGAGGCCGCCGCCCGCTTCCGCGCCTGGCTCCGGGCCCGGTACGGCACCCTGGAGGCGCTCAACACCGCCTGGGGCACCGCCTTCTGGAGCCAGGGTTACGGCGACTGGGAGGAGGTCATGCCGCCCCGCCGCGCCCACTACCTGAAGAACCCCGCCCAGGTGCTGGACTTCCGGCGCTTCACCTCCGACATGCTGCTGGAGTGCTACACCGCCGAGCGGGACATCGTCCGGCGCCACACCCCGCACCTGCCGGTCACCACCAACTTCATGCCGCTGTGGTTCGGTCAGGACGCCTGGCGCTGGGCCGAGGAGGAGGACGTCGTCTCCGTCGACCTCTACCCCGACCCGCGCGACCCGCTCGGCGCCCAGCACGGCGCGCTGGTCCAGGACATGACCCGCTCCCAGGCCCGCGGCCCGTGGATGCTCATGGAGCAGGCGGCCGGCGCGGTCAACTGGCGCGGGGTGAACCACCCCAAGCCGCCGGGCCTCAACCGCCTGTGGTCCCTCCAGGCCGTGGCCCGCGGCGCGGACGCCGTCTGCTACTTCCAGTGGCGCCAGTCCCGGCAGGGCGCGGAGAAGTTCCACTCCGGCATGATCGGCCACGCGGGGGCGGAGGGCCGTACCTTCCAGGAGGTCAAGCGGCTCGGCGCCGAGCTGGCCACGATCGCCCCCCGGGTCTGCGGCCGCCCCGTGGACGCCTGCGTGGCGATCCTGCACGACTGGCACTCCTGGTGGGCCGGCACCCAGGAGGCCCACCCCTCCCGGCGGGTGGAGTACCCGGAGGTCCTGCGGGCCTGGCACCGCGCCCTGTGGGAGGCGAACCTGCCCACCGACTTCGCCCACCCCGAGCACGACCTGTCCCGCTACCGGGTCGTCGTCGTCCCGCAGCTCTACCTCCTGACCGACGCCGCGATCACCAACCTGCTCGCCCACGTCCGCCGCGGCGCCACCCTCGTCTGCGGCTTCCTCACCGGCGTCGCCGACGAGGACGACCGCGTACGGCCCGGCGCCATGGACGCCCGGCTGCGCGCCCTGTTCGGCATCCGCACCCTGCACGAGTGGTGGCCGCTGGAAGCCGGGGAGAGCGCCGGCTGCGGCGACTGGCGCGGCACCCTGTGGTCGGAGGAGATCGAGCCCGACGGCACCGCCGACGAGACCCTCCCCTACCGGGGCGGCGAACTCGACGGCCTGCCCGCCGTGCTGCGCAAGGACCGCGCCTGGTACCTCTCCACGCTCCCCGAACCCGATGCGCTGCGGGCCCTGCTCGCCCGCGCCGCCGCCGAGGCGGGCGTCCGCCCGGTGCTCGACGGGCTGCCGGCCGGTGTGGAGGCCGTCCGCCGCGGCGAGGTGCTGTTCCTCCTCAACCACGGCGGCGGCCCGGTGACCGTCCAGGTGCCCGGCACCCACCGCGACCTGCTGACCGGCGAGGCCGTCACCGGCCGGGTCACCCTCGGCCGCCGCGGCGTGGCGGTGCTCGCCTCATGACCGGCGGCCCCGTGCACGGAACGTGGGAGCCGGCCCCGGCCGCCCGCTGGGAGGACGCCTTCCTGAGCGGCAACGGCCACCACGGCGCCCTCGTGTTCGGCGACCCGGACGACGACCGGGTCATCGTCACGCACCACACCCTCGTCCGGCCGGACGGCGACGACGCGCACCGCCTCCCGCCCCGTCTCGCCGCGGAGCTCCCCGCCCTCCAGGACCGCCTGCTGTCCGGGGACCTCACCGCCGCGGAGTCCTTCACCGACGGCCGCCCGCTGCGCCGGGTGCGGCCCTTCCACCCCGCCTTCCAGACCCGGCTGCGCGCGGCGCCCGGCACCCGCACCGGCCCCGGCCGCCGCGGCGTCGACTTCGCCACCGGCGAGATTGAGGCCGTCGCCGGTACCCGGCGCAGCCGCGTCTTCGTCTCCCGGGCCGACGACGTGATCGTCCAGCAGGTCACCGCCCCGCACCTCGCCCTCGACCTCTGCCTGGACCCGCACCTGCCCGGCGCCCCCGCCGGGCTCGGCATCGGCCACGGAGCCGTCCTCACCCCCGAGGGCGCCCTGCTGACCCTGCGCGCCCGCTACCCCGGCAGCGACCTCGCCTTCACCGGCGTCACCCTGGCCGCCGTCACCGGCGGCACCACGACGCTGGCACCCCCGGGCGTGCGCGTCACCGGCGCCCGGGAGATCCTGCTGCTGACCCGGGTCCGCCGCCACACCGGCGAGCTGGACACGGTGGCCGAAGGACGCGCCCTGCGCGACCTGCTGGCCGGACAGGCCTACGACGACCTGCTCCGGCCCCACCTCGCCCGGCACCGCACCGCCTACGCGCGCGTCACCCTCGACCTCGACGCCGACCCGGCCGAACGCGCCCTGCCCGGCTCACAGCTGCTCGGGCGGCCCCGCAGCGCGGCCCTGCTGGAGCGCCTGTTCGCCGCGGGCCGCTACCACCTGCTGTCCTCCAGCGGCCTCAACCCGCCCCGCCTCACCGGGCTGTGGACCGGCGACTGGGACACGGCCTGGTCCGGCGCCTTCACCCACGACGCCAACCTCAACCTCCAGACCGCCTCCGCCGCCGCGGCCGCCCTCCCCGAGGTCACCGAGGCCCACGCGGACCACGTCCACCGGCAGCTCCCCGACTGGCGCGACAACGCCCGCGCCGTCTTCGGCGCCCGGGGCGTGGTCGCCCCCGCGCACAGCGACGGCGAGTGCGGGCACAGCTACCACTTCAGCCGCGAGTACCCCCTGCACCTGTGGACCGCGGGCGCCGACTGGCTGCTCAAACCGCTCGTCGACCACGACGAGACCCGCGGCGCCCGCGATCCGCGCACCGCCGCCGCCCTGGCCGAAACCGCCCGCTTCTACGAGGACTTCCTCACCCGCACCGACGCCGACGGCCGGCTCGTCGTCGTCCCCTCCTACTCGCCCGAGAACCGGCCGGCCAACGGGAGCTGGGGCGCCCTCAACGCGGCCATGGACCTCTCGGCGGCCCGCCACGCCCTGCGCACCGCCGCCGACTACCATCCGGACACCCCGGACGCCGGCCGCTGGCGCGCGCTCGCCGACCGGCTGCCGCCGCACCGGGTCAACGAGGACGGCGCCCTGGCCGAGTGGGCCTGGCCCGGCCTCGAGGACTCCTACGACCACCGCCACCTCAGCCACCTCTACGGGGTGTGGCCCCTGGAGGAGATCACCCCCTACGACACCCCCGCCC
>NZ_WYCT01000488.1 GCF_011008945.1 Streptomyces harenosi
GGCAGCGTCAGATGTGTATAAGGGACAGGGGCAGGTGGGGGCGGGCGGCGGGGACGAGAAAGCGGCCCCCGAGGTGAACCGGGGGCCGCTCAGGATGCGACGCGACGAATCACGTCTGTCCCGCGCCCGGGAAAGCGGCCGATGCCGACGGCTTTCCCGGCCGGGGTCAGCGGTAGTCGGCCTTCTTGAGGAAGAGGTTGGCCGAGGAGATCTTGTCGGACTCGTCGACGATGGTGACCTCGCTCTTCTTCTCCTCCTTGATGTTCTCGGAGCAGTCGATGTTGTTGTTCGCCGACGACAGGATCGGAATGTCGATGACCTCGATGGTGTCGCAGCTGAGGAGCTGCTCGTCGTTGTCGAACTTCGCCGTGTCGTTGTCGGCGGCGGAAGCCGAGCCGGCCACGCCACCGGCCAGGGCCAGCGCGGCGAAGGTGCAGGCGAGCGCCTTCTTGATAGCCATGTGTGGAGTCTCCTCTTGACTGGGGTTGTTTCGAATGCCGAGTGCAAAAGCTCGTCGTGAGCATCATGCATTCGACGGTGACGCCGCGGCCAGTTGGACACAGTCGGTTTCGACTGCGCTCCCGGCGTGGCTATTCATGCAACGGAATCCCTACCCCGGGGGTGTTGCTCCGACAGGGTGAAACCACGTCACCGGCTTCGGACCGGGCGGGCGGCGGCCCGGTTTCTTGGTGCTTTTGAGGGAACCTTGGAAACGGTGCCGCGACACCGGGAAGCCGGGTGTCGAAGCGCCCGCGGACCGGGCGGCTGACCAGCCGGAACACCCGCCCGCACGGGCAGTCGGCCGGCTCGTTCGACTGGCGCTCCAGGGGCTTGGGGATTCCGTGTTGCGGCCCGTTCGGCGCACTATGATGCGACCGCAGTAAGACGGGATCAACGTAAACCTTTTGTCATACTGCCGACCCGAGGCGGAAGCGACACGCCGGCCGCCGCGCTCCCCGTGCCCGATCCCTCTTCGCCCGTCACGGACGACCACGTCCGCGAACCGCACTCCACCCAGACAGGACCGAATGTGACGACGAGAGCCCGCCTCGCCTTTCTCTCGCTGTGCGCGGTTCCCCTGGCAGCCCTGCACAGCGGAACCGCCCACGCACACGAAGAGGAGGAGCAGTACGCCGAGTACTACGTGAACAACACCCAAATCCTCTCGTGCCTGAACATCCAGGTACTCAATGTGCCGATCGCGTCCGTCTCGCAGACCAGCATCGACTGCTCTAAAAATTACAAGAAGCAAGAAGTGACGACCGTGACGGACCGATAGGGAGTTCATCCCGATGGAGCAACACCGGCCGTACTCCGCTTCGTTGAATGAGTAGTCGCGCCGACAATCGTGGTTGAGAATGAATCGTCAGCCGCAACCGCGTGGCCACCCCGAGCGCGGGTGTTGTCTCCCAGCGGGATACGCCTGCCTTGCACTTCGAATAAACCCCAGTCCAGAGGAGACCCCACAGATGGCTCTCAAGAAGGCGCTCGCCTGCACTTTCACCGCGCTCGCTCTCTCGGGCAGCGCCGCCGGTGCGGCCGTCGCCGCCGACGACGACCAGGCGAAGTTCGTGAACGACGCCCAGATCCTGAGCTGCGACACCGTCGAGATCATCGACATCCCGATCCTGTCGTCGGCGAACAACAACATCGACTGCTCCGAGAACGTCAAGGAGGTGGAGGACACCAAGATCACCGTCGTGGACGACTCCGAGCAGCGGTCGCAGGCCAACGTCTTCGTCAAGGCGAAGAAGCACCACGACTACCGCTGACCCGGCTCCCGGGGAAAGCCCTCCTCACCGGCAGCTCATGTGACCCCGGCCCCCGCCGCTCCGGTGGCGGGCGGCCGCCGCGGTCCGGACGGCCCCGGCCTCAGTGCCGGGGCCGTTTCCCTTTTCACCGCCGCCTTCACCGCATGCCTTCACCGTTCGCCTGCTCCAGCCGCCTTCACCGCTCGCCGAAGACGAACTCGGGTGCCGTCGCGGTGAGCAGGGCCGTGCTCGTCCCGGCCCCCCAGTGCGCGGCCAGTTCCCCCGCGAGCGTCCTGAGCAGCTCCGGCATCATCGCCGCGCCGCCCTCGTGCAGCGCCTCCGCCACCACGAGGATCCGGCGGGTGTGCGGGCCGACCGCCGAGTGACCGCTCTGCCGGTGGGTCCAGCGGCGGGCGTGCGCCCGTCCGGCGCAGTCCACGTAGGTGATTTCGCCGGGCGCCGGGTGCTCGGTGCCGCCGCTCAGAGCGGTGTGGTGCTCGTCGCCCCGGGCGGGCCGGACCTCCAGTACGGGGCCCGTGACGCGGTCGGCGTCCAGGGCCGCGACCGGGACGGCGTAGGCGGCCGAGACCGCGTTGCACAGGTCCACCACCGGATGGATCCGCGGCAGCGCCCCTTCCCTGCGCAGCCGCCGCAGCAGCGACTCCGCGGCGCACCGGTACCGCGTCGGCTTGAGCCCCATCCCCGAGAACGCCCGCCGCCACGCGAGGACTTCGGGGAATTCGCCCTCGGTGGCCTCCGCCAGCCGGGCCAGGGCGCGGGCGGTGTACCCGGTGGTGTCCGGGCCGGGCCCGCGGGTGGCGCCGACACCGGTGGCGTACAGGGCGCCGGCGGCGAGCCGGGGGTGCGCGGACCGGACGGCGTCCGTGTGACGGAAGATCATCGTCACGCCACCGCCAGCCGCGCGCCCAGGGCGACGAAGCAGAGGGCGAACACCCGGCGCAGCCCCGTCATCACTCCCGGCCGGGCCGTCAGCCGGTCCCGCACGGCGGCGGCGCACAGGGCGTAGGCGGTGAAGACGACGAGCGTCAGCGCCATGAAGACGCCGCCGAGCCGGAGCATCGCGGCGACGGAGCCGGACGCGCCGGCGGGGACGAACTGCGGCAGGAACGCGACGAAGAACATCGTCGGCTTGGGGTTGAGCAGGTTGACCAGGACCGCCGAGACGATCACCCGGACCGCCGGCCGCGGCTCCGCCCCGCCCCGCACGACCAGCGCGTCCCTGTCCCGCAGGGTCGTCCACGCCATGTACAGCAGATAGCCGGCGCCGAGGTACTTCACGGCCTCGTAGGCGAGGGAGCCGGTGTGCAGCAGGGCGGCCAGGCCGCTGACGGTCGCCACGAGGTGCGGTACGGCGCCGAGGGTGCAGCCGAACGCGGCGGCCACGCCCGCCCGGCGGCCGTGGGAGAGGGCCGCGGCGAGCGTGTAGACCACGCCGGTGCCGGGGGTGACCACCACGACCAGGGTGGTCAGCAGGAACGCGATACTCAAGGGGATCTCCGCGAGGTCGGTGGTCCCCTCACCCTGCTGCGGTCGTGGTCCGGTGGACAGGGCCAAAGCCGGCGGGCCCGGGTGGGCCATAACCGCCGGGCCCGCGGCCGTGCCCCCTGCGTCCCCTCCCCCGGCC
>NZ_WYCT01000489.1 GCF_011008945.1 Streptomyces harenosi
GAGCTGGAGGTGTGGGCGCCCGCCGCGGGGCGCGGCGGGGGCGGGCTGGTGGTGCCGGACCCGGGCGACGGCTGGGAGGAGCCGGAGATCGAGCGCTATGCCGTCCGGTGGCAGGGCCCGGATCCGGTCGTCGAGCGGGAGGGCGAGGAGGGTCCGGCCGAGCCCGGGCGCCCGGTGCGGGTGCGCGGGCTGGCGGCGGGGCGGGGTCAGGTGTAGCGGCCCTCGAACCAGGCCCGTACGGCCAGGGTGTGCAGGGGGAAGGCGAGTTCCTCCGGCGCGCGCAGCAGGTGCCGGCCGTCGGTCTCGTCCGTGGCGGCGAAGGGCGGGAGGCTGTCGGCCGGGCGCTGCGGCAGGAGGCCGAAGAGCAGCAGGTGGCCGTCGGGGGAGCTCATCGCGTCGGCGAGCCGGACGTCGCGGCTCGCGGCGTCGATGCCCGTCTCCTCCGCCAGTTCGCGGACGACGGCCCGGCGCCAGTCCTCACGGTCGTCGACGTAGCCGCCGGGCAGGGCGACGCCCCCGCGCGCGGGGGCCACGGTCCGGGTGACGACGACCAGGGCGGCGCCCCGTCGGTCGTACACCGGCTGGAGGGCGACCGCGACCGGCAGGGGGTTGCGGTAGGCGGTGGCGGAGCAGGCCGGGCAGGTGCGGGGCCAGCCGGTGACACCCGGGCCGTAGGGCGATCCGCAGCTCGAACAGTGGCTGCCGGGTGCGGAGTTCGGGCGGGGGCGGTGGGTTTCGGACACGCGGCGGACTGTAGCGGACCGTGCGGGCGCGGTCCGCGGCGGGCGGCTCAGCGGGCGGTGGCGACGGATCGGGCGGAGACGGGGAAGTCGAAGTAGGTGTCCGGGTACGGCTCGGGCTTGTAGGTGTAGTGCCACCACTCCTCGGCCAGGTTGACGAAGCCGGTCTCCTCCAGGGTGGTCTTGAGCAGCAGCCGGTTGGCGCGCTGCTCGCCCCCGACGCGCGGGTCGAGGGTGTGCGAGAGGGTGTCGAAGCAGTCGAAGCCGGTGCCCATGTCGACGGAGTTGTCGGGGAAGCGCTGCTCGCGCGGGGCGTGGCAGGGCACGAGGGGCTGCCCGGGGCGGTAGGGACGGGTGGGCTCGGCCGGGAGCCGGACGAGGGTCACGTCCACCGTCGAGCCGCGGCTGTGGCCGGACTTCTCCGCGATGTAGCCGTCCGCGAAGAGCCGCGTCTTGTCGACGTCCGGGTAGAACTCGCCCTTCATCGCCTGGTCGTCGAGGTCCTTGGCCCAGCGGACGAAGTGGTCGACGGCGCGCTGCGGCCGGTAGCAGTCGTAGACCTTCAGGGTGTAGCCCCGGGGGCGGAGCCGGAGCTGTGCCCGGTGGAGGGCTTCGGCGGCGGGGCGGGTGAGGAGGCAGACGGGCTGCCGGTAGCCGTCGATGCGTTCGCCGACGAAGTTGTGCCGGGTGAAGTAGCGGATCTCCTGGAGGATGGTGGGGTCGACGCTGCTCAGGCGGACGAAGTTGGCCGGCGCGCCGGGCCCGGGGCCGGTCCGGGCGGTGGCGGTGGCCGTGGTGGGGGCGGTGGTCAGGGCGAGCAGGGCCGCCAGGGCGATGAGCGGGCCGCGCAGGGCGGACGGCAGTCGTGTCATGCTCCCCTCATCTATCAGGCGGGGGGCGGGACCGGGAAGCGTCACGGGCCCGGGGGCCGGTCGCGCACCCGCGGCCCCCGGCGGCCGCACCGGGGCGACCGCGCCGCTCTTGCGCGTGAACGTCTCATGAACTGTGCCTGGGCGGGCCCCGGCGCCGTCATCATGCTCCCGTGCACTCCTGGACGGACACTCTCCGCTTCGCCTTCCAGCCGGTGGTCAACCTGGCGACCGGCGCGGTCGCGGCGCTGGAAATACTCGCCCGCCCGGAGACCGGGGACGTGCTGGCCGAGGCCCGCCGCGATCCCGGGGTCGACGCCGGGCTCGCGGGGGCCGCGGTCCGGGCGGCAGTGCGCCGGGAGACGCTGCTGCCGCTGCACGTCAACGTGTTCGCCGGAACGCTCGCCGACCTCGGCGGGCTGCCCGCGCTGTACGGCACCGTCCGGGAGGCGGGGCGCATGCCGTGGGAGGTGACGGTCGACGTCTGCCCGCCGTACGCGCATGTGCCGCGCGGTGCCCTGCTGGAGGGGGTGGCCACGCTGCGCGGGCAGGGTTTCCGCATCTGCGCGGACGGGGTCGGGGACGGGGACCTGCCGCTGCGGCTGCTCACCGACATGGCGCCGGAGCTGGTGAAGCTGGACGCCTCGCTGCTCGCCCGGCCGGCGGCGGTGCGGGCGATGCGCACTCTGTGCGACGAGCTGGGGGCGCTGCTGGCCGTGGAGGGCGTGGAGACCGAGGCGCAGTGCGCGGCCGCGCGGGCGGCGGGGGCGCAACTGGCCCAGGGCGAGCTGCTGGCGCCGCCCGCGCGGCTGCCCGCGACGGACGTGTACGTTCCGGCCCGCTCCCCCGGCGCCGTACCGGTGTCCCGGCCCGGGCCGTCGGTGCGGGAGTTCGTGCGGCCGGCCGCGCTGCTGCCCGCGACCGCCTCCGCGGGGCAGGTGCGGGCGCTGCTGACCGGGGCGCCGGAGGTGTCCGGGGTACTGCTGGTGGACCGGGCCGGGGTGCCGGTGCGGTCGGTTCACCGGTCCCGGTTCCTGCTGTCGATGTCGGGCCGCTACGGGCACGCGCTGTACGCCGACCGGCCGGCGGCCAGGCTGGGTGATCCGCCCCGGACCGTGGGGGCCGACGCGACGGCGTGGGAGGTGCTGGACGTGGTGGCGGACGGCGGGCGGGCCCGTACCTCGGACGATGTGGCCGTCGTCGACGGCTCCGGGCGGTGTGTGGGGGTCGTGCGCCTCGCCGACCTCGTACGGGCGCTGGCCGAGAGCCGGGTGGAGGAGGCGGCCGGGCTCAATCCGCTGACGCGGCTGCCCGGTTCGGAGGTGATCACCGGCGAGGTGGACCGGCGGATCGCGGACGGGCGGGCGTTCGCGCTGAGCTGGCTGGACGTGGACCACTTCAAACAGGTCAACGACGGCGCCGGGTTCGCGGCGGGCGACGAGCTGATCCGCGGGGTCGGGAGGGCGTTGCAGCGGGCGGCGGGCGGGCCCGCCGGCGGCCGTCCGGCGGTGGAGGGGGCGATGTGTGTGGGGCACATCGGCGGGGACGACTTCCTGGTGCTCGGCGACCCCGGCGCACTGGCTCCGCTGGCCGCTTCGGTGCTGGACGCGCCGTGGTCGGCCGGGGGCAGGCCGGTGACGCTGTCGCTGGCGACGGTGGTGTGCGAGCCGGGCAGCGTGGTGGACCACCGGGAGGCGGCCGCGTGTCTGGCGCCGCTGAAGAAGGCCGCGAAGGCGCTGCGCGGGGCCAGTTGGGTGGTGGGCCGGGCCGGGGT
>NZ_WYCT01000048.1 GCF_011008945.1 Streptomyces harenosi
CACCCCACCCCCCGGAGTGACGACATGACCCACCCCCCGGCGCGGCGCACGGTCCTTCTGGCGACGGGAGCCGCGGCGCTCCTGACGGCCTGCGGAGACTCCGGTGGCGGCTCCTCCGGCGAGGCGACCGCCGGGGGCTCGCCGGGACGGGAGCTGGCGAAGACGTCCGACGTCCCGGTGGGCGGGGGCGTGATCCTCGGGGACGAGCAGATCGTGGTGACCCAGCCCCGGGAGGGCGACTTCAGGGCCTTCTCGGCGATCTGCACCCATCAGCGCTGCCCGGTGGCCAACGTGGAGGCCGGCACCATCAACTGCACGTGCCACGGCAGCAGGTTCCGGATCACGGACGGATCGGTGACGAGCCCGCCGGCCACCCGGGCCCTGCCCGAGCGGAAGATCACGGTGGAGGGAAACTCGATTCGCCTGGCGTGAGGGAGCACGTACCCTCCCGGCATGCACCCGCAGACCCTGGTACGCGACCACACCGTCTACGCCTGTGTCATGGGGTCGCGTGCCTTCGGTCTGGCGACGGAGGGCAGTGACACCGACCGCCGGGGCGTCTATCTCGCCCCCACCGCCCTGTTCTGGCGCTTCGACAAGCCGCCGACGCATGTCGAGGGTCCCGCCGCGGAGCAGTTCAGCTGGGAGCTGGAACGCTTCTGCGAGCTGGCCCTGCGCGCCAACCCGAACATCCTGGAGTGCCTGCACTCCCCGCTCGTGGAGTACGCCGACGACACCGGCCGGGAGCTCCTCGCCCTGCGCGAGGCGTTCCTCTCCCGCCGGGCGCACGAGACGTTCACCCGCTACGCGCACGGGCAGCGCCGCAAACTGGAGGCCGATGTGCGCGGCCACGGGGCCCCGCGCTGGAAGCACGCCATGCATCTGCTGCGGCTGCTGACGAGCGTCCGCGATCTGCTGCGCACCGGGCGGCTCACCCTCGACGTCGGCGACCGGCGCGAGCCGCTGCTCGCCGTCAAGCGGGGCGAGGTCCCCTGGCGCGAGGTCGAGTCCTGGATGACCCGCCTGGAGCGGGAGGCGGAGACGGCCCTGCACCGCAGCCCCCTGCCCGAGCTGCCGGACCGGCGCCGCGTCGAGGACTTCCTGCTCCGCGTCCGCCGCGCCTCGGCCCTGCGGCCGGTCCCCGCCGGCCGTGCCGTGGGGAGCGCCGCGACCGGCCAGGGCCCCGGGGAGGGCTGACCCCGCCCGGCCGGCCCCCTGTACGGCGCCCGGCAGGGCGTCGACGCGCGGGGAGGGGCCCGACCGGCCCCGAGCGCGCCGGTGGCCGTCCAGGGGGCGGGAAGGGCCCGTCGGCCCATAGCCGTCCGGGGAGGGGGCCGGCCCGCGGGGACCGGCCCCCCGCGGGCGGGCGCTGCTAGAGGTCGACCTCCTTCATCAGCATGCCGACCTCGGTGTTCGACAGCCGCCGCAGCCAGCCCGACTTCTGGTCGCCCAGGGTGATGGGGCCGAAGGCGGTGCGGACCAGCTTGTCGACGGGGAACCCGGCCTCCGCCAGCATCCGGCGCACGATGTGCTTGCGGCCCTCGTGGAGGGTGACCTCGACGAGGTAGTTCTTGCCGGTCTGCTCCACGACCCGGAAGTGGTCCGCGCGGGCGTAGCCGTCCTCGAGCTGGATGCCGTCCTTCAGCCGCTTGCCCAGGTCGCGCGGGATCGGGCCGACGATGTGCGCGAGGTAGGTCTTCTTCACGCCGTACTTGGGGTGGGTCAGCCGGTGCGCCAGCTCGCCGTGGTTGGTGAGCAGGATGACGCCCTCGGTCTCGGTGTCGAGCCGGCCGACGTGGAAGAGGCGGGTCTCCCGGTTGGTGACGTAGTCCCCGAGGCACTGCCGGCCCTCGGGGTCCTCCATGGTGGAGACGACCCCGGCGGGCTTGTTCAGCGAGAAGAACTGGTACGACTGGGTCGCCACGGTCAGGCCGTCGACCTTGACCTCGTCCTTCTCCGGGTCGACCCGCTTGCCCTGCTCGGTGACGATCTCACCGTTGACCTCGACCCTGGCCTGGTCGATGAGCTCCTCGCAGGCCCGCCGCGAGCCGTAGCCGGCGCGCGCGAGGACCTTCTGGAGCCGCTCGCCCTCCTGCTCGGCACCCGGGAAGGTCTTGGGCAGCTTGACCTCCTTGCGGCCCGCGTACCGCTCCCGGTTGCGCTCCTCCATCCGCGTCTCGTACTCGCGTGAGCGCGCCGGGCCGCCGCGGTCCCGCCCGCCCGGCCTGGCGCCGCCGCGGGCCGCGCCGCCGCGCCCGGCCTTCGGGCCGTCCTTGGTGGCGCCCGGGCCCACGTCGTAGCGGCGCTCCTCGGGGCGGGGCTTGCGGGGGCGGCCCTGCCCCTGCTTCTGGTCCCTGTTGTTGCCGGCGCCGCGGTGGTTACCGCGCCCGCCGCTCTTGCCGCTGCCGCTGCTTCGCATCAAAGTTCCGTCGTCGTCGTGTCAGGTCTGTTCGTCGCGGGCCCGTCGTCCGGGTCCGGAGCGTCCGGATCGAACGACGGCACGCCTTCCTGGGTCTCGGCCTCGATCGCCTCCGCCTCCGGGAGGAAGGGCGCGAGCTCCGGGAGCTCGTCCAGACCGCGCAGGCCCATCCGTTCCAGGAAGTAGTTCGTCGTCCTGTACAGGATCGCACCTGTTTCGGGTTCCGTGCCCGCCTCCTCGACCAGACCGCGCTGGAGCAGGGTGCGCATCACGCCGTCGCAGTTCACTCCGCGCACCGCGGAGACCCGGCTGCGGCTCACCGGCTGCCGGTACGCCACCACCGCGAGCGTCTCCAGCGCCGCCTGGGTGAGCCGGGCCTGCTGCCCGTCCAGGACGAACCGCTCGACGGCGGGCGCGTAGCCGGCCCGGGTGTAGAACCGCCAGCCGCCCGCGACGAACCGCAGCTCGAACCCGCGCCCCTGCGCGGTGTACTCGTCGGCCAGCTCCAACAGCGCGTCCGCGACCTGCCGCCGGGGCCGCTCCAGGATCTTCGCCAGGTGCTCCTCGGTGGCGGGCTCGTCCACGACCATCAGGACGGCCTCCAGGGCGGGCTTGAGCTCCAGTCCGGCCACGGTCGTTGGCCCCGGAACCCGGGTGGTCTCCTCGCTCACGCCTTCTCCTCCGTGTCGGGCACATCGCTCCCGCCGGTCTTGTCGCGCCGCCCGGGCGGCCGGTCGAACTCGTCGGTGACCAGCGGCCCGGTGTCCCCGTCGCCGCCCGTCCAGCGCACCAGCAGTTCGCCGAGCGCGGTCTCCTGCTCCAGCGCCACGGCCTTCTCCCGGTACAGCTCCAGCAGGGCGAGGAACCGGGCGACGACGGTCAGGGTGTCGTCGGTGTCCTCCACGAGGGTCCGGAAGGCGGCCTCGCCCAGCTCCCTGAGCCGGGCGACGACGATCCGGGCCTGTTCCCGCACGCTGACCAGCGGGGCGTGGATGTGGTCGACGTACACCTGG
Organism: Streptomyces harenosi; assembly: GCF_011008945.1. Taxonomy (GTDB): domain Bacteria; phylum Actinomycetota; class Actinomycetes; order Streptomycetales; family Streptomycetaceae; genus Streptomyces; species Streptomyces harenosi. The sequence goes on from NZ_WYCT01000048.1 coordinate 3,433, forward strand.
GGTTTCGGCCTGGGCTGCATCGCCTTGACCGCGAGCCGGGCGAACCCTTCGGCGCCGATGCCGATCACGACCTCGGGCAGCAGCTCGGCGTGGCGGGGCTCCAGGCCGACGGTGCGGGGCCGGCTGCGGGCCTCCGCCTCCAGCCGTTCGCTGAAGATCTCCGCGATCCGCTTGTACGCGCGGTACTGCAGCAGCCGGGCGAAGAGCAGGTCGCGGGCCTCCAGCAGGGCCAGGTCGGCCTCGTCCTCCACCTCGGCGGCGGGCAGCAGCCGGGCCGCCTTGAGGTCGAGGAGCGTGGCCGCCACGACCAGGAACTCCGTCGTCCGGTCCAGGTCCCAGTCCGGTCCCATGGCCCTGATGTGGGCCATGAACTCGTCGGTCACCTTCGACAGCGCGACCTCGGTGACGTCCAGCTTGTGCTTGGAGATCAGTTGCAGGAGCAGGTCGAAGGGGCCCTCGAAGTTGGCCAGGCGCACCGTGAAGACGCCGTCGTCCCCGGCACCGGGCGCGCCCTGCGGCGCCGTGCCGGACGGCGGCGCGCCGTCCTCCGGCCGGGTCTCCGCCTCCGGCTCACCGCGGCCGGCGGGCCCGGCGGGCTCCGGTGCGCCGGGCGCGGCCTCGGGCGCGGTCGCCCGCGGGGCCCCGGGTCCCCTCCCCAGCGCGCGCCGTCGGCCGGCCGGGCCGGAGGAGGGGGGTGGGGTGCCGTTCGAGGTCATAGCCCCCGCAGGCTATCGCTACCGTCCGCGCAGCCGGCGTACGAGGATGCTGGCGTCCCCACGGGTCTCCAGGTCGGCGAGGACCACGGCGACGGCCTCGCGCACGATCCGGCCCCGGTCGACGGCCAGCCCGTGCTCGCCCCTGAGGACCAGGCGGGCGTGCTCCAGGTCCATGAGCTCCTCGGCGGAGACGTACACGGTGATCTTCTCGTCGTGCCGCTCGCGGCCGCTGGGGCGGCGGGTGGCCGTCCGGCCGCGCTTGCGGGGCTGGGCGGCAGCGGGCCCGTCCTGCGCGGCCCCGCGCCGCGCGGCGCGCTCGGTGCCCCGGGCGCGCGACTCGCCGGCCCCGGCCGGCTCGGCCTCCGCCGCGGCGTGCTCGGCGCCCGCGCCGTCGCCGCCCTGCGCGGGGAACGACTGCGGTGCGTCCTCGGCGGCCGTCTGGTCGCTCTCCCCGGCCGGCGCCGGCACCCGGGCGTCCCCGTTGGCCGGGCGCCGCGGGGTGGACGGCTGCAGCGCCGTTCCCCCTGTCGTGCGGAAGAGTTCGTCGGCCCCCGGCAGACTCACTCGGCGTGACACCGGGCGAGCACCTCCCTGGCGAGCTGGCGGTAGGCGGCGGCACCGACGGAGTTGGAGGCGTAGGTGGTGATCGGCTCACCGGCGACCGTGGTCTCCGGGAAGCGGACCGTGCGCCCGATGACCGTGTGGTAGACGTGGTCGTCGAACGCCTCGACGACCCGCGCGAGCACCTCTCGGCTGTGCACCGTGCGCGAGTCGTACATCGTGGCCAGGATGCCGTCGAGCTCCAGATCCGGGTTGAGCCGCTCCTGGACCTTCTCGATGGTCTCGGTCAGCAGGGCGACCCCGCGCAGCGCGAAGAACTCGCACTCCAGCGGCACGATCACCTTGTGCGCGGCCGTCAGGGCGTTGACCGTGAGCAGGCCCAGCGAGGGCTGGCAGTCGATCACGACGTAGTCGTAGTCCGGCAGCAGCGGCTTGAGCGCGCGCTGGAGCGACGACTCGCGGGCCACCTCGGAGACGAGCTGGACCTCGGCGGCCGACAGGTCGATGTTGCTGGGCAGCAGGTCCATGTTGGGGACCGCCGTCTTCAGCAGGACCTCGTCGGCCGACATGCCCCGCTCCATGAGCAGGTTGTAGACGGTGAGGTCGAGCTCCATCGGGTTGACGCCGAGACCGACCGACAGGGCGCCCTGCGGGTCGAAGTCGACGAGCAGCACCCGGCGCCCGTACTCGGCGAGCGCGGCGCCCAGGTTGATGGCCGACGTCGTCTTGCCGACGCCGCCCTTCTGGTTGCACATCGCGATGATCTTGGCGGGGCCGTGGTCGGTCAGCGGGCCCGGGATCGGGAAGTACGGCAGCGGGCGCCCGGTCGGGCCGATGCGCTCCCGGCGCTGCCGGGCGGCGTCGGGCGCGAGCGTGGCCGCGTACTCCGGGTCGGGCTCGTACTCGGCGTCGGGGTCGTAGAAGTGCCCCTCGGGCAGTTCCTCGTAGTCGGCGAAGTGGTTGTGGGGGGCGCCACTTCCGTCGCCGGCCATGGCGTTCACGTGTTGGCCATCCATGCTCTGGTGTGTCTGAGTCGCCCCTGACATCTGGTGACTCTGGTGGGCTGCGAAGGTGCGCACAGCGACGGAGCCGACAGCCTCGTACCGCCCAGGGGCCTGGCCCTGCGCAGGCATTCCTGGTTGACCACCCCCGGGAGTAAATGTCGACTCGTTCACAAGTCGTCTTACCTCCTTGGTGACCAGGAAACTTCTAGACAGGTCAGCGTGGCACCATGCCGACGGTTGGCGACTCTATGGCGTGTCGGCGGTTCGCAGCAACACAATCCGCCGGACCCGGCCGGATGTGTCGGCAATGAAACATCCCGCTGTCAAGGGCGTACGGCCGTCGCACAGCAGGTTTCACCGGTGTGCGAACCGGTTCAAGGGGGGCGTTCGAGGCGAGTTGCCCGAGAATCGCGAAGTGACCATACACACATCCGGCCGGACCTTGTGGGGCAAGGTCCGACCGGATGTGAGGGGTTGACGGCACGTGTTGACGTATCGCCTTTTGCTGTTGACGACTTGGCCGTGGTAATGGCCGACGGTCAGCCGAGCAGCGAGGAGAGCTCCACGTGCTCCAGGCCGTGCGCCTCGGCGACCTCCTTGTAAACGACCTTGCCGTCGTGGGTGTTGAGGCCCTTGGCCAGCGCGGGGTCGCGGCGCAGCGCCTCGGCCCAGCCGCGGTTGGCCAGCTCGACGATGTAGGGCAGCGTCGCGTTGGTCAGCGCGTAGGTGGAGGTGTTCGGCACCGCGCCCGGCATGTTGGCGACGCAGTAGAAGACCGAGTCGTGGACCCGGAAGGTCGGCTCGGCGTGCGTGGTCGGGTGCGAGTCCTCGAAGCAGCCGCCCTGGTCGATCGCGATGTCGACAAGGACACTTCCCGGCTTCATGCGGGACACCAGCTCGTTGGTGACCAGCTTCGGGGCCTTGGCGCCCGGGATGAGGACGGCGCCGATGACGAGGTCGGCCTCCAGGCACGCCTTCTCCAGCTCGAAGGCGTTGGAGACGACGGTCTGGATCTTCGTGCCGAAGATCTTGTCGGCTTCCTTGAGCTTGTTGATGTCCTTGTCGAGCAGGGTCACGTGGAAGCCCATGCCGATGGCGATCTGCGCGGCGTTCCAGCCGGAGACGCCGCCGCCGATGACCACGGCCTTGCCGGCCTGCACGCCGGGGACGCCGCCGGGCAGCACACCGCGGCCGCCGGCCGCGCGCATCAGGTGGTAGGCGCCGACCTGCGGGGCCAGCCGGCCGGCGACCTCGGACATCGGGGCGAGCAGCGGCAGGGCGCGGCCGGGCAGCTCGACGGTCTCGTAGGCGATCGCGGTGGTGCCGGCCTCCAGCAGGGCGTCCGTGCACTCCTTGGACGCGGCCAGGTGGAGGTAGGTGAAGAGGGTCTGGTCCTTGCGCAGGCGGTGGTACTCCTCCGCGACGGGCTCCTTGACCTTCAGCAGCAGGTCCGCGGCGGCCCAGACCTCGTCGGCGGTGTCGAGCATGCGCGCGCCGGCGGCGGTGTACTCGGCGTCCGTGATCGACGAGCCGAGGCCCGCGCCGCGCTCTATGACGACCTCGTGGCCGGCTCGCACCAGCTCGTTCACGCCGGCGGGGGTGATGGCCACCCGGAACTCGTTGTTCTTGACCTCGCGGGGAATGCCGACCTTCACGTCGATCACGGTCCTTGGCTCAGAGGATGGGGCTATTACAAGACATACCCAGGTGCACGGGGGCACACCGGGAGAGACCGCAGGAGAAAGTGCGGCAGAGCCAGTCTAATGAAGGTGTTCCCGCTGTCTAGCCTTTCATTGCATCAATCTTCAGTGGATGCACTGCGGATTTCGCAGGCGTTAGCCCCGTGTTCCGTTCCCGAGTCGGGTCCGGGGGCGCCGGAGAGGGGGTCCGGGAGCTCCTCGCCGAGCATCCGCTCGGCCCTGCCGCGGTGCAGCCCGGCCGCCGTGGGGTCGCCGAGCCGGTCCAGCGTGTCGGCCAGCCTCAGGTGCAGCGCCGCCTGGAGCCGCACGTCCTCGGCGCGGCGGGCCCACTCCACCGCCTCCTGGCAGGTGCGCAGCGACTCGTCGAACCGTCCGGCGTACTCCTGGACCCGGGCCAGTTCGCTCAACGCCCGCGCGTGGGCGGCCACATCACCTTCCCTGCGGTACCCGGCGATCGCCGCGCGCCAGTTGCGCAGCGCCTCGCCGTAGCGGCCCGCGTAGGTGTGGGCGGTGGCGATCCGGCCGTACAGCCGGGCGGCGTCCGCGCGCTCCTCGCGGGCGAGCCGCTGGGTGAGGGCGCGGCCGAACCAGTCGGCGGCCCGGTCGTAGTCCCCGAGCTCCAGGTGGGCGCCGCCTACGGATTCCATCGCGCGGCCGGTCGCGTAGGGGTCGTTCGCCTCGCGTCCGGCGTCCAGCGCCGCCCGGTAGCGCGCCAGCGCCTCGGCCGTGCGGCCGGTGCGGGCGTCGAGGTCGGCCAGGTTCAGCAGGGCGGCGGCCTTCTCCCGGGGCAGCTCGCGCCGCTCGGCGACGTCGAGGACGAGCCGGTGGACGCCGTACAGGTCGGGCGCCGCCGCCTGGGTGCCGATGTGGGCCACCATGGCCCGCACCAACTGGGACATCAGGCGCCGGGCCAGGGTGTCCAGCTCCCCGTCGGCCACCGCGAGCCGGGCGGCGGCCAGCAGCGCGGGCCGGCGCAGCCGCAGCCACTCGGCGGCGGCGCGGGGGGTGGAGAAGCGCACCGAGGGCGGCATGCCGAGGAGCTTCTCCCGGGCCTGCGGGCTGTCCGTCTCGGTGATCGCCCGGCACGCCTGGAGCAGCCGTACCGTCCGCTCCAGCATGCGGGCGCGCGCGAGCTGGAGCTCGGCGGGCCGCTCGTGGGACTCGGCCAGGGCCAGCAGCAGGGGGTGTAGGCAGCCGGGGACCTCGTACTCGGGCAGCGGCGAGTCCACCGCGTGCAGCAGGCCGAGGGAGACGAAGTCGTCCAGGGTGGTGCGGGCGCCGGTGACCGAGCAGCCGGCGAGCGCGGAGGCGGTGTGCGGGTCGACCAGCCCGGCCGGGGCCAGGGCGAGCAGACGCAGTATCCGCGCGGCGGGGCTGGGCAGCGAGGCGTGGACGAGGTGGAAGACGCGGCTGAGCGGGGTCCCCTCGTCGCCCGCGGCCCGCAGGTGCTTGGCGAGGTCGGCGACGGCCGCCTGGGGCCGGGCGGCGAGCCAGCCGCCGGCCAGCACCAGGGCGGCGGGCTGGCCCTGGCACAGCTCGGCCAGGCTCTCGGCGGCCCGGGGGTCGACGGTGATGCGGACCGAGCCGATGCGCCGGGAGATCAGCTCGACGCCCGACTTGACGTCGAGCCCCCCGAGGGTGCACGGGCGGACGTCGGTGATGCCGGTGAGCGGGCCGCGCGAGACGGCGACGGCCAGGCAGTCCGGGCTGTCCGGCAGCAGGGCGTCGACCTGCTCGGCGTCGGCGGCGTCGTCGAGCAGCAGCAGTGCCCGGCGGCCGGCGAGGGCGGTGCGCAGCGCCTCGGCGAGGTCGTCCGCGTCGGCGCCGGCCGGGGTGGGCCTGCCCAGCGCGGTCAGCAGCTCGCGGGCTGCGTTCTCGACGGGGACCCGGGTGCCGTCGGGCTCGCTCAGCCGCGCCCGCAGCACCCCGTCGGGGTAGCGGCCGGCGACCTGGCGGACGAGTTCCCGGGCGAGCGTGGTGCGGCCGGAGCCGGGCCGGCCGGCGATGAGCAGCACGCGCGCGCGAGGGGCCTTGCGGCCGGAGAGCGTGTCCAGGCCGGCGCGCTCGATGTCGGCGCGCAGCTCCTTCAGTTCGCGGGTGCGGCCCAGAAATCCGTCCGCTTCCGCGGGGCCCGCGGCCATGTCGCCCGACAGCCGCACGCCGTCCGTGTCCACCGCCTGATCCGTCACGGGCCACACTCCCGGTCCCACCGCACGCCGACGCCCGCCGGAACTCCGGTGCGGGCGTTTTCCGAGCCTAGTTCACGCTCTGCGACGGGCCGGGAGGACCACGGCGGGCACGTCCCCCGATCGGATCAGCAGATCGTCACACCGGAGGACGGCGAGGTGCCGGACGCCTCCACGGAAAGGCTTCGGCGCCCCGGCTTCGGCACCCGGCTGCGGCACCCGGCTTCGTGGCCCCTGCCCCAGGAGCCGGGCCTCATGTCCCGGCTTCGAGAGCGGGTCCGTGCCCGGCCTCAGGACCCCGGGCTACCCGCCCGCCCTCAGGCTTGCGGCGGCAGGTCCCGGCCTCGGACCCGGGGCCTCAGGACTCGAAAGGACGGGCCGGCCACGGGGCCTGGGCCGGGCGCAGCGCGTCGAGGCCGTCGCCCTGGCGGGCGGCGACCAGGGAGAGGACGCCCACGACGAGGCAGTTGTTCTGGAGCTCGCCGGCGAGCACCCCGCGGACCAGCTCGGCGACGGGAACCCGCTCCAGCTCCATGTCGGCCTCTTCGTGCTCGACCTCGAAGCGCTCGCCCTCGGCCTCGGACAGACCGCGGGCGAGGAAGATCCGCACGGCCTCGTCACAACCGCCGGGGGTGGTGTAGACGTCGGTCAGCACCCGCCAGTCCTCGGCCTTGACGTGGGCCTCCTCGTACAGCTCGCGCTGGGCGGCGTGCAGCGGGTTCTCGCCGGGTACGTCGAGCAGGCCGGCCGGGATCTCCCACAGCTTGCGGCGCACGGGGTGGCGGTACTGGCGGATGACCAGGACGCGGTCGGCGTCGTCCAGGGCGAGGACGGCCACCGAACCGGGATGGACCTGGTAGTCGCGGGTCACCACCGTGCCGTCGGGCATGACCACGTCGTCGGTGCGGACGGAGGTCTTCTTGCCCCGGAAGGGGACGTCCGTCGCCCGGATCTCCCACTCCTCGCGGGTGTCCTTGATCGTCATGCCAGTCCTTCCAGACCCTTTCGAAAGGTGCACGGTCACACGTACGAACGCAGCCGGGGTGCCCACCTTCGAAAGGTCTGCACCCCGGCCACCGTACAACCGCCGCGTTACTCGGCGATCTTCCGCCCGGCCTGCTGCCGCTCCACGGCCGCCTTCACCAGCCCGGCGAAGAGCGGGTGCGGGCGGGTCGGACGCGACCGCAGCTCCGGGTGGGCCTGCGTGGCGACGAGGTAGGGGTGGACGTCGCGCGGGTACTCCACGTACTCGACGAGCTTGCCGTCCGGGGAGGTGCCGGAGAAGACGATGCCGGCCTTCTTCTCCAGCTCCGCGCGGTAGGCGTTGTTCACCTCGTAGCGGTGGCGGTGCCGCTCCTCGATGTACTCCTTGCCGTCGTAGACCTCGCGCACGATGGAGCCCTCGGCCAGCTTGGCCGGGTACATGCCCAGGCGCATCGTGCCGCCCATGTCGCCCTCGCCGGCGACGATGTCGAGCTGCTCGGCCATGGTGGAGATGACCGGGTGGGCGGTGGCCGGGTCGAACTCGGTGGAGTTGGCGTCGGTGATGCCGGCCAGGTTGCGCGCGGCCTCGATCACGATGCACTGCAGGCCCAGGCAGAGGCCCAGCAGCGGGATCTTGTTCTCCCGGGCGTAGCGGATGGCGCCGACCTTGCCGAGCACGCCGCGGTCGCCGAAGCCGCCGGGGATGCAGATGGCGTCGACGTCGCCGAGCTGCGCCTTGGCGCCGGCCGGGGTCTTGCAGTCGTCGGAGGTGACCCACTTGATCTTCACGCGGGCGCGGTTGGCGAAGCCGCCGGCGCGCAGCGCCTCGGTGACCGACAGGTAGGCGTCGGGCAGGTCGATGTACTTGCCGACCAGGGCGAGGGTGACCTCGTGGTCGGGGTTGTGGACGCGGTCGAGCAGGTCGTCCCAGGTCGTCCAGTCCACGTCGCGGAAGGGGAGGTCCAGCTTGCGCACGACGTAGGCGTCCAGGCCCTCGGCGTGCACGACCTTGGGGATGTCGTAGATCGAGCGGGCGTCGGGGCAGGCGACGACGGCGGCCTCGTCGACGTCGCACATGAGCGAGATCTTGCGCTTGATCGCCGTGGGTACCTCACGGTCGCAGCGCAACACGATCGCGTCGGGCTGGATGCCGATGTTGCGCAGGGCGGCGACCGAGTGCTGCGTCGGCTTGGTCTTCAGCTCACCCGAAGGGCCGATGTAGGGCAGGAGGGAGATGTGCACCACGAAGACGTTGTCCCGGCCGACCTCGTGGCGGACCTGGCGGACGGTCTCCAGGAACGGCAGCGACTCGATGTCGCCGACCGTGCCGCCGACCTCCGTGATCACGACGTCCACCTCGTCGGTGGCCATGCGGCGGATGCGGTGCTTGATCTCGTTGGTGATGTGCGGGATGACCTGCACGGTGTCGCCGAGGTACTCGCCGCGCCGCTCCTTGGCGATCACCGTCGAGTAGACCTGCCCGGTGGTGACGTTGGCGGAGCCGTCCAAGTCGCGGTCGAGGAAGCGCTCGTAGTGTCCGATGTCCAGGTCGGTCTCGGCTCCGTCATTGGTGACGAACACCTCACCGTGCTGGAACGGGTTCATCGTGCCAGGGTCGACGTTGAGGTAGGGGTCGAGCTTCTGCATCACGACGCGCAGGCCCCGTGCCTTGAGCAGCATGCCGAGGCTGGAGGCGGTCAGCCCCTTGCCGAGAGAGGAGGCGACACCCCCGGTGACGAAGATGTGCTTGGTCGTCGAGGATTTGGGCGGCATGGCCAAGAGGGGGCTCCCGTGGTCGCTGTCTGGGGGTGCGGGGCGGCTTCCTGCCGGAGGGGTCCGGCGGTGCCGTCGCTGCGGTTCGGGGGTCCCTTGCGGTTTTTTCCTTCCGGGGGCGCCCACCGGTCCACGGGCTACCAGCGTATCAGCGCCCGGAGGCGATGGCTTCCGGCCACGCTCCGCGCACGGGCCGGTACGGGTACGGACCGCCGGCGCCCGGGAATCGGGCGCTCACCCGTTCGGCGGGGAACCGCTTGCCCCGAGGGGCACACAGAGCCTCTACGTGCGTCGTATCCTGCTCGGACATTCACTGCCGAGCCGCCGGCTGCACGGCACCACCCCACGCCCGCACGCACCGGAACAACAAGAGCTCGTCAGTTCGTTGAGCAACAATTGTCTTTCGGCTTCACAGTGGTCGGCCACAGAGCCGTCCGGCTGTTTTGCTTCAACGCTCAACGACGCTTTACAACCACCCCTTGACCGCACTAGCGACCGCCCCCTTGTGGGGTGACGTGGCCGTTCGACTGGAGTTGCACGTGGCCGGGCGCATCGAAGACTACGCACTCATCGGAGACATGCAGACCGCTGCCCTGGTCTGCCGGGACGGGACAGTCGACTGGCTGTGCCTGCCCCGCTTCGACTCGCACGCCATCTTCGCCGGTCTGCTGGGCACGGAGGAACACGGCTTCTGGCGGCTCGGGCCCGCCCACGCCGCCGACGCCCGGCCGCCGGCCGCGGACCGGCGCTCCTACCGGGGCGACTCGCTGGTCCTGGAGTCGGAGTGGGACACCCCGCGCGGCACGGTCCGCGTGACCGATTTCATGCCCCCGCGCGACGGCGCCCCGCAGGTGATCCGCATCGTGGAGGGCGTCTCGGGCCGGGTGCCCATGCGGTCGGAGCTGCGGATGCGCTTCAGCTACGGGCGGGTGGTGCCGTGGGTGCACAAGCACGACGGGCGCACGGTCGCGGTCGCCGGCCCGGACTCCGTGTGGTTCGACACGGAGGCCGAGACCTACGGCAAGGACCTGACCACCTACGCGGACTTCACCGTCACGCCCGGTGACCGGATCGCGTTCACCATCTCCTGGCAGCCCTCGCACAAGGAGGCGCCGCCGCTGCCGGAGCCGGAGCAGTCGCTGGAGGCGACGGAGGAGTTCTGGCGCGAGTGGGTGGAGCACTGTACGTACCACGGCCCCTACCGCGAGGCCGTGATCCGCTCCCTGATCACGCTCAAGGCCCTCACCTACGCCCCCACCGGCGGCATCGTCGCGGCCCCCACCACCTCCCTGCCGGAGGAGATCGGCGGCGTGCGCAACTGGGACTACCGCTACACCTGGCTGCGCGACGCGGCGATCACCCTGTCCTCGCTGCTGCGCACCGGCTACCGCGAGGAGGCCCGCGCCTGGCGCGAGTGGCTGCTGCGCGCGGTGGCCGGCGACCCGGAGAACCTCCAGATCATGTACGGCATCGCCGGCGAGCGCGAGCTCGGCGAGGCGGAGCTGGACTGGCTGCCGGGCTACGAGAACTCCGCCCCGGTCCGGGTCGGCAACGGCGCCGCCCACCAGCTCCAGCTCGACGTGTACGGCGAGGTCACCGAGGCCCTGCACCTGGCGCACATGACGGGCCTGGCCCGCAACGACTACGCCTCGCTGCTCCAGCTCAAGCTGATCCGCTACCTGGAGGACCACTGGCAGGACCCGGACGAGGGCATCTGGGAGGTGCGCGGCCCGCGCCGCCACTTCGTGCACTCCAAGGTGATGGCCTGGGTGGCCGTGGACCGCACCATCAAGCTGATCGAGTCCGGGGACGCCGACGGCCCGCTGGAGCGCTGGAAGCAGTTGCGCGACGACATCCACCGGGACGTGTGCGAGAAGGGCTACGACAAGGAGCGCAACACCTTCACCCAGTCCTACGGCTCCCGGGAGCTGGACGCCTCGCTGCTGCTGATCCCGCAGATGGGCTTCCTGCCCCCCGACGACAAGCGGGTCATCGGCACCATCGAGGCGATCCAGCGGGAGCTGTCCACGCCGGACGGCTTCATCCTGCGCTACCCGACCGAGGGCGACAGCGCGGGTGTCGACGGCCTCCCGGGCGACGAGGGCGCCTTCCTCGCCTGCTCGTTCTGGATGGCGGACGACCTGGCGATGATCGGCCGGGTCGACGAGGCCCGCCAGCTGTTCGAGAAGCTGCTCTCCCTGCGCAACGACCTCGGCCTGCTCGCCGAGGAGTGGGACCCGCGCCTGAAGCGCCAGGTCGGCAACTTCCCGCAGGCGTTCAGCCACGTGCCGCTCATCGACACGGCCCTGAGGCTGACGGCCTCGGGGGCGTACGGAGGCTGAGCGGCGCCGCCCGGCGGCCGTGGACCGCGGCCGCCGGGCGCCCCGGCCGGCGGGTCGTCCCGGTGCGGCGGTCACCTCCCGCACCGCCCGCTCCCCTCGGTGGCGCCGCCCTGCGTGCGCCTTGCCAGTCCCGACGCCGCGACGGAATCCGAAGGCCGCCCGGGGCTCTCGTCCCGTCGCGCACGCGTCAGTGCGGCGGCGCGGTGACGCACCCCGCACCCGGTACGGGGTCGCGCGATCCGGCGCCGGGCGCGACGCCCCATCCGGTGGCCGGGCCCGGTGATCGCCGCCGTGACCGCCCGGAGATGTCCCCGCGGCACGCGCGCGGGTAGCGTCCGGCCCATGAACAGCGGTACGGACAGCCCACTCGACACCCACGGCGCCGGGATCACCGTGCAGCGGGCCCTGGAGCTGCCCGGGCTGTGCAGCGGGCTGCCCGAGGTGCTGGCGGGCGCCGACCGGCTGCGCCGCACCGTGCGCTGGGTGCACGCGGGCGAGGTGCCCCACATCGCGTCCCTGCTCAAGGGCGGCGAGCTGCTGCTGACCACGGGGTACGGCCTGGGCGCCCGGGCCGCCGACCAGCGGGCGTTCGTGCGCACCCTGGCCGAGCGGGGCATCGCGGCCCTGGTGGTGGAGCTGGGCCCGCGTTTCACCCGCCTGCCCGCCGCGCTCGTCGACACCGCCCGCGCGGTGGGGCTGCCCCTGGTGCAGCTCCACCGCGAGGTGCCCTTCGTGACGGTCACCGAGGAGATCCACACCGAGATCGTCAACGGCCACTACGCGCTGCTCCAGCGCGCCGAGGAGGTCCACCACCGCTGCACCGAGGCGCTGCTGGACGGCGGCGGGGTGCCCCGGGCGCTCGGCGTCCTCGCCGACTTCGGCGGCAACCCCGTCTTCCTGGAGACGGCGGACGGCCGGCTGCTGTACGCCGCCGGGGCGGGCCCCGAGGGCGCCGATCCGCTCCAGGTGTGGGAGGGGCTGAGGGGCCAGCGCAAGGACGCCCCGCCGCCCGCGGGCTCGGTCGTGGTCGACGTCCCCGGCGGCGGGCCCGGCGCCGGGCCGGTCCGGGCGCGGCTCGTGCTGCTCCCCGTCCGCGCTCCCCTGGCCCCGGTGCACCGGATGGCGGCCGAGCGGGCGGCGGGCATCCTCGCCGTGGTGCTGATGCAGGCCCGCCAGGAGGAGGAGCTGGCGGCGCGGGGACGCGGCGACTTCCTCACCGACCTCGCCGACGGCCGCATCACGGCACAGGACGCCCCGGCGCAGGCCCGCGTCCTCGGCTTCCGGCCGGGCGACGGCCCGCTGCTGCCGGTGGTGATGCGGCTGGGCGACCCTCTGTCGCCCGCCGGGGGCGGCTGGGCGGTGCTGGCGCGGGCGGTCGCGGAGGAGCTGGCGTCGGTCGGCGTTCCCGTCCTGCTGGGCGTCCGGCCCGTCGAGGGGCGGGTGCCGCTGCTGCTCGGGCTGCGCGCGGAGCCGGAGCGGGCGGCGGTCGCCGACCGGGTCGCGGCGGCGCTGCGGGCGGGCGTGGAGCGGGCCGGGATGCGGCGGCCCGGTGCCCCGCCGCCCGTCGTCGTGGTCGGGCCGGCCGGTGGCTGGGCGGCGGCGCCGGCGGGGCTGCGGCACGCGGCGGAGACGGCGACGGCGGCGCAGGGCCTGCCGGACCGGCCGTGGTACGACGCCCGGCGCCTCGACATCGACCTGCTGCTGTGGCGGCTGCGCGACCACCCGGACCTGGCGGCCTTCGTGGACCGCGCGATCGGTCCCCTGCGCGACCACGACCGCACCTCCAGGCCTCCCCTGCTGCCCACCCTGGAGACGTACCTGGCGCACGCCGGCCGCAAGGCGGAGACGGCCCGCGAGCTCCACCTCAACCGGCAGACCCTCTACAACCGTCTCGCCCGGATCGGCGAGCTGCTCGGCACGGACCTCGACGACCCCCAGACGGTCCTGGCGTTGAGCCTGGCCCTGCGCGCCCGGCGCCACGTGCCCTGACCACGCGTGCGCCGGGTCCCTCGCCGGTATCCGGCATGCTGCGGACGGGCGGCGCTAGACGAACGGCCGGGGCTGCGTCAGTTCGTCGTAGACGCTGAGCACCTGGGCGACGGTCTCGTCCTCGGTCGGCCAGGTGGCCGCCTGCCGGGCCCCCTTCTCGCGCAGCTCCCGCCGCCGCCGGGGATCGCCGAGGAGGCGTACGACGGCCTCGGCGAGTGCCTCCGCGTCCCCGTACGGCACGAGTTCGGCGGCGTCACCGACGAGTTCGGGGATACCGTCGGCGTCGGCCGCGACGAGCGGCACGCGCGCGTGGAGGGCCGCCTGGGCGAGGACGGAACGCGTCTCCCGGCGGCTGGGCAGCAGCGCGAGGTCGGCCGCGGCGAGCAGGTCGGTGACGTCGTCGCGGCGGCCGACGAGCCGGACCGGCAGCCCCTCGTCCTCGATCCGCCGCTGCAGCGCCGGGCGCAGCGGCCCCTCCCCGGCGACGACGACGAGCGGCACCGGGTCGAGGCGGCGCCAGGCGCGCGCGGCGTCGAGCAGGACGTGGTAGCCCCGGTGCCGTTCGAGGGAGCCGACGGCCACGAGCAACGGACGGCCGGTCGCCCCGAGTTCGGCCTGGAGCTTGGGCCGCACGCCGTCCGGGTCCTCGCCGGGGCCGGGGCGCCGGGGGCCGGGAAGCGCGACGGCGGCCAGCCGGGCGTCCCGCGCGCCCGCCCGCCGCGCCCGGTCGACCAGATCGGAGGTGGTGCCCAGCACCACGGTGGCGCCCCGCATCACCCGCCGCTCCAGGACGCGCAGCAGATGGGCGCGCGGCCCCTCGGCGTGGGCGCGGTCGTGCCAGGTGACGACGAGCGGGGTGTGCACCCGCCGCCCGCCGAGGGCGAGCACGGCGCGGAAGGAGGCGTGCAGACCGTGTGCGTGCACCAGATCGGCGTCGGCGCAGGCCGTGCGCAGCGCGGCCACGGCGACCGGGTCGCTGCTGCGCGGCACGTGCACGTGGTCGGCACCGGCGCCGGTGAAGTCGTAGGCGCGTTCCGCCTCCGAAGGGGCGCACACCGTCACCTTCACGCCCCGTGCGACGAGCCCCGCGGCCAGCGAGCGCACGTGGGCGCTGCTGCCGGCGTTGCCGCCGCCCAGCACCTGCACGGTGCGCAGCGGCGACTGGCCGTGCGGTGAGTGGCTGCTCACGGGGGTCACGTGGCCGGGGCTCCTGGTTCGGCGTCGGGCGGACACGAAGAACGTACAGAAGGATGGAGCGACAGGGGCGCACCGCGCGCCTTTCTCCGGTCTTCCGTCAAGGATGCCAGGGCACACGGCGGTTCCGGCAGCGCCGCCTCCGCGCGGCTCCGGCGGAACGGTACTCCGGGTCACCCACAGGAGTGAGAGAGCGGACGGGCGGCCCCGGAGAACCGTCCCGCGCCGCTCCTCCCGCCCTGGTGGCGCGGCCCCGCTCACCCGGCGCGGACCGCCGCGCTCACCCCGCGCGCACCACGGCGCTCACCTCGCGCGGGCCACCGCGCTCACCCCGTGCACCCGCGCGGGCACCTCGCCCCGGGCCACCGCGCTCCCCCGTTCCCCGCACACCGCCGCGGCCCATCAGACGGCGGGGCGGACGGCCGGCCCGGCACGCCCGCGCGAGACGGCGATCGCCGCCCCCGGGGCGGCGCCCGGCGCGTGCGCGCCCGTGCCGCCGGGCATCTCGCGCCGCCGGAGGTCGTCGCGGAGAACGGCCGCGGCGGCCCTTCGTCGCGGCGGCCGCACACGGCGCCCCGGTCCGTGTCCCAGCAGCCCCGGCGCGCCCAGCGCGAGCACCGCGGCGGCGGCCCGCCCGGGCCGTACGTCCACGAGGCCGACCAGGTGCGCGGTCCCGGCGATCACCACCCCGCCGGCACCGTGTACCAGCGCCCGCTCCTCAGGCAGGGCGTCCGCGACGAGCCCGGCCGCGGAGATCCCGAACAGCTCCACCGCGCCGCCGGTGACCTCGCCCTCCCGCAGCGCCGTCGGACGGGCCGGAAAGCCGCGTCGGGGATGGTCGGCCCCGGCCACGTCGTCGTACGTCCCGCGGGCACCGGCGGCCGGCACCGCCAAGGCGGCGGGCCGGACGCGCCCGGCCGCGGCCGCCGCCGCGACGGCGGAGGCGGGACCGGCGTGCGGGGCGACGGCGCGCCCGGCGTGGTCGTCCGCTCCCCGCGCTCCCGCCCGCCCGGTGCTGCGGCCCGCAGCGCGGTCAGGCCGCCCGGGTGAGCGCGGCGGGTGCGAGGGACGCGGTCGCGGGTGCACGGCCGATCATCCGGCCGCCCCGGGGGGCGCCCGGCCCGCCGGGCGGGGGCGCCGGGTCCGCTACCCGTCCGCGCGCGCCGTGGCCAGCAGTTCCTCCGCGTGCGCCCGGGCCGTCTCCGAGTCCTCCTGCCCGGCCAGCATCCGGGACAGCTCGCGGATCCGTTCCTCGCCCTCCAGGACCTTCACCCCGGAGCGGGTCACCGACCCGTCGTTCGTCTTCTCCACCAGGAGCTGCCGGTCGGCGAACGCGGCCACCTGCGGCAGATGGGTGACCACCACGACCTGCGCGTTCTTCGCCAGCCGGGCCAGGCGCCGCCCGATCTCGACGGCCGCCTTGCCGCCGACGCCGGCGTCGACCTCGTCGAACAGGTACGTCGGCACCGGGTCGGTCCCCGCGAAGACGACCTCGACGGCCAGCATCACGCGGGACAGCTCACCGCCGGAGGCGCCCTTGGCGATGGGCCGCGGCGGCGCACCGGGGTGCGGTGCGAGCAGCAGCTCCACCTCGTCGACGCCGGACGGCCCGTAGGCGACCGTGCGCCCGCCGACCTCCACGCCCTCGGGGTCCTCGGTCTGCCGGACGTCGAACGACACGCGCGCGTGGGGCATGGCCAGCGACGCCAGCTCGGCGGTGACGGCGGCGGCGAACCGCTCCGCGGCCTCCGTCCGCGCGTCCGTCAGCGCCTGTGCCAGCCCGCCCAGCTCGGCCCGCAGCGCGTCCCGCTCGGCGGTCAGCTCCTCGATCCGCTCGTCGTCGCCGTCCAGTTCGGTCAGCCGCGCCGCGCCGCGCTCGGCCCACTCCAGGACGGCGGCGACGTCCTCGCCGTACTTCCGGGTCAGCCCGTTGATCGCGGCCCGCCGCTCCTCGACGGCCGCCAGCCGCCGCGGATCGGCGTCCAGGTCGTCGGCGTACCCGGCGAGCTCGCCCGCCACATCGCGCAGCAGGATGCCGATCTCCGCGATCCGGTCCGCGAGCGGCGCCAGCGCCGGGTCGTGCGACCGCACCGCGTCCAGGGCGCGCTGGGCGCCCGCCACGAGGGTCGCCGCGTCGACGCCCTCGGGGTCCTCCGGGTCGCCCGCGAGCGCGGCGTGCGCGGCGGTCGCGGCGGACGCCAGCGCCTCGGCGTTCCCCAGCCGCTCCGCCTCCTCCGCCAGCTCCGCGTCCTCGCCGGGGCGCGGCTCGACGGCGGCGATCTCGTCGAGCCCGTAGCGCAGCATGTCGGCTTCCTGGGCGCGTTCCCGCGCGCGCGTGGTGATCTCCTCCAGCTCCGCGGTGACGGTCCGCAGCCGCTTGTACGCCGCGGTGTACTTGGCGAGCGGCCCGGCGACCGCGTCGCCCGCGTACCGGTCCAGCGCCTGCCGCTGCCGGGACTGCTTGAGCAGGCCCTGCTGGTCGGTCTGCCCGTGCACGGCCACCAGCTCGTCGGCGAGCTCGGCGAGCAGCCCCACGGGCACCGACCGGCCGCCCAGATGCGCCCGCGACCGCCCCTCGGCGGAGACGGTACGGCTGATCAGCAGCGCCCCGTCGTCCAGCTCGGCGCCCGCCTCCTCGGCCCGTACGGCGACGGAGGCGTCGGCGGGCACGGCGATCCGCCCCTCCACGACCGCGTTCTTGGCACCGATCCGCACCAGGGCGGGGTCGGCGCGCCCGCCCAGCAGCAATCCGAGGCTGGTGACCACCATGGTCTTGCCCGCGCCCGTCTCACCGGTGACGGCGGTGAAGCCGGGCGACAGCTCGACGACCGCGTCGTCGATCACTCCGAGCGACCGTATCCGCATCTCCTCCAACACGGACATGACCTTACGAGGTCCGGGCGGGGGAGTGCGACCGGCCCGCCTTTGTCACCCGGGCGAGTGGTCGCCCGGGCGACCGCGCGGGAGTGATCGGCGCGGGGGCGGGCCCGCGCGTGCGGGCCGAGCTAGTGCGGCGCTCCCCGCCAGCCCGAGACCGGCAGGGCGAACTTGGCCACCAGCCGGTCGGTGAACGAGGAGTGGTGCAGCCGGGCCAGCCGCACCGGGACCGCTCCCCGCCGCACCTCCACCCGCGCCCCGGGGGGCAGCTCGACGGTCCGCCGCCCGTCGCACCACAGCACCCCCGGCGGGATGTGCGGCAGCACCTCCACGGCCAGCACGGAGTCCGGCGAGGTCACGAGCGGCTTGGCGAACAGGGCGTGCGCGCTGATCGGCACCATCAGCAGCGCCTCGACCTCCGGCCACACCACCGGCCCGCCCGCGGAGAACGCGTAGGCCGTGGACCCGGTCGGGGTCGCGCACACGATCCCGTCGCAGCCGAACCCGGTCACCGGCCGTCCGTCGATCTCCAGCACGACTTCCAGCATCTTCTCGGCGGACACCTTCTGCACCGCCGCCTCGTTCAGCGCCCAGTCGGTGTGGACGACGTCCCCGTTGCGGTGGACGACGACGTCGACGGTCATCCGCTCCTCGACCTCGTACGCCCGGCTCACCACCCGCTCGACGACCTGGTCGAGGTCGTCCCGCTCGGCCTCGGCGAGGAAGCCGACCCGTCCGAGGTTGACGCCGAGCATCGGCACTCCGGAGGCGCGGGCGAACTCGGCGCCGCGCAGCAGCGTGCCGTCCCCGCCCAGCACGATGAGCAGCTCGCACCCGTCGAGGCTCTCCGGGGTGGCCTCCTTGACCAGGCGCACCTCCTCGGGCAGCGGCAGGTCGCGCGCCTCCGCCTCCAGGACGCGCACTCCCAGTCCGGAGCGCAGCAGCCCCTTGACCACGAGCTCGGCACTGCGCACGGCCGCGGGCCGCCCGGTGTGGGCCAGCAGGAAAACAGTACGAGCTCGGTTCTGTGTCAACGCGGCCCCTCCGCCACTGCACGGTCGATGTCGGCCGGGTCCGCCTCGGGTGCCCCGGCCCGCAGCCACAGAAAGTACTCGACGTTGCCGGAGGGACCGGGCAGCGGACTGGCCGTGACCCCCCTCACGCCGAGCCCCAGTTCCCACGCCTTGCCGGCGACGCCCCGCACGGCCTCGGCCCGCAGCTCGGGGCTGCGCACGACTCCCCCGCTGCCCAGCCGCTCCTTGCCCACCTCGAACTGGGGCTTGACCATCATCACCAGATCGGCGTCCGGCCTCGCGCACCGCACCAGGGCGGGCAGCACCAGGCCGAGCGGGATGAAGGACAGGTCCCCCACGACGAGGTCCACGAGCTCCCCGCCGATCGCCTCCGGTGTCAGTTCCCGCACGTTCGTGCGGTCCTTGACGGTGACGCGCTCGTCGTTCTGGAGCGACCAGGCGAGCTGTCCGTACCCGACGTCGACGGCGACGACGTGCGCGGCGCCCGCGCGCAGCAGGACGTCGGTGAAGCCTCCGGTGGAGGCCCCGGCGTCCAGGGCCCGCCGGCCCTCGACGGCCAGGCCCTGCGGCACGAACGCGGCGAGCGCCCCGGCGAGCTTGTGCCCGCCGCGGGAGACGTAGTCGGGATCGCTGTCGTCGGCCGCCACCAGGATCGCGGCGGCGGTCTCCACCTGGGTGGCCGGCTTGGTCGCGACGGTCTTGCCGACGGTGACCCGCCCGGCGGCGATGAGCTGGCCGGCGTGCTCGCGCGAGCGCGCGAGCTTCCGGCGGACCAGCTCCGCGTCGAGACGGCGGCGTGCGACTCCTGCCACGTTCGGTTCAGCTCCTGCGGTCGTGCGTCGAGTGGGATGCGGGACCCGAAGGGCCCCGTTCGGGGGTGGTGCCCGGGCGGCCGGCGGGTACCGGCGGCCCGGGGCGCGCGTCGAGCGCGGTCAGCGCCTCGCGCAACCCCCGGTGTACATCCTCGTACACCTCGACGTGTCCGTCCGTGGCGAGGTGGTCGGCGTCGGCCAGCCGCTCCAGTACGGCGTCCACCCCGGCGTCGCCGGTCGGGGTGCGGGGGACGTGCAGCGGAGCGGGGCCGGAGGGGGCGTGCTCCGCGTCCGCCTCCCCGGGAGTGCGCGCCCCGGCGGCCTCGGTGTCGTGAACTGCGTCGTCCATGCCCCGACGCTACCGCGAACGGCTGGGGTAACGTCGGTCGCGATGGCCACGATCGAGGAGTGCCGCGCCGCACTCGGCAGACTTTCGGACAGCATGCAGAGCGCCGAAGGGGACGTCCGCGAGGCCGCGGCCCTGGACCGTTCGGTGAGCTGCCACATCAAGGATCTCGACGTCACCTTCGCCGGCCGTCTCGTGGACGGCCGGATCGAGGTCGACGACACCTTCCGCGGCCCGCCGCGCGACAAGGCCCAGATCAGGCTGGCCCTGACCGGCGACGACCTGCTGGCGCTGGTCGACGGCGAGCTGAACTTCGCGAAGGCGTGGGGCTCGGGCCGGGTGCGGCTGGAGGCGGGCCTGCGCGACCTGTTCCGTCTCAGGAAGCTTTTGTAGCCGCCGCCTTCCCGGCCCCGGCGGGGACGGCTGCCGTCGTGCGCGCCTTGCGGGCGGCCGGCACGATCAGCGGCGTTCCCGTCTCCGGGTCGTCGATCACCTGGCAGCGCAGGCCGAAAACGTCCTGGACCAGCTCGGCCGTGACGATGTCGTTCGGCGCGCCCTGGGCGATCACCTCGCCGCCGCGCAGGGCGATGAGGTGGGTGGCGTACCGGGCGGCGTGGTTGAGGTCGTGCAGGACGGCGACCAGGGTGCGCCCCTGCTCCTCGTGGAGTTCCGCGCACAGGTCGAGCACGTCGATCTGGTGCTGGATGTCGAGGTAGGTCGTCGGCTCGTCGAGCAGCAGCAGCGGTGTCTGCTGGGCGAGCGCCATCGCGATCCACACGCGCTGCCGCTGGCCGCCGGAGAGCTCGTCGACGTACCGCTCGGCGAGCTCGGCGACCCCGGTCTGCCGCATGGACTCCTGGACGACCCGCTCGTCCTCGGTGGACCACTGGCGCAGGATGCCCTGGTGCGGGTAGCGGCCGCGGCCGACGAGGTCGGCGACGGTGATCCCGTCGGGCGCGATCGACGACTGCGGCAGCAGGCCGAGGGTGCGCGCGACCTTCTTGGCCGGCATCGACTGGATGACCTGCCCGTCGAGCAGCACCCGGCCCTGGCTGGGCTTGAGCATCCGCGACAGGGCCCGCAGCAGCGTGGACTTGCCGCACGCGTTGGGGCCGACGATCACCGTGAAGGAGTTGTCGGGTATCTCCACCGACAGCTGCTCGGCGATGACGCGCTGGTCGTAGGCGAGGGTGACGTTCTCGGCGGACAGTCGGTTCACGGTGCTCCTTCGGTTGTTCAGCCCGCTGCCGGCGCTGGTGCGGACGCTCATATCCGGCCCTTCTTCCGCTCGGTGACCAGCAGCCACAGCAGATAGGCGCCGCCGAGGACGCCGGTGACCACGCCGACCGGGAGCTGGTCGGCGCCGAAGGCCCGCTGCGAGGCCCAGTCGGCGGTGACCAGCAGGGCGGCGCCCATGCACACGGACGGCAGCAGATTGGGCCCGGGCGAGCGGGTCAGACGCCGGGCGAGCTGCGGCGCGGTGAGCGCCACGAAGCTGACCGGCCCGGCGGCGGCGGTGGCGGACGCGGTGAGCAGGACGGCGGCGACCAGCAGCAGCATCCGTACCCGCTCGACGCGCACGCCGAGCGCGTAGGAGATGTCGTCGCCCATCTCCATCATCCGCAGCCCCCGCGCGTTGAGGAGGACCAGCGGCACGAGGACCGCGCACAGCGCCAGCAGCGGCCACACCTGGTCCCAGCCGCGGCCGTTGAGCGATCCGGTCATCCACACCACCGCGCGGGCGGCGTCGACGATGTCGGCCTTGGTGAGCAGATAGCCGTTGATCGCCGTGACGATCGCGTTCACGCCGATACCGACCAGGACCAGCCGGTAACCGTGCACGCCCCGCTTCCAGGCGAGCACGTAGATGGCGAATCCGGTCACCAGGCCGCCCACCAGCGCACCGGCCGTCACCTGCGCCGCGCTCCCGGACAGCAGCACGATCACCGTGAGGGCACCGGCCGTGGCGCCCTGCCCGAGGCCGAGCACGTCCGGGCTGCCCAGCGGATTGCGGGAGATGGCCTGGAACAGCGCACCGCCCAGCCCCAGCGAGGCACCGACCAGCAGGCCGACCAGGACGCGCGGCAGCCGCAGTTCGTTGACGATGAACTCCTGGCCCGGGTTGCCCTGGCCGAGCAGGGTTTTCAGCACCTCGGAGGCCGGGATGGGAAAGTCGCCGGTGCCGATCAGCACCACGCTCGCGGCGAGCGCGGCGACCAGCAGCAGGACGACGACGGTCACGGCGCGCAGATCGAGGCGGAGCGAGAGCCCGCCGGGGGTCCGCACGGCACGGTTGGTCTTCACAGCTGGGCCGTCCTCCGCCGTCGTACGAGAAAGATGAAGACCGGGCCGCCGATGACGGCGGTCACGATCCCGACCTGGAGCTCCGCGGGCCGCGCGACGATCCGCCCGAGGACGTCGGCGCCGAGGAGCAGCACGGGCGACAGGACGGTGGCGTAGGGCAGGATCCAGCGCAGGTCGGGCCCGGTGAAGGAGCGGACGACATGCGGCACCATCAGCCCGACGAAGACGATCGGCCCGCACGCCGCGGTCGCCGCGCCGCACAGCACGGTCGCCGCCAGCATGGCCAGCGCCCGGGTGCGGTTGAGGTTGGCGCCCAGGGCCTTGGCGGTGTCGTCGCCCATCTCCATGGCGTTCAGCGGCCGGGCCAGGCTCAGCGCCAGCACCGAGCCGGCCACGAAGAACGGCAGCACCTGCACGATGGTCTCGCCCGTCGCCGAGGACAGCGAACCGACCGTCCAGAAGCGCATCGCGCCCAGCGCCGCGTTGTCCATGATCATCACGGCTTGCAGATAGCCGAAGAGCGCGGCGCTGATCGCGGTGCCGGCGAGCGCGAGCCGCACCGGCGTCGCCCCCCGGCTGCCGCCGAGGAACCACACCAGGGCCCCCACCGCCGCCGCTCCCAGGAACGCGAACCACACGTATCCGGCCAGCGAGCCGACCCCGAAGAACGTGATCGCGGTGACGACCGCGGCGGAGGCGCCGGCGTTGATGCCCAGCAGCCCGGGGTCGGCCAGCGGGTTGCGGGTCAGCGCCTGGAGCACCGCGCCGGACAGGCCGAGCGCCGCTCCGGCCAGCAGCCCGAGGACGGTCCTCGACAGCCGCTCGCTCACCACGACGTCACCGTAGGTGCCCGAGTCCTGGAACAGGCCGTGCCAGACCTGTTCCAGGGAGAGCTCCTTCGCGCCGATCGCGATGCTCGCCACGGCGACGAGGACCAGGACCACCACGGAGGCGAGCAGCCCAAAGGCACGTATCGCCCGGCGTTTTGGGGGCGCGGGGGCGGTTTCCGCGCGCTGTTCGGGAGGACTGTCGACCAACACGCAGTTAGGTTAGCCTACCCTCGCATTGGATCACGATCCCCGAGGCGCGCGGGAGACGGCTTCCCTCCCCCCGCTCCCCCGGTTCTCCGCCGGTTCTCCGCCCACGCGAGCCCGCCGATCCGCCGCGGGCGGACCCGCCCGGGCACCGTACGCCCCCGCGCCGCCCCGGCGGCACCTCCCGGCACCGGAAAACCCCGCGCGACCGCCCCGGGGTACGGAAAAGCCCCCGCCGTCCGTCAGAGCCCCAGCCGCGCCAGGGCCTTGTCCGCCTCCAGCGCGCACTCGCCCTCCCCGGCCGCCGTCCAGGCCGCCGCGCACAGCGCGCGCAGCCCGTCCAGCGCCTCGCCGTCGCCCTCCAGCACCAGCCGCTCCGCGCCCGCCGACGCCGTCCAGCCGCCGCACCGGAAGGCGCCGTCCGCCTCGGCGGCGACCACCTCGGGCTGCCCGGTGAGCAGCCCCCGCAGGTCGGCGTCGACGTACGTCGGCCGGTGCTGCGGCGGCGCGGCGAGCAGCCGGGCGGCGTCGGTCACACCGGTCAGGACGAGCAGGGAGTCGACGTCCCCGTTGAAGGCGCCCTCGATGTCGGTGTCCAGCCGGTCCCCGACCACCAGGGGGCGGCGCGCGCCCGTCCGCAGGATCGTCTCCCGGTGCATCGGCGGCAGCGGCTTGCCCGCGACCTGCGGGGTGGCACCGGTGGCGATGCGCACGACCTCCACGGCCGCGCCGTTGCCGGGCGCGATACCGCGCGCCCCGGGGATCGTCAGATCGGTGTTGGACGCGTACCAGGGCACGCCCCGCGCGATGGCGTAGCACGCCTCGGCGAACCGGCCCCAGGGCAGCTCGGGACCGCCGTAGCCCTGTACCACCGCCACCGGGTCGTCGTCGGCGGACTCCACCGGCTCCAGCCCGCGCTCCCGCAGCGCCACCCGCAGCCCCTCCCCGCCGATCACGAGCACCCGGGCTCCCGCGGGCACCTGCTCGGCGACCAGCCGCGCCACCGCCTGCGCCGAGGTGATGACGTCGTCCGCCCCGGTCGGTATGCCCAGCTCGGTCAGATGGGCGGCGACCGCGTCCGGCGTCCGCAGCGCGTTGTTGGTGACGTACGCCAGATGCATGCCGCCCGCGCGGGCCGCGGCGAGCGAGTCCACGGCGTGCCCGATCGCCCTCCCGCCCGCGTAGACGACTCCGTCCAGGTCGAGCAGCGCCGTGTCGTACGCCTCGCTCAGGGTCTGCCCACTGCCCTCGGGCCTCGTCCTGACGCTCCGGCTCATTCCGCATCGCTCCTCGTTCGACGGCCTTTCCCCCGATCATCCCCCATGCCATCGGCACACGTACGATGCCGGGATGGACGCCGGGAGGAACACAGCAGGTCAGTCGGAGGCAACGGCGCGCCAGGGCTTCGAACTCATCCCGTTCCGGGGCCTTCGCTACGACCCCGGCCGGGTCGGCAGCCTGGCCGCCGTGACCTCCCCGCCGTACGACGTCGTGGTCCGCCCCGACGGCCTGCACCAGCTCGAGTCCGCCGACCCGCACAACATCGTCCGGCTGATCCTGCCCCAGGCCGCCACCCCCGCCGCCCGCAACGAACAGGCCGCCCGCACGCTGCGCCGCTGGCTGGCCGAGGGCATCCTGACCGCCGACCCCGAACCGGGGCTGTACGTCTACGAGCAGCGCGACGGCGCGGGGATGCTCCAGCGCGGCATCATCGGCGCCCTGCGGATCTCGGAGCCCGCCGAGAAGCTGGTCCTGCCGCACGAGGACGTCATGCCGCACGTGGTCGCCGACCGGGCGGACCTGATGCGCGCCACCTCGGCGAACCTGGAGCCCCTGCTGCTGACCTACCGCGGCGACGCCGCCACCGCCGGGACCGCCGCCCTCGTGGAGCGGACCGCCGGCCGGCCGCCCCTGCTGTCGACCACGACGGACGACGGCTTCTGCCACCGCCTGTGGTCCGTCACCGGCCGCGCCGACGTGGCCCGCGTCCAGAGCGAGCTGGCCCGGCAGCAGGCGCTGATCGCCGACGGCCACCACCGCTGGGCCACCTACCGCCGGCTCCGCGCGGAGCACCCCTCCCCCAGCCCGTGGGACCACGGCCTGGTGCTCCTCGTCGACACGGCCCGCTATCCCCTGCGAGTCCGCGCCATCCACCGGCTCCTGCACGGTCTGCCGGTGGCGGACGCGGTGACCGCCCTGAAGGGCCACTTCCGCGTCCGCCGTCTCGACGTTCCGCTGCCCGAGGCCCTCGCCCGCCTGGCCGACGCGGCCGGCGCGGGCAACGCCTTCCTGCTCGCCGGCGACGGCGGGTTCCACCTCGTCGACCGCCCGGACCCGGATCTGCTCGCCCGTACGGTCCCCGCCGACCGCCCGGCGGCCTGGCGCGCCCTGGACGCGACCGTCCTGCACGCCACGCTCCTGTCCCACCTGTGGCGCATCCCCGAGGACTCCCCGGACCACATCGCCTACATCCACGACACCGCGGCGACCGTGGAGAAGGCGGAGCGCGACGGCGGTACGGCGGTCCTGATGCACCCGGTCCGCGAGGAGGTCGTCCGCGACCTCGCCCGGCAGGGCGTCACGATGCCCCGCAAGTCGACGTCGTTCGGCCCAAAGCCGGCCTCCGGCCTGGTGCTGCGCGCCCTGGACCTCTGAGACGTCCGCCGCCGCACCCCGGGCACACTGAAGGGGCGGGACCCGTGCGGGTCCCGCCCCTTCAGTGTCTGCCGTCAGTCCCGGTCGTCGGCGGCGGAGCCGTTCTCCGGCTCACCCTCGGCCGCCTTCTCGTCGAGCGCGTCGACGAACTCCACCCCGTCCAGTTCGGCCAGCCGGTCGGACGCGTCGGTGCTGCCGTCCCGGTCGGACTCCAGCGCCTTGGCGAACCACTCCCGCGCCTCGCCCTCCCGGCCGGCGGCCAGCAGCGCGTCGGCGTAGGCGTACCGCAGCCGAGCGGTCCACGGCTGTACGGCGCTGGAGGCGAGCTCGGGGCTCTGCAGCGTCACGATGGCCGCGTCCAGCTGCCCCATGTCCCGCCGGGCGCCGGCCGCGACGAGCCGCATCTCGACCTGTCCGGCCTTGTCCAGCTTGTGCACGTCGGGCGCACCGGCCATCTCCAGGGCCTTCTCCGGCCGCCCGAGCCCGCGCTCGCAGTCGGCCATGAGGGGCCACAGGTCCACGGTGCCGGTCATCCGCCGCGCGGCCCGGAACTCGGCCAGGGCCTCGCTGTACTTCTGGTTCGCGTACGCGGCGAACCCGGCGGCCTCCCGCACGGCGGCGACCCGCGACGCCAGCCGCAGCGCCACCTTGGCGTACCCGTACGCGGCCTCGGGGTCCTCGTCGATCAGCCGGGCCACCATCACCAGGTTCCTGGCGACGTCGTCCGCGAGCGTCTTGGGCAGGCTCTGCAGCTCCTGCCGTACGTCCTTGTCGATCTCGTTGCCCGTGACGTCCTCAGGGATCGGCAGCCGCTTGATCGGCTCGCGGTCCCGGTCCCGCTCGTCCCGGAAGCGGCCCGCGCCGCGCCGGTCGTCCCGCCCGCGGTCGTCCCGCCCGCGGAAACCGCCGGGACGTCCGCCACGGTCGTCGCGCCGGCCGCCGTAGCCGCCCCGGCCGCGCTCGTCGCGCCCGCGCTCGTCACGGCCGCGGAAACCACCGCGCTCACCGCGCTGGTCGTCCCGCCCGCGGAAGCCGCCCCGCTCGGGCCGGCTGTCCCGGTGGTCGTCACGCCGGAACCCGCCGCGGTCCCCGCGCTCGCCACCCCGACGGTCATCACGGCGATCGTCCCGACGGTCGTCCCGCCGCTCATCACGCCGGTAGTCCCGGCGGTCATCACGGCGGTCGTCCCGCCGGTCATCGCGCCGGAAGTCCCGGCGCTCGTCACGACGGTCATCCCGGCGGTCATCACGACGGTCATCGCGCCGGAAGTCCCTACGGTCGTCCCGCCTGTCGTCCCGACGGTCATCGCGGCGGTCGTCACGACGGTCGAAGCCACCCCGGTCACCGCGCGCCCCCCGGTCGTCGTCGCGCCGGTACCCGAAGCGGTCACCATCCCGGCGCTCGCCCCGGCGGTCATCACGACGGTCGTCCCGCCGGTCATCACGGCGGTCATCACGGCGGAAGTCCCGGCGGTCGTCGCGGCGGTCATCACGGCGGTCGTCGCGACGGAAGTCCCTGCGATCGTCACGCCTGTCGTCCCGACGCTCGTCGCGGCGGTCGTCCCTACGGTCGTCACGGCGGCCGAAGCCGCCCCGCTCGCCCCGGCTGTCGTCACGCCGGAACCCGCCGCCACGCTCCGGACGGTCGCCCCGACCACCCCGGTCGCCACGGTCGTTGCGGTCACGGTCGTCCCGACGGAAGGAAGGCCGGTCTCCGTCCCTGCGGAACCCACGGTCCCGGTCGTCCCCCCGGCCGTAACCGCCCCGCTCGCCTCGGCTGTCGTCACGCCGGAAGCCGCCGCCACGCTCCGGACGGTCCCCGCGCTCGCTGCCACGACGGGGCCCGCCCCGGTAGCCACCGCGGTCAGAACGGTCACCACTGTCCCGTCGCCGCTGGTCGCGCTCCGGTCGGTCGTCGGGAGAGTTGGTGGACATCGGTGACTCCTGTCTTCGGTACCGCAATTAATTCTCGCGCAGCCGGGTACCCAGCGCGCCCTGGAAAAACAAAAGGACCCCTGGTCCCAGCTGTACGCTGGCGACCAGGGGTCCTCCAAAAATTGTTCGGCGGCGTCCTACTCTCCCACAGGGTCCCCCCTGCAGTACCATCGGCGCTGTAGAGCTTAGCTTCCGGGTTCGGAATGTAACCGGGCGTTTCCCCTACGCTATAACCACCGAAACCCTAATGGTTTCGAGCGAACAAGCACACTCTTCAATTGTTTGTTCTGCTCAAAGCCGGCAACTGTTCGTTGCCTCAGAACTAACACAGTGGACGCGAGCAACTGAGGACAAGCCCTCGGCCTATTAGTACCGGTCAACTCCACCAGTCACCTGGCTTCCATATCCGGCCTATCAACCCAGTCGTCTACTGGGAGCCTTACCCCATCAA
>NZ_WYCT01000490.1 GCF_011008945.1 Streptomyces harenosi
TCTAGCTTCGTCGGCAGCGTCAGATGGGTATAAGAGACAGACTCGAAGACGAGCCGGAGGGCCCGGGCGGAAGGGGGGAACGGAGCGAGGAAGGCCGGCTGCGCTGCGCGGCCGCTCCGGGAGCCGGGAGACGGCGTCGACCATGGTGGCAGAACGCCCGGGCGAGTCGGTGCCACCGCGCCCGTGCCCGGGTGTGCGGCAGGCCGCCGGAACCCGCCGCACGCAGGGCGTTTCCCGTGGTGAGTGGATTCGATCACAGACCTCGGCGGGGGCCGTCCCGGCCGGGCGCGGGCGACGGGGGACACAGCGGGGCGGTCGCGTCCGCCCGGTCCGCCCGCCCCATTCCCCGGCCCGGGCCCGAGGCCGCCGCCCGCGTGCCCGGGCGCGGTAGCCGTCAGCGTATGAAAGCGACTCGGCGGGGCACCCGTGGTGCCGTCGTCAGCGCCCCGCGAGGGGAAGGAGGCCGTCCTGATGATGCCGACGGCGGCGTTCCCGATGCAGTGCGAGGCCGTGGCGCCGTGGAAGCGGGCCCTGGTCACCGGCGGTGCGGGCTTCCTCGGCTCACGGCTGTGCGCCCGCCTGCTCGATTCAGGTGTCGAAGTCGACTGTCTGGACAACCTCTCCACCGGCCGGGCCGGGAGCGTGGCCCACCTCGCCGGGCGCCGCGGGTTCCGCTTCCTCGAACAGGACATCCTGCACCTGGCCGGCCCCGCCTGCGCCGACAGCCTCACCGGCCCCTACGACCTGGTCCTGCACCTGGCGGGCCCCGCCTGCCCGGACGCATGGCCCGAGCGGCCCCTGGAACTGCTGGACGCCGGCAGCACCGGCACCCGCGCCGCGCTGGCCGTCGCCGACCGGGACGGCGCCCGCTTCCTGCTCGCCTCGGCGCCCCCGGCGCACGGCGCCACCGGCCCCCTCGCCCCGGCGGAACCCGGCACCGATCCGGCCGACCCGGTCGGCCCGCACCGCGCGTCCGCCGAGGCCACCCGGTTCGCCGAGGCCCTGGTCGCCGCCCATGCGGCCGACCACGGCAGCGATGCCGGAGTCGTCCGGCTGTTCACCGCGTACGGGCCGGGGATGCGCACCGACGACGGCGGCGTGCCGGGACGCTTCATCGCCTCGGCGCTGGCCGGTGAACCCGTCGTCGTCACCGGCGACGGCAGCCGCACCCACTCCCTGTGCTACGTCGACGACATGGTGGACGGCATCCTGCTGGTGGCCGCCGGCCGGTCCGTCCGGCCCGTCGACATCGGCGGCGAGGAGACACCGACCGAAGCGGAGATCGCCCGCCGGGTGATCGACCTGACCGGCTCCGCCTCGCCGGTGACCTGCGATGGCACCCCCGCGGACCCGGCCCGCCGGCCGCACCCGGTCACCGGCTTCGCCCGCGAGATCTTCGGCTGGATGCCCAGGGTCGGCTGGGAAGAGGGCCTGGCGCGCACCGTCGCCTCCTTCCGGGAGCAGGCCGGGCCGGTGCCGGCGGCGGTCGTACGCGGCGAGGGGGAGTGGTGGGCGTGAAGGCGCTCGTCGTCCGGCCCGGCGGCTTCGGCGGCGTCCTGCTGGCCGGACCGGCCGTCCGGGCCGTGGCCACCCGGGCCGGACGCGTGACCATGCTGTGCGGCCCCGAAGGCGCACCCGCCGCGCGCCTGCTGCCCCACGTCGACGACGTCGTGGTGTGGGACGCGCGCACGCCGCACGACGGCACCGGAGCGCCGCCCGGCGGCGCCGCGCACACCGGCGCCGACGCCGCCGACAGCACCGACAGCCTCGTGCGGCGGCTGCGCGAGGAGTCCTACGACGTGGCCCTCGTCCTCGCCCCGAGCCCGCACAGCCCGCTGCCCACCGCGCGCCTGCTGCGCACGGCCCGGGTGCGCCGCATCGGCGGCACCGGCGCGCCGTACGACGACGGCGGCGGCCGGGACGACGGCGTCCTCGACGTCCTCCGGCCCCGCCGCCCCGGCAGCCACGAGGCGGAAGCGGCGCTCGACACGGCCGCCGCCATGGGGTTCGGCCTGCGCACCGGCGACGACGGCCGGCTCCGCGTCCTGCCCGCGCCCGACACCGCCACCCTCACCGGCAACGGCCCCTACGTCGTCGTCCACCCGGGAGCCGCGGACCCGTCCCGCGCCTGGGACCCCCGGCACTGCGCGGAAGCGGTGGCCCGGCTCGCCGACGCCGGGCACCGCGTGGTCGTCACCGGGGGTCCCGGCGAGCTGGGTCTGACCCGCCGCGTCAGCGGTGCCACCGCCGTCGACCTCGGCGGCCGCACCACGCCGAGGACCCTGGCGGGCGTGCTGCGCAATGCCGACGCCGTCGTCACCGCCGCCACCGGGCCAGCCCATCTCGCCGCCGCGGTCGGCACCCCGGTCGCCGCCCTGTCCGCCACGGCGCAGGGCCGGTGCCCGTACCGGGTGCCCGCGGTCCTGCTCGGCGACCGGGGCCGGCCGGGCCCGCCGGCCGGCCCCGGACACCCGGGCAACGACCTGCTGCCCGGCGATGTGGTGCGGGCGGTCCGGGACCTGCTCGCGACACGGAGCTGACCCCCGCCCCCTCCGGCGCGGGGGACGGACGAGGGCCCGGCGCCGCGCGGCGCCGGGCCCTCACCTCTCGGGACGGCGACGGCCTCAGTCGGGCTTGCCGCGTCCCGTCAGCGCGTCGCGCACCCGGTCGACCAGCCCGGCGCCCGGCGCCATCAGCTTGTTCATCGGCGGCTGGTCGGGAGCGGACGGGTGCGGACGGGTCGGAGCCGTCTTCTTCGCCTGGCGGACCTTGTCGCCCAGCTCGTCCAGCGCGTCCGCGGGACACGCCTCGCTCAGGCGGGGGAAGAGATTGTCCTCCTCGTCGGCGATGTGCTCGCGGATCTCGCTCATCAGCATGCCGACCAGCCGGTCGAAGTCGGCGTCCTCCGCCGCACAGCCCTCCAGGTCCTTCATGATCTGCTCGGCCCTGGCGTGATCCTCCAGCTCCTTGTCCGCGAGGGCGTCGCCGTTGGCCACGTGCCGGCGGACGGCCGGGTAGAGATAGGCTTCCTCGGCCACCGAGTGCCGCACCAGCTCCATCGTGGCCTGATCGGCGTAGAGCTTGCGGTCCTTGTGACCGGAGGGCAGCGCCTCGATCTTGGCGAAGAGCTCCTCGACCTCCCGGTGGTCGGTCGTCAGCTCGGCGATGACGTTTCCGCCGTGTCCCATCTGTCCTCACCTCCAGCCGGATCGCGGCGGGCCCCGGTCGCGGCCCGCCACGAGCCTCGGGTCCCCGCGTCGTCAGCGGCCTAACGCCGGTGCGGCCGGGTCACCCGGTCGGGCGGCCGTGCGTACGCCGCCGGACGGGCACCGGCTCTGCGCCCACCCGGCCAGACGAGGCC
>NZ_WYCT01000491.1 GCF_011008945.1 Streptomyces harenosi
TGACCGCCGAGCCCGCCACCGGGGCTGGTGTGCCGGCCGCGTCCGGGGCGGTCGACGTCGAGCTGGACTACTCCTCCTTCAAGGACGCCTACGGCGGGAACTGGGCCTCCCGGCTTCGCCTGGTGCGGATGCCGGCGTGTGCGCTGACCACGCCGGGCAGGGCCGGCTGCCGCACGGTCACCGAGCTGCCCGGCCTCAACGATCCGGCCGCGCAGACGGTGTCGGCCACCGTGGATCTGGCTCCGGCCGGTGCGCCGACGGTGCTGGCGGCGTCCGCGGCCGCTTCCGGCCCGGGCGGCAGTCACGAGGCGACGTCGCTGTCGCCGTCGGGCTCGTGGATGGCGGGTTCCTCCTCGGGTGGTTTCTCCTGGACGTATCCGGTCGAGGCGCCGGAGGTGCCCGGCGGGCCGCAGCCGGAGGTGGAGCTGTCCTACTCCTCGCAGGCGGTGGACGGCCGGACCGCTTCCACCAACGCGCAGTCGTCCTGGATCGCGGAGGGCTGGGACTACGAGCCCGGCTACATCGAGCGCCGTTTCCGTTCCTGTTCCGACGACAAGGGCGAGGTCGGCGGGGTCAAGCCCAACAACACCGGTGACAGCGGTGATCTGTGCTGGGGCTCGGACCATGTGGTGATGTCGCTGGGCGGCAACACCACCGAGCTGGTCAAGAAGGACGGCACCGACGAGTGGCGGCCGGCCGACGACGACGGCTCGCGCCTGCAGCGCAAGACCGGTGCGGCCAACGGCGGTCACGGCGGCGAGCACTGGGTGCTGACCACGACCGACGGCACCCAGTACCACTTCGGCCTGAACAAGCTGCCCGGCGCCCCCGAGGGCACGGTCACCAACTCCGCGCTGACGGTGCCGGTGTTCGGCAACCACCCGGGCGAGCCCTGCCACGCCACGGCGTTCACCGACTCCGACTGCGCGCAGGTCTACCGCTGGAACCTGGACTACGTCGTCGACCCGCTCGGGGACGCCATGACGCTGTGGTGGAGCAAGGAGACCAACCACTACGGGCAGAACATGAAGGCCGATCAGCCGGCCTCCTACGTGCGGGCGGCGCAGCTGGCGCGTATCGACTACGGTCTGCGTTCGGACAGGCTGTTCGGTGTCCTGCCGGCGGGCCGGGTCTCCTTCACCACCGCCGAGCGCTGCATTCCCAGCACGGCGTTCGACTGCGCGGAGTCCAAGCGGACGGCCGCCAATGCCAAGTACTGGCCGGATGTGCCGCTGGACCAGGAGTGCGCCGCCGGTGCCAAGTGCACCGACAAGTACTCCCCGACGTTCTGGACGACCAAGCGCCTGACGAAGATCACCACGCAGGTGCTGTCGGGCACGGCCCTGAAGACCGTGGACTCCTGGGCGCTGGTCCACTCGTTCCCCGCGACGGGGGACGGGACCTCGCCCGCACTGTGGCTCAACTCGATCACCAGGACCGGTCATGGGGCCGGAAGCACGGCGAGCATGCCGAAGGTGACGTTCCTGGGCACGCAGATGGACAACCGGGTCGACGGTGTGGAGGGCCTGCCGCCGTTCTCGCGGTACCGCATCCACGCCGTCGACACCGAGACCGGCGGGCGGATCGCGGTGTCGTACTCGGCGCGGGAGTGCCAGGCGCTGGAGCCGCGGAAGATGCCCGGCTCGCCGGAGTCGAACACCCTGCGCTGCTACCCGCAGTACTGGACGCCCAAGGGCGCGCTGGCGCCGGTGAAGGACTGGTTCCACAAGTACGTCGTCACCCAGGTCAGTGAGCAGGACCTGGTCACCGACAGCCCGTCCAAGGTCACCTCCTACGAGTACCTGGGCGCCCCTGCCTGGGCGTGGGACGACAGCGAGTTCACCGAGAACAAGCACCGGACCTGGTCGCAGTACCGCGGCTATGAGCGGGTACGCACCCGCATCGGCGCGGGCACGGACGTCAGGCAGCTGACCGAGCACCGCTACTTCCGCGGCCTGCACGGCGACAAACTGCCCTCGGGCACCCGCACCTCGACGGTCACCACCAGCGACGGCTCGAGCTTCCAGGACCTGGCGCAGTACCAGGGCCAGCTGCTGGAGCAGATCACCTACGAGTCCGACGGCGGGCCGATCGACTCCGCCACCGTCACCACGCCCTGGTCGGTGAAGACCGCCACGCGTACCCGCAGCGGCACCACGCCGCTGGAGGCGTGGATGACCCGCCCGGAGAAGGTCCTCACCCGTGAACGGGTCAAGGGCGAGACCTGGCGCACCACCACCGAGACCACCTCCTACGACAGCTACGGCCTGCCCTACCAGGTCCAGGAGAAGACACCCAGCGGCACGGTGCGCTGCTCCACGGTCAGCTACGCGCGCAACACCAGCGCCCACCTGATCGAGCTGGAATCGCGGGAGAGGACCGTGCTGGGGGCGTGCGGCACCACCGGCGGCGAGGTCGTCGAGGACACCCGCACCCTCTACGACAACCTGGCCTTCGGCGCCGCCCCGGTCAAGGGCCTGCCCACCGAGATCCAGGAACTCGACGGCACCGGCGAGGGCTACCTCACCATCGACCGCACCGAGTACGACATCCACGGCCGCGAGATCGCCACCTGGGACGCGGACAACCGCAAGACCTCCGTCACCTACACCCCGGCCACCGTGCAGCGCCCGGTCAGGCAGGTCTCCACCGATCCCCTCGGCCACACCGAGACCACCGACTTCGACGACGTGCGCGGACTGCCGCTGGTGGAGAGCGACGCCAACGGCAAGAAGGCCACCATGGAGTACGACCCGCTGGGCCGGCTCCTGAAGGTGTGGGAGACCGACCGCGACCCGGCCACCCAGACCCCGACCGCCACCTACGACTACACCGTACGGCGCGACGGGCCCACCATCGTCACCACCCGCACCCTGAAGGACAACGGCCAGTACGCCGTCTCCTACGAGATCCTCGACGGACTGCTGCGCGAGCGGCAGACCCAGGACGAGGCGATCGGCGCGGGCCGGATCCTCAACGACACCTTCTACGACAGCGCCGGGCGCGTGTGGAAGGAGAACGACGGCTACTACAACTCCGCCGAGCCCGAACCCGTACTCCACCAGGTCGGCGACAACGACGTCCCCTCCCAGAACCGCACCACCTTCGACGGCCTGGGCCAGCCCACCGCCGAGATCACCTACTACCGCGGCACGGAGAAGCTGCGCACCACCACCGAACGCGACGGTGACGTCTCCACCACGATCCCGCCCAAGGGCGACACCGTCACCGCCGTCTTCGAGGACGCCGAGGGCCGCACCGAACGGCTGCGCGAGTACACCGATGCCGCACGCACCAAGTGGCGCGACACGGTCTACGAGTACGACGACCTCGACAACCTGGTCAAGGTGACCGC
>NZ_WYCT01000492.1 GCF_011008945.1 Streptomyces harenosi
GTGCTGCGTGCGCGATACTGGGATTGAACCAGTGACCTCTTCCGTGTCAGGGAAGCGCTCTCCCGCTGAGCTAATCGCGCGGGAGGATCCGAAGATCCAGTGGACGATACTGGGATTGAACCAGTGACCTCTTCCGTGTCAGGGAAGCGCTCTCCCGCTGAGCTAATCGTCCTTGGAGGTGGAGACGGGATTTGAACCCGTGTAGACGGCTTTGCAGGCCGTTGCCTCGCCTCTCGGCCACTCCACCAGGAGTGTAGGGGACCGGGAGGACCCCTCTTCCTTCGAGCGGACGACGAGGCTCGAACTCGCGACCTCAACCTTGGCAAGGTTGCGCTCTACCAACTGAGCTACGTCCGCTTGTCGTTTCGGTCCGCTTCCGCGTCCCGGCGACGTGTTGAACTTTAGCGGATTCCCCGGCCAGGACAAAAACGCGTTTGCGCAGCGTGCTGCGGTGCCGCCGCTCGCGGGCCCGGCCGGGGCGCCGGGATGGACATGTTCGCGCCATCCGCGGGCCGCTGGTCATAGACTCGGCCATGTGCTCGAGCTGCCTCCTCTCGCCCGTTTCGGCGACCGTGTCGCCACCGGCCTCCTGGACGTCACGAGTGATCCCGCGGCCCTCGACTCCAGCGGCTTCTGGGCCGTCTGCGCGGACTTCGAAGGACGCCTGACCTGCGCCCGCTTCCGCGACGTACGGCGGGAGCCGGTGCCCGCCCCCGTACCGGGCGGGTGGCGGGGACCGGCCGTCGGCGACTGGACGTCCTCCCTCGACCGCTCCGCCTACACGGCCGCCGTCCGGCGCATCCGCGCCCACATAGCGGCCGGCGAGGTCTACCAGGCCAACCTCTGCCGGGTGCTGTCCGCGCCCGTCGCGCCCGGCGCCGACGTGGACGCCCTGACGGCCGTGCTGGCCCGCGGCAACCCGGCGCCGTACGCGGGAACGATTCGGCTCCCCGGGCACGGCGTCGAGACGGCCACCGCCTCCCCCGAGCTCTTCCTGCGCCGGGACGGGCGGATCGTCGAGTCCGGCCCCATCAAGGGCACCGGCCGCACCGAGGCGGACCTGCTGGAGAAGGACTACGCCGAGAACGTGATGATCGTGGACCTCGTCCGCAACGACATCGGGCGGGTCTGCGCCACCGGCAGCGTCACCGTGCCCGACCTGTGCGTGGTCGAGAAGCACCCCGGGCTCGTCCACCTCGTCTCCACCGTGCGCGGTGAACTGCGGGACGGCGCCGGATGGCCGGAACTGCTCGACGCCGCCTTCCCGCCCGGCTCGGTGACCGGGGCGCCCAAGGAGAGCGCCCTGAGGATCATCGAGACGCTGGAGCCGGCGCCCCGCGGCCCGTACTGCGGCGGTATCGGCTGGGTCGACGCCGACCGGGGGACCGGCGAGCTCGCCGTCGGCATCCGCACCTTCTGGATCGACCGGGACCAGGGGCTGCTGCGCTTCGGCACCGGCGCCGGGATCACCTGGGGCTCCGACCCCGAGGGGGAGTGGCGGGAGACCGAGCTGAAGGCGTCCCGGCTGCTCGCGGTAGCGTCGGGGGCGTACGAGGTGAGCGAAGGGACCCTGAGGTGAAGATCTGGCTCGACGGCGGGCTGCAGGACATCGAGTCGGCCCGTGTCTCCGTCTTCGACCACGGCCTGACCGTGGGCGACGGCATCTTCGAGA
Source organism: Streptomyces harenosi (assembly GCF_011008945.1). Classification (GTDB taxonomy): domain Bacteria; phylum Actinomycetota; class Actinomycetes; order Streptomycetales; family Streptomycetaceae; genus Streptomyces; species Streptomyces harenosi. Next base: position 1,673 of record NZ_WYCT01000492.1, read on the forward strand.
CGGTGAAGGCCGTGGACGGCCGTCCGTTCGCCCTCACCCGGCACCTGGACCGGCTGACCCGGTCGGCGCGGGGCCTCGGGCTGCCCGATCCCGACCTCGACGAGGTCCGGCGCGCCTGCGCCGCCGTCCTGGAGGCCAACCCGATGCCGCTCGGCCGGCTGCGCATCACCTACACCGGCGGCCACGGCCCGCTCGGCTCCGACCGCGGCGATCAGGGCCCGACCCTCGTGGTCGCCGTCGGCGAGACCGCCCGCCGCCCCGACTCCACGGCCGTGATCACCGTGCCGTGGACCCGCAACGAGCGGAGCGCGCTGGCCGGCCTGAAGACGACGTCGTACGCGGAGAACGTCGTCGCGCTCGCCCGCGCCCACGCGCACGGCGCGTCGGAGGCCCTGTTCGGCAACACGGCGGGACGGCTGTGCGAGGGGACGGGGTCGAACGTCTTCGTCGTCCTCGACGGCGAGATCCACACCCCGCCGCTCGCCTCCGGCTGCCTGGCCGGCGTCACCCGGGCCCTGGCCGTCGAGTGGACCGGCGCGCGGGAGACGGACCTCCCGCTGGACGTGCTGGAGCGCGCCGACGAGATCTTCTTGACCTCCACGCTGCGGGACGTCCAGGCCGTGCACCGGGTCGACGGCCGCGAACTGCCCGGGGTGCCCGGGCCGGTGACCGCCAAGGCCATGCGCGTCTTCGAGGAGCGGTCCGGGGACGACCTCGACCCGTGACGGCCGCGACGGCCGCGGACGGCGGGCTGCTCCCGGCGCCCGGCGGGGTAGAACACCCCTGATGACCACGACCCTGCGGCCGGTGGAGCCGCTTCAGCGCGCGGCCGACGGGACGCGTTCACGCCGCTTCCAGGTGTGCGTGAACAGCCGTCCCGTCGGCGCGATACACCTGGGCACCTCGCCCTCCCTGGGCGACTCGGTGGCCCGGATACTGGACCTGCGCATCGACGAGCCCGACCGCGGACGCGGCCGGGCGACGGTGGCCGTGCTCGCCGCGGAGGAGGTGGCGCGGAGCTGGGGCTGCCGGCAGATCGAGGCGGCGGTGCCCGCCACCGCCGGGGCGGCGCTGCGGCTGGCGCAGGCGCTCGGCTACGTCCAGCGCAACCGCGCCATGAGCAAACGGCTCGGCGCCACTCCGCCGGACCTGCCCGCGGGCAGCGGGGCGCGCCCCATGACACCGGCCGAGTTCGACGCGTGGCGGGCGCACGAGTCGGAGCGCTACGCGCGGACCTGGATCGAGCGGGGCCTGTCCGAGGCCGCGGCCCGCGCCAAGGCACGGCGGGACCACGAGACGCTGCTGCCGCAGGGCCTCGGCACCGGGGACACGCTGTTCAGCGTTCTGGAGCACGAGGGGACGCGGGTCGGCACCCTGTGGCTGGCGCTGCGCGAGGACCGGGCCTTCGTCTACGACGTCGAGACCGACGCGGCCCATCGCGGCCGGGGACACGGCCGGTCGCTGATGCTGCTGGCGGAGGCGCAGTCCATCGCCGCGGGCCGGGACGTCCTCGGCCTGAACGTCTTCGCCGGGAACACCCCGGCCGAACGCCTGTATGCGTCACTCGGGTACGAGACCACGCAGTACAGCTACTGCAAGACGCTGCTGTAGCGGCCGGGCGGGCCGCCCGGCTACGCAGAGGGGGACAGGAAGGGGACGGGAGAGGGGG
>NZ_WYCT01000493.1 GCF_011008945.1 Streptomyces harenosi
GTGTGTCGGTGGCGGCGGTGAACGGGCCGTCGTCGGTGGTGGTGTCGGGTGAGCCGGCCGTGTTGGAGCGGCTGGTGGCCGTGTGTGAGGCGCAGGGTGTGCGGGCGCGGCGGGTGGCGGTGGACTACGCGTCGCATTCGGCGCAGGTGGAGCGGATCACCGGCCGGCTGAAGGAGGCACTGGCACCGATCCGCCCCGGCCCGGCCGGCGTCCGGTTCTTCTCCACGGTCTCCGGGACCTGGACGCCGGGCGAGGAACTGGACGCGGCGTACTGGTACCGCAATCTCCGCGAGCCCGTCCAGCTGGAGAGGGCCGTCACCGCGCTGGCCGGCGAAGGCTTCGACACCTTCATCGAGTGCAGCGCCCACCCGGTGCTCGCCGCCGCGATGGAGGACACGCTGGCCGCCGCCGGGGCCCCCGAGGCCGTCGTCGCCGGGACACTGCGCCGCGACGAGGGCGGACCGGAGCGCCTCCTCTCCTCCGCCGCCGAGGTCTTCGTCCGCGGTGTGCCCGTCGACTGGAGCGCCCTGACCGGCACCTCGGGCACCTTCGAGGACCTGCCCACCTACGCCTTCCAGCGACAGCGCTACTGGGTGGAGGCGCGGACGGACGGGTCCGACCCGGCCGTACTCGGCCTGCGCGGCGTGGGCCACCCCCTGCTGGGCGCGGTCGTGACGCTCGCGGACGGCGCGGGAGTGGTGCTGACGGGCCGGCTGTCCGCCGGGCGGCCCGGCTGGCTGGCCGATCACCGGGTCGGCGGCACGGTGGTGGTGCCCGGCACCGCACTGCTGGAGATGGCCGCCCGCGCCGGTGAGGAGGCCGGCTGCGCCCGGGTGGAGGAGCTCGTCCTGCACACCCCGCTGGTGCTCCCCGCCGACGAGGCGGTCGACGTGCAGATCGAGGTGACGGCACCCGCCGGGGACGGCTGCCGGGCGGTGGCCGTCCGATCCCGCCCGGGCACCGCCCCCACCGAGAGCCCCTGGACCCACCACGCCGACGCCTCCGTGAGCCCGGGACGCGACACACCGCCCCGGCCGCTGCCGGCATGGCCGCCGGCGGGAGCCGAACCCGTCGCACTCGGCACCGTCTACGAGCAGATGGCGGACCGGGGACTGGAATACGGGCCGGGCTTCCGAGGGCTGAGCGCCGTATGGCGGCGGGACGGCGAGCAGGGCACCGAGGTCTTCGCCGAGGTACGCCTGCCGCAGCGGCTGGCGGAGCAGGCCGGACAGTACGTCCTGCATCCCGCGCTGTTCGACGCGGTGCTGCACGCCGTGGTCCCCGGCGAACTCCTGGCGCCCACCGGCACCGACCCGCGGGCCCGGCTCCCCTTCTCGTGGAGCGGTGTCGAGATCCAGGCCGCCGGGGCGTCGGTGCTGCGCGCGCGGCTGACCGCCCTGGACCACGACGCGCTGGCGCTGACCCTGTGGGACGCGGCGGGCGGGCAGGTGGCCACGGTCGACGAGCTGACCCTGCGCCCCGTCGCCCGGGAGGAACTGCGGGCCATCGGCGCCCGGACCCACGACTCGCTGTTCGCCCTGCGCTGGCAGCCGTCACCACGGTCACCGCAACCCCCGAAGGCCGCCCCCGCGCCGTGGGGCATCCTGGGACAGGACTCCCTCGGGATGCGGGCGGTCCTGGAGGCGGGCGGTCACGCGCCGACGCCGTACGCGTCGCTGACCGACATCGGCGACAGCGTGCCCGGCACGGTGTTCCTGCCCGTGTCCGGGGACGGCACCGCCGGGGAGGTACCGGAGCGGGTGGAGGCCCTGCTCTCGTCGGTCCTCACCACCGTGCAGCAGTGGCTCGCCGACGAGCGCCTCACCCGCTCCCGACTCGTCGTGGTCACACGCGGCGCGGTGCCCGCGGCGGACGGCGAGGAGGCACCGGATCTCCTCGCGGCACCGGTCTGGGGACTGCTGCGGACCGCCCAGACCGAGCACCCCGGCCGCTTCGTCCTGCTGGACCTGGACCCCGCCCCCGGACCGGCCGCCGACGCCGGGACCGCCGACGCCGTCCGCACGGCTCTCCAGGCCGCCGCCCCGCAGGCCGCCGTACGGGCCGGGACGGTGCTCACCCCTCGCCTGGAGCGCGCGACGGACACGACGCGGGCCACACCGCACACCCGGCCCATCGACGTCTCCGGCACGGTCCTGGTGACCGGCGCCCCGGGGCTGCTCGGTGGGCTGACCGCCCGCCATCTGGTGTCCGAGCACGGCGTACGCCACCTGCTCCTGACCAGCCGCCGGGGCCCGGCGGCCGAGGGCGCCGACGCGCTTTGCGCCGAGCTGGCCGCCCTCGGCGCCGAGGCGACGGTCGTGGCGTGCGACACGGCCGACCGTGGTGCCGTCGCGGAACTGCTGGCCGCCATCCCCGCCGAGCACCCGCTCACCGCGGTCGTGCACGCCGCCGGTGTCCTGGACGACGCCGTACTGGAAGCCCTCACCCCCGAACAGCTGACAGCCGTACAGCGGCCCAAGGTGGACGCCGCCTGGCACCTGCACGAACTGACCCGGGAGCTGGACCTGTCGGCGTTCGTCCTGTTCTCGTCCGCGGCGGGCACGCTCGGCAGTGCCGGCCAGGCGAACTACGCCGCCGCCAACGCCTTCCTGGACGCCCTGGCCGGCCACCGGCGCGCACACGGCCTGCCCGCCTCGTCCCTGGCATGGGGTCTGTGGGCCGAAGCCGGCGGCATGACGCGCCATCTGGACCACACCGACCTGCGGCGACTGTCCGGCCTCGGAGTGGCGCCGCTGTCCACCGCGGCGGGCCTGGCGGCATTCGACGCGGCACTGCGGCTCGACGCCCCGGTCGTCGTGCCGATACGTCTGGACACGCGCAGCCTCACCGCCGCCGCCGACGGCGAGGTGCCCCCGCTGCTCGCCCCGTACGCGCGCGCCGCGTCGGCGCGACGCCGGACCGCCGCCTCCGACTCCCCCGCGTCGGCCACCGCACTGGTGGACCGACTGCGCACCCTCACCACCGAGCAGCAGCGCGAAACCCTCCTCGGCATGGTGAAGCGGCACGTCGTGTCGGTCCTCGGCGGGCGTGAGGACGCCATGGGCTCCGTGCGGACCCAGACCCCCTTCAAGTCACTCGGCTTCGACTCGCTCACCTCCGTGGAACTGCGCAACCGGCTGAACAAGGAGACCGGACTGCGCCTCCCGGCGACCCTCGCCTTCGACCACCCCGACCCCGGATCGGTGGCCGCGTTCCTGCACGGGGAACTGACCGGAACCCTCACCGCCGGCGAACCCGCCACCCCGGCGGTCCCCGCACCCCCTGTCTCTTATCCACATCTCCGAGCCCACGAGACACTCGCTAATCTCGTATGCCGT
>NZ_WYCT01000494.1 GCF_011008945.1 Streptomyces harenosi
GGGTCTGGCCGGGGCCGGGCTGCTGGAACGCCTGCGGAGCACCCCCGGGCGCACCCGGGCCGGGCGGCTGCCGGAACGCCTGCGGAGCGCCCCCGGACGCACCCGGGCCGGGCGGCGGCGGGACCGGCCGCGCGGGGTCGCCGAAGCCGGGCGGACGGCCCGCGGCGGCGCCGGGGCCCTCCGGTCCGCGCGCAGCCGGGGGACCGGCCGCTGGCTGCGGGCCGCCGGGACCCGAGGGGCCGTCGCCGAAGGGCGGGCCCGGCGGGATCGGCTCGGCGGGCCGGTTCACCTGCGAGGGCCGGGAGCTCTGGTAGTCGAAGGCGTCACCGCCGCCGAAGGACGGCCCGGGCGGCTGCGGGAAGCGCGCGCCCGGCCCCGGCGCCGGCGGGCGCGGCGCGGCGGGGGTGTACGAGGTCGCGGTGTTGGTCAGGAAGTTCCACCGGCACTCCTCGCAGAACGGCGCTCCGCCCTGGCGGGGCGTACGGCACTGCGGGCACAGCTCCGGCTGCCCACCGGGCCGGCCGCCCGGACCGCCGGGCGGCGGGAAGCCGTAGCCACCGCCCGGCGAGGGCGGCGGGGGCGGCGGAGGTACGGCACCGGCCATGCGGTGACCGCAGACCTCGCACCAGTCGTCGGAACCCGACTGGTGTCCGTTCGGGCAGGTCGGCATGTCGGTGCTTCCCCTTCTCAGACCACTGCTTCAGGTCACTTCTTCACGCGGACGGTCTTCGTCGACCGGGTTTCGAGAGTCATCTCGTCGGCCTCCGCGACCTTCGCTTTCAGTCGCACAGTACCGGTCGCGGCGTCGACCACGTCCACCACCTTCGCAAGCAGTTTCGCAGTATCCGCGTTCCCCGAGGCCCCGGCCAGCTGCACGGCCCGGCCCAGTCTGGCCGTCGCGCCGTCGATGTCTCCCGCTTTGCGCAGTTCGAGCCCTTGCCGGATGGCTTGGGTCAGTTCGGCCTGTCCGGTGTAGTGGGCGACCCGGGGGTCGACCGGCGCGGAGACGGCGAGGTCGCCGGTCCACACGGCCCGGATGAGCCCCTGGGCGCCCGGGTCCAAGACGGCGCCCTCCCCGCTCCCCGACGCGCCCGGGGGCACGGCGTCCCCGGGCCGGGGGACGACCAGCGAGACGCGGGCGGCCAGCATCTCCTGGCCGATGTGCGCGGGCGGCACTTCCACACGGACGTGGTAGTCGCGGGACTCGCCGCCCCAGGAACCGGTGGGATAGTCCCCGGTGCGCGGGCCCGTCCCGGTACGGCGTCCGGTCAGGTCCTCGACGGCGGGCGCGACCTGCCTGACGAAGGCCACCGTGGCCCCGGCCGGGGTCCACAGCCGCAGCCGGACGTCCGCGACCTCCTTGCCCATGGCCGTCTCCATCATCCGCGTGAAGTCACCGGCGAGCCGGGCCGGGTCGGCGACGATGTCGGCGGTGCCGAGCAGGGCGGAGGCGACCCCTGTGACCTCTTTCACGTCCCAGTCGGTCCCCACGCCGCGGGCGTCGCAGGTGAAGCGGCCGGCGCACGCCTCCAGCGATGCCCACAGCGCCGCGGGCGACTCGTGCTCGTTGCGGCCGTCGGTGAGCAGGATGCCGTGCCGGATGGCGGCGTCCGACGCCGACAGCAGGCGGTCGGCGAGCCGCAGCCAGGTCCCGATCGCCGTGCCGCCGCCCGCGTCCAGCCGGCGCAGCGCCAGCTTGGCCTGCGCGCGGGTGGTGGCGCCGGCGACCGCCAGCCGGCCGCCGCCCGGGTACACCTGCGTGGCCACGTGGGTGCCGCCGATCACCGCGAAGCGCACGCCGTCGCGCAGGGTGTCGATCGCGGCGGCCGTCGCCTCGCGCGCGTTGCGCATCTTGGCCGGCGGATGGTCCATCGACCCCGAGCAGTCCACCATCAGCACCACGGCGGCCGACGGGCCGGGCCCGGGCGCGGACCGGTGCGGCCCGGGGACCGCGCCGCCGGGCGCGCCCCCGGTGGCGGTCACCGTGACGATCGCGTCGACCACGCGGCCGCCTTCGGGCAGGTACGCGTTCTGGTGGACGTCCACCGCGAACCGCGGCACGTTCGGTTCCGGGAAATCCGGGAAATCCGGGAAATCGGCCATGCCCGTGTGCGCCCCCTTCGCATCCCCCCGGCCCTCCCACGGCCGTGGGGATGCCGGTCACGGGCCGCCCCCTGCGGCCCGTGAGGCCCCCCGTACGCCGCGCGGCCTCAGACCGATCCTGCCCCCTGCGGCGGGAGCGGGAACGGCACGAGGGCCACCGTTACGTTGTCGTGGCCCCCGCCGTCCAGGGCGTGGCCGACCAGGACACGGGCGCTGTGCAGCGGGTTCACGGCGGCGTCCAAAGGCACCACCTGGGCCATCTCCCCGGCGGACTCCGCGTAGTTCCACAGGCCGTCCGTGCAGACCACGACCACGCCGGGTGCGTCCGGCTCGAACGCGGCGGTGTGCGGGTCCAGTTCGTAGGCGTCCGCGCCGAGCCAGCCGGTGATCGCGTGGGCGCGTTCGTCGGCGTACGCCTCGGCCTCGCTCATCAGGCCCGCGGCGACCATCTGCGCGGCCCAGGAGTCGTCCTCGGTGAGCCGGGCCGCGGGGGCGCCGCGGTCGGCGGGCACCCAGTAGGCCCGGCTGTCGCCGACCCAGCCGACGACCAGCAGACCGGAGACCACCACCGCGCCGACCAGGGTGCAGGCCGGGGCGTTCTGGTGCGGGGCCTGCTCGCGGGCGGTGGCGGGCTCGTCCGCCAGCGCGTTGACGGCGTGTGAGGCGGCGACGATCGCGTCGTGCATGGCCTGCCGGGGGTGCGTGCCCCGGGCGAGGGCGGCCAGCAGCGACTCACCGGCCGCGCGGGAGGCGGCCAGGGAGGCGTCGTCCGGGCGGGTCGCCGACGACACGCCGTCGCAGACGATCGCGACGGCGGCCGGGGACCCGTCGGGCAGGACGGTGTGGCCGACGGTGAACGCGTCCTCGTTGCGGTGATGGCGCAGGCCGCGGTCGCTGACCGCGGCGACCGGGCCCGACTCCTGCTCCACGTGGTCGCGTTCGCGGGGCTGGGCGTGCCCGCAGTTCTCGCAGGTGCCGTCGTCGCCGACCCGGCCGGCGCGGCAGGCCACGCACATCGGGACGGTGCCCGCCGGCTGCGCCGCCGCGCCCTGGGCCGGGACACCGGCGGGCACCCGCGGATCGGGCGCCTGCGCCGGTGCCGGGACCGGCGCCTGCGGCGCGACCGCCGGAGGGTACGGCGGCTGCGGCGGGACCTGCGCGGGCACCTGCGGGGACGGCGGCGGTCCCGGTGCTGTCTCTTATACACCTCTCCGAGCCCACG
>NZ_WYCT01000495.1 GCF_011008945.1 Streptomyces harenosi
GCCGGGAGCGGGGCGTGGCGCGGCGTGGTGTGGCGTGGCGTGGCGGTGGATCGTGCGCGGGCGAGCGGGGAGCGGCTGCCTGGCGGGTGGGCGGGCAGGACGGTGTCCCCTGGGCGCGTGGTGCCGGTGCCGGGGCGAGGCCCTCGACGCGCCCGCCCGGCGCGACGGGGCCGCGCCGGGCGGGAGCCGGTGAGGGGAAGGCGCGGCCGGACCTGAGCCGGGAGCCGGTGAGGGGAAGGCGCGGCCGGACCTGAGCCGGGCGCCGGGGCCGGCGGAGCGGGGGCGGGCCCGGCCCTACCGGGACTGCGGGCCGCGCCGCTGCGGCAGTGTCACCACCGAGGCGTCGCCCGGCCCGGCCGGCGGCAGACCCGCGACCTGGGCCAGCAGGTCGCACCAGGAGGCCAGGTGGGCGGCGGTGTCCGGCGCCCCGCCCAGTCCCTCGCGCGGTGTCCAGGAGGCCCGGATCTCGATCTGCGAGGCGGACGGGCGGGTGGCGAGGCCGCCGAAGTAGTGGGAGCTGGCGCGCGTGACCGTGCCGCTCGGTTCGCCGTACGTCAGCCCGCGCGCCTGGAGCGCTCCGGTCAGCCAGGACCAGCACACCTCGGGCAGCAGCGGGTCCGCGGCCATCTCCGGCTCCAGCTCCGCGCGCACCAGCGTCACCAGCCGGAACGTGCCCCGCCAGGCGTCGTGACCGGCCGGGTCGTGGAGCAGCACCAGGCGGCCGTCGGCCAGGTCCTGGTCGCCGTCGACGACCGTGGCCTCCAGCGCGTAGGCGTACGGCGCGAGGCGCTGCGGCGGGCGCGTCGGCTCCATCACGATCTGCGGACGCAGCCGCGCGGCCCGCAGCGCCTCGACGGCTGCCCTGAAGGGCGGCGGCGCCGCCGCCTCCCCATGCCGGGCGCCCTCCTCGCTCTCCTTCGGTTCGTCCATACCGCCAGCGCCGTCCGACCTTCGTCCCTGAGCCGCAGCCATGCGGGGAAGATTAAGCGGAACGGGGCCCCGGCGCGGGGAGGGACACCCCCGTCCGGGCGCGATCTCCGGATCGGGCGGCGCGTGGGCCCGGGGCGCCGCGCGCCCGGCCGCCCCGCGGTCCGGGGCCGCCGCGGCGACGTGCGAGACTTTCCGTCGTGAGTGCCAACGACAGCCCCGCGGGCAAGCAGCCGACAGCCACGTACGAGTCCGCCTTCCTCAAGGCGTGCCGGCGCGAGCCGGTGCCGCACACTCCGGTGTGGTTCATGCGGCAGGCCGGGCGCTCCCTGCCGGAGTACCGCAAGGTGCGCGAGGGCATCCCGATGCTCGAGTCCTGCATGCGGCCCGAGCTCGTCACCGAGATCACCCTCCAGCCCGTGCGCCGGCACGGCGTGGACGCGGCGATCTACTTCAGCGACATCGTCGTCCCCCTCAAGGCGATCGGCATCGACCTCGACATCAAGCCCGGCATCGGCCCGGTCGTCGAGCGCCCGATCCGTTCGCGCGCCGACCTGGCGCAGCTGCGCGACCTGACCCCCGAGGACGTCTCCTACGTCACCGAGGCGATCGGCCTGCTCACCCGCGAACTCGGCGCCACCCCGCTCATCGGCTTCGCGGGCGCCCCGTTCACGCTCGCCAGCTACCTGGTGGAGGGCGGCCCGTCCCGCAACCACGAGCACACCAAGGCGCTCATGTACGGCGACCCGCAGCTGTGGGCCGACCTGCTGGACCGGCTGGCCGACATCACCGCGGCCTTCCTGAAGGTGCAGATCGAGGCCGGCGCCAGCGCGGTGCAGCTCTTCGACTCCTGGGTCGGCGCCCTGGCCCCGGCCGACTACCGGCGCTCGGTCATGCCCGCCTCGGCGAAGGTCTTCGAGTCCGTCGCAGGTTACGGGGTGCCGCGCATCCACTTCGGCGTGGGCACCGGTGAGCTCCTCGGCCTGATGGGCGAGGCGGGCGCCGACGTCGTCGGCGTCGACTGGCGGGTGCCCCTCGACGAGGCCGCCCGGCGCGTCGGCCCCGGCAAGGCGCTCCAGGGCAACCTGGACCCGGCCGTCCTGTTCTCCACGCCGGAGGCGGTCGAGGCCAAGACCCGCGAGGTGCTGGAGGCGGCGGCCGGTCTGGAGGGCCACGTCTTCAACCTCGGCCACGGCGTGCTGCCGACCACCGACCCGGACGCCCTGACCCGCCTCGTGGAGTACGTCCACACCCGGACGGCTCGCTGACGGACCGGCCGGGGCGCGCCCCGCACCCCGGCCGGCCGCGGCGCGGGCCCGCCGCGCCACGCCTGTCCGCCGGGTATCCGCGGGACCATCGCCCGGACGTGCCGGAGTGCGGCCGCGGCACCGCCCGGGCGGGGCCGCGGCACCGGGCCCCCGGGCACCGCGCCCCGGCCGGGAGCGCGCCCGGGCGGGGCGCCGGTCGGCTTCGTGTACGGTCGGGTCGGTATCGTGCGGTCGCTCCCGTCTTCGGCCGCTGTGGTGCCCCGGTGAACCCCGTGCTCCGCGTCGCCGCCCGTACCGCCGGGCCGGTGCGGCGACGGGTGCCCGTGGGCGGGACAGGTGCCGGAGCGCAGGAGGTGAACGGCGGTGGCAGAGCAGGGCGGACAGGGCCGCACCGCCGGTGCCGCCGCGCAGCGCGCGCCCCGGGTGCGCAATCCGCGCGGGCAGGGCGAGCGGCTGCGCCAGGACATCCTGCGGGCCGGCGGCCGCCTCCTGGAGCAGGTGGGCAGCGAGGACGCCCTGTCGCTGCGCGCGGTGGCCAGAGAGGTCGGCATCGCCACCCCGAGCATCTACCGCCACTTCTCCGACAAGACCGAACTGGTGTGGGCGGTGCTGGCGGAGCACTACGAGCGCCTGGCCGAGGTCATGAGCGAGGCCGACGCGTCGGCGCCCGGAGGCGACCCGCTGGCCAGACTCCGCGCCCAGCTCGGCGCCTACTGCCGCTTCGCGGTGGCCAACCCGGCCAAGTACCGCCTGATGTGCGAGACCTGGCAGACCCCCGTCACGGACGAACGCCTCCACGGACACCCGGCCGGGCTGCTGCTGCGCTCCCTGGCCCAGGCCCTGGAGCGGTGCGAGGACGCCGGGTGGCGGGTGCGCGGGACGCGCGCGGAGGCCCCGTACCTCCTGTGGTGCTCGCTGCACGGACGGATCACGCTCTGGCAGGTCATGCCCCGTCAGAAGGATCCCGCGCGGCTGGACCGGTTCGTGGACGAGCTGCTGAGCCTGCTGCTGGAGCGCTGAGCCGGTACCGTCGCACCCGTCCGTCCGTGCGGCGAGGGCCCGTGCCCCACCGCGCCGCGCGGCGCCCCCTCCTCCGGTTGCCCCGTGCCCCGGCCCGCTCCCGTTC
>NZ_WYCT01000496.1 GCF_011008945.1 Streptomyces harenosi
CCCCTCACGCCTCCCCGCGCCACCCGGCCCGGCCCGGTACGGGGGCACCCGAGGCCCGCGCGGAAACCCCGTGCGCCCATGCGGAAACGGAAAAGGGGTGCCCCTCGCGGAGGGGCACCCCTTTCGAACCGGCCGTACACCGGTCCACTGCGGTGGGTGTGGGATTTGAACCCACGGTGACTCGCGCCACGACGGTTTTCAAGACCGTTCCCTTAGGCCGCTCGGGCAACCCACCCCGCGCCGCCCGTGATCGGCGGTGCGGGGACCAGGGTAGCGGGTCGGCTCGCGCGCGGTGGATCAGTTGTCGCCGACGCGGGAGCCCAGGGTGAGTTCGACCGTGTGCTGCTTGCCGCCGCGCTCGTAGGTGACGGTCACCTCGTCGCCGGGCTGGTGGGTCCAGATCTCGCCGATCAGGGTGGGGCCGCTGTCGATGACCCGGTCGTCCAGCTTGGTGATGACGTCGCCGGGCTTCAGTCCCGCGTCGTCGGCGGGGCCGCCCGGCTCGACCGCCTCCGAGCCGCCGGCGCCCTGGTCGCTGATCTGGGCGCCGTCCGCGGTCTCCTCCAGCGAGACGGAGGCGCCGATCTTGGCGTACACCGGCTTGCCCGTCTTGATCAGTTGCTGGGCGACGTACTTGGCCTGGTTGATCGGGATGGCGAAGCCCAGGCCGATGGAGCCGGCCTGGCCGGTGCCGCCCAGTCCGTTGCTCGCGGACTGGATCGCGGAGTTGATGCCGATGACGTTGCCCCGGGCGTCCAGCAGCGGGCCGCCGGAGTTGCCCGGGTTGATCGAGGCGTCGGTCTGCAGGGCGCTCATGTAGGACGCCTTGCTGCCGGCGCTGCCGTCGCTGGAGGCCACCGGGCGGTTCTTGGCGCTGATGATGCCGGTGGTCACCGTGTCGGACAGGCCGAAGGGCGCGCCGATGGCGATCGTGGAGTCGCCGACGGCCACCTTGTCGGAGTCGCCGAGGGGCAGCGGCTTCAGGTCCGACGGGGCGTTCTTCAGCTTGATGACCGCGACGTCGTAGCCCTGCGCGTTGCCGACCACCTCGGCGTCGTACCGCTTGCCGTCGGGGAAGGCGGCGGTGAGCCTGCCGCCGTCGACCGCCTCCGCCACCACGTGGTTGTTGGTGACGATGTGGCCCTGCTTGTCGAAGACGAAGCCGGTGCCCGTGCCGCCCTCGCCGCCGGCGCCCTCGGCCTCGATGGTGACCGTGCTCGGCAGCGCCTTGGCGGCCACGGCCGCGACCGTGCCGTCGTCGCGCTTGACGGAGCCGCCGGTGTCGGAGGCGGAGACGGTGGTGGAACCGCTCTCGTCGTTGTCCTTGGCCAGGGTGTAGCCGAGGCCGCCGCCCAGGCCGCCCGCGACCAGCGCGGCGATCAGGAGGGCGGCGACCAGTCCGCCGCGCCCGCGGCGCGGCGCGGACGCGGGCGGCTGGTACGAGGCGCCCCAGCCGCCGGAGCCGCCCCCGCCCGGGCCCTGGACCGGTCCGGCAGGCGGCGGGGGCGGCCAGGCGGCGTCGGGCGCGGAGCCCTGGCGGGACCCGTGGGCGTAGGGGCCGGCGGCGGAGTACGGCTGAGCGGAGTGGTCCTGCGCGGCGCCGGCCGGGGGCGCGGCCGGCGGCGTGGGCGCGCTCCCGTGCGGCGCCGCCGCGTCCTGCGCGGGGGCTGCGGGAGAATCCACCGGCACGGGGGGTGCGGACGGGGCCGGGGGTACCGCGGTGCCCTCGTTCTCGGTGCTCACAGCTTCACTCCTCGATCACGGCGGTTGTTCGGTCGCACGGGTGGGGCCCGGCCACGCTCGTGCACGCTGGTCGACGGTCCGGCGCGATGCAGCCGTGCATGTCTGTCCCACGACAGCTTTTCCCACGGGCCGTCAGAGCACCATAAGCCGTTGCTGTGGGTCGGCGGCCGTTCCTTACACCAGCCCATCCAAGACTAAACGGGCGCGATGCCGCCGCCCGGCGCCCGCGCGCCCGCGCGCGGTGGCACCATGACGCGGTGACCCACCCACGGCAGCACCCGATCCGCGTCGTCGCCCACCGGGGCGCCTCGCAGGACGCGCCCGAGCACACCCTGGCGGCGTACCGCAAAGCCATCGAGGACGGGGCGGACGCTCTGGAGTGCGATGTGCGCCTGACCGCGGACGGCCACCTCGTCTGCGTCCACGACCGGCGCGTCAACCGCACGTCCAACGGCCGCGGCGCCGTCTCGGCCCTGGAACTGGCCGACCTGGCCGCCCTGGACTTCGGCTCGCGCCGGACGCGGGAGTTCTGGCGGGCGCGCGACGAGCAGCCCCAGTGGGAGCACCGGCCGGAGGACCGGGAGGCCACCTCCGTCCTGACGCTGGAGCGGCTGCTCGAGCTCGTCCGCGACGCCGGGCGCCCGGTGGAGCTGGCCATCGAGACCAAGCACCCCACCCGCTGGGCGGGTCAGGTGGAGGAACGGCTGCTGCTGCTCCTGAAGCGGTTCGGGCTGGACGCCCCGGCCGACCCCGAGCGGTCCCCGGTGCGCGTGATGAGCTTCTCGGCCCGCTCGCTGCACCGGGTGCGGGCCGCCGCGCCGACACTGCCCACGGTCTACCTGATGCAGTTCGTCTCGCCCCGTCTGCGGGACGGGCGGCTGCCCGCGGGCATCCGGATCGCGGGCCCGTCCATCCGGATCGCGCGCGGCCATCCCGGGTACATCGAGCGCCTGAAGGCGGCCGGTCACCAGGTGCACGTGTGGACCGTGAACGAGCCCGGGGACGTCGACCTCTGCGTGGAGCTGGGCGTCGACGCCATCATCACCAACCGGCCGCGCGCGGTGCTGGACCGGATCGGCCGCTGAGCGCCGCCCCGCGGGGCTTCGATCCGGCCATCCTCCGGACCCTCCGATGACAGGGAGTGCTCCGGCGCGTTCGGTCCGTGTTCGATCGTGACGAATGCGCCACCGCGAGGCGATCGACCGGTTTCCGGTACAGGCCAATGGGGCATCCACACCGTGGCGTGGGGCGAAGGAGGTCTCGGGGGTGGCGTTGGTGGTGGCACAGGAGGTGCCCACGTCGTCGAGCATGGCCGTACCCCATGGCCCTGCGGGCGTGGGGGAAGCAAGGCACCGCATGCGTGATCAGTTGCGTAGAGGCGGTGTGGCGGAATCGGTCATCGACGATGCCGTACTGATCCTTTCCGAACTTCTGAGCAATGCGTGCAAACACGGCCGGCCCCTGGACGGTGCCCTGGCCGGGGACGGCGCGGTCCGCGCCGCCTGGCGGGTGGAGCGCAGCGGCCGGCTCGTCGTCGAGGTGACGGACGGCGGTGGCCCGACCC
>NZ_WYCT01000497.1 GCF_011008945.1 Streptomyces harenosi
GGCCGGGACAGTGGGGTGCGGGGGCGGGCCGCCGCCCTCGGCGTCTCCCGCCGCGCCCTCGGGGTGCCGCGCGGTCGCCGCGGGCGCCGTGTCGCCGTGTCGCCGGACGCAGTGGGCGCCGGGTCGCCGGGTCGCCGGGGGCAGCGGGGGCCGTGTCGCCGGGTGCGGCGGGCGCCGTGTCGGCGGCCGGTTACGGCGCGGCCCCGGTCAGCCCTCCGAGCGCGGGAAGGAGACCTCGACCCGCCGGTTCTTCTTGCGTCCCGCCTCGGTGGCGTTGTCGGCGATCGGGTACTGCTCGCCGTAACCGCGCACCTCGTACGTGACGTCCGCGTCGTTCAGTTCCTGGACCAGGACCTGCTGGACGGCGTCGGCACGCCGCTTGGACAGGGCGTCGCCGTGGGCGGCGGAACCGAGGTCGTCGGTGAAGCCGAAGACGCGGATCCTCGTGGCGTTCTGCGCCCTGATCTCCTCGGCGATGCCGGCGATACGGGCCTTGGACTCGGCGCTCAGCCTGGCGCTGTCCTTGCCGAACAGCACCTCGGCCTGGAGCGCGAACTTCACGTCCGCATTGGTGTCCTCGCGGCGTTCGTCACCGCTCTGCTCCTCCACCACCGACTTGATGTCGAGCACCTTCGCCTGGGCGAGCGTCGCGCCGTCCGGCAGCTTCAGATCCGGGTCGTTGGGGTCCAGCTCGACGGGAGCGGAGGCGGACGCCTCGGTGCCCGGGGGCACGCTGGGGCCGTCGTCGGCACGGGCCGGCCCGGCGGTGACCAGCAGGAGGGTGGTGGTGGCGAGGGCGAGCGCCAGACGGGTGTGGGTCATCGGTGGCCTCACCCGGAGACCGTGACGGTGGCGGGTGAGAACATGGGCAGTTGGAGGCTCACCTCGGTGGCGCCGGCCGGCGGCGCCGGGAACTGCATGAAGACGGGGAGGGACTCGCCGGCTTTCAGGGCGGGGAAGTTCGTCGTGGTCAGCGGCCGGCCGTCGGTGTCCCGCAGGACGTAGTAGCGCTTCTTTCCTTTGGAATCCACCAGAGTGGCGCCGCCGAGCGATCTGCCGTTGCGGATGATTTCCGTCTCGTTGCCGCTCAACTGGGCCGGTACGTTGACCGTTTTGCTGCCGTCGTTCTTCAGATTTCCGCTCACCGTCACGAAACCGCCCGCATCGCGCTCGACGGCGGCGACCGTCAGCAGCAGGCCGTCGGGTCCTTTCAATTCGGCCACGGGAGCGTCCGACTGCCCCTCCTGGACCCTGGGCCCGGAATCGGCCTCCTGGGAGGCGGACGAGGGCGCCTTGGGCTCGTCGTCGTCCTGTCCTCCGCCGCAGCCCGCCGCGCCGAGGGCCAGTCCGGCCGCGATGGTCAAGGTGACCATCCCTCTACCGGCCTGCGCCGTGAACCGCATTCTCATGACTCCGCTTCCTTCGTCCTCGTCGTTCGCTTCTCAGTCGGCCAGATGGACATCGAAGAGATCCTCGGGACCGGGCAGGTTCCCCAGATCTTCCGGATCCAGCTCCCAGTTTCTGCCGTCCTGACAGCCGAGTACCGGCAACTCGTCCTCTCCCGCGTCGTCGGCGGGTGGTTCGAAAGTGCAACGAGGCTCGATCACGGCCTTGGCCGACGCCACCGCTCTGTAGTTCTCGGTGCCGGGGACGATGGAATCGCCGACCGTCTTGTTGGTCTCGACCTCGACGACGAAGGCCAGGGGCCCGTCGGGAACACAGCTCAGCACCCGGGCGTCGTTCCGCGCCGCCAACTGGTCGGCGCGCCCGCAGGAGAGTCCCAGTCCCGGCACGTCACCGTCGAAGATGTCCTGCCACTCCTCCGGAGCGCGCACGCTCTGCGTCCAGGCGGCCGCGAGCCGGTCCCGGGTGTCCTGAGCCGCCGCGAGCGCCGCGGCGTCGGCCGCCGTCTGCGCTCCGTTGCGGTTGGCTCCGGCCTGGCCGACCGCCAGATAGGCGAACGCGAGAAAGAGCAGGCCCCCCACCACGGTGATGTAGATGGGGAATGCCTGCCCTGAGTCGTCGTATGCGCGGAGCCGCATCAGCCGCCGGTGACCTCGGTGATTTTGTCGGTGATCGCGTTGTAGATCGACTGCCCGATGTCCGTGCCCGTGATCGCCAGCACGATCGCCACCACCACGGCGATGATGCCCAGGTACTCCACCGCCGTCTGCCCCCGATCGTCGCGGGCGCCACGAGTCTGCAGGTGCGAGACGACGGTGTTGAGCCAATTGCTCATGCTGTTCCCCTCCACGGCGGCCGATTCCGCTTTCGACCCGGGCACGGTACGGCCGGGTCCCCCGCCGCCGAGAGGGCCCGAGGACCCAATCCCGGGCCCAATCGAAACCCCGGCGCTTTCGGCTCCCCCCGCTCACCATCGCGCCTCACTCCCGTCCCCGGCGAGCGCCCGGCACCGTGCCGAGCCATTTGGCCGCGGCCTCGGCCCTGCTGGTGCTGTGGAGCTTGGCGAAGATGCGGTTGATGTGATTCTTGACCGTCTTCTCGCTGATGAAGCAGGTGGCGGCGATCTGCTGGTTCGTCATGCCGTACGCGATCAGGTCCATGATCTCCGCCTCCCTCGTACTCAGCCGGTACGCCGGCGTCCCGGACGACGACTGTCCCACAGAGGATTGCATATGCGAAAGAGGATGGGCGGGAAGTCCGGGGGAAAGGGCGTGTTCCTTCCCCAGTTTGCCGTCGCCGGCGAATAGTTCGGCGTCGTCCGCCGTCGTCTCCAGTGAATCGTTGCCGTGTGCACTCGCACTTCCGGGGGAGGTGGTCCGCTGTTCGCCGTGGCCCGTCTCCCCCCGGATCTGCGCGAGCAGGGCCTTGGCTGCGGTCGGCGTGAAGTGGGGCCTGCCGCGTCCGATGTCCCGTACCGCGTCGGCGAGCTGGTCCGCCGTGAACTCGCCGTGCACCAGATAGCCCCCGGCCCCCCGGCGCAGCGCCTCCCGCACGGTCTGCGACTCGCCGCTGTACGTCAGCATCAGCACCGGCGCGATGCGCACCAGGTACGGCAGGGCGGAGAGGCCGTCGACGCCGGGCATGCGCACGTCGAGGAGGACGACGTCCG
Organism: Streptomyces harenosi; assembly: GCF_011008945.1. Taxonomy (GTDB): domain Bacteria; phylum Actinomycetota; class Actinomycetes; order Streptomycetales; family Streptomycetaceae; genus Streptomyces; species Streptomyces harenosi. The sequence goes on from NZ_WYCT01000497.1 coordinate 3,074, forward strand.
GGCGGTGTTCGAGGGCGGCCTCGCACGCCTCGCGGCCGTCCGCCGCCTCGGCGACGACCGTCATGTCCCCCCGGCCGGTGAGCAGCGCGGTGAGTCCCGCGCGGACCACCGGGTTGTCGTCCGCGACCACGATCCGCAGGGAGTGTGGCCGGGCGGGCGCGGGCAGGCCGGGGAACGGGTCCGGGGGCGGTGGCTCCGCAGTACCGGCGGGGTGTGCC
>NZ_WYCT01000498.1 GCF_011008945.1 Streptomyces harenosi
GGCGAGGGCGGGGGCCGCGACGGCCGCGCCGACCCGGGCGGCGGCCGCGCGCAGCGCCACGGCCTGGCTCAGCGCCCTGGCCGACTCCGCGACCGGCCCCAGGACCGAAAGGGCCAGCGCCATGGCGGCCGGGGCCCACGCGCCGTGCAGCCGTCCGGCGGTCACGGACTGGGCCGCCGCGGCCACCACGCCGAGGACGGCGAGGACGATGAGGAGGTCGCGGACCGCGGCGGCGACCGCCTCCCAGGTGGCCTCGGCGCGCTGGGCCTGCCCCACCTGCCGTCCCCGCTCGGCCAGCAGGCGGCGGCGTTCGGCCAGGGCGCCGAAGGCGAGCAGCTCGCGCAGCCCGTCGATGGTCTCCACCGTGTCCGCCGACAGCCGCGCGGCGGCCGACCGGGTGCGGCCGCCGCGGGCCGCGCGGGCCCGCGCGTCGGCGAAGGGGGCCACCGTGAGGAGCGCCGCGACCGGCAGCACGGCCGCCAGCAGCCACGGCTCCAGCGCGGCCAGGACCACCGAGCCGCCGGCCAGGACCGTCCCCGACGCCAGGAGCTGGGCGGTGGTGTGGGCGTAGAAGAACTCCAGTGCCTCCACGTCCGCCAGGGCGGTGGCGGCGAGGTCCCCGCTGCGCCGGCCCGCGACCCGGGCGGGAGCGCTGCGGGCGAGCCCGTCGAAGACCCGTACGCGCAGTGCGGCCAGGACCCGGTAGGCCAGGTCGTGCGAGAGGTCCATCTCGCGCCAGGTCGTCAGGGCGCGGACGAGGACCAGGGCGACGAGCGCGGTGACCGTGGCGCCCGAGGGGGCGCTCCTTTCGATGACGGCGGTTCCCACGGTGTGCGCGGCCAGCGTCAGCAGCGTGACCAGCGAGCCCTGTTCGAGGAGGGCGGCGGCGCAGGTGCGGGCCGTCATGGCGCGGTGCCCGGCGAGGGCGGGGAGCAGGGCGCGCAGTGCGCCCCGCGCGGGCACGTCGGCGCCGGTGGTGGCGGTGTCGGCGGTGCTGCTCATGCGGCGAGTTCTCCTCGGTGGGCGTGGCCGGCCTCGACGAGCCGGGTGTAGACGCCGCCGGCCCGGACCAGGGCGGTGTGCTCGCCGGCGGCGTCCACCCGTCCTCCGTCGAGGACGACGATGTGGTCGGCGTGCCGGACGGCCGCGAGCCGGTGGGCGACGACCAGGACGGTCCGGCCGCGCGCGGCGTGCACCAGTTCGCGGACGATGTCCGCCTCGCGGCGTTCGTCGACCGCGCTCGTGGCCTCGTCGAGGACGAGCACGGACGCGTCGGCCAGCAGGGCCCGGGCGAGGGCGAGCCGCTGCCGCTGCCCGCCGGAGAGGGTGGCGCCGCGTTCGCCGAGGACGGTGGCGTAGCCGTCGGGCAGGGCGGCGATCTCGTCGTGGACGCCGGCCGCGCGCGCCGCGCGCCTCAGGTCCTCGTCCGTCGCGTCCGGCCGGGCCAGGCGCAGGTTGTCGGCGATGGAGGCGTGGAAGAGGTACGTCTCCTGCGAGACCACGGCGATGCCCTGGCGCAGCGCGTCGAGCGCGTACCGGGTCGTGCAGTGCCCGTCGAGGGTGATGCGGCCCTCCTGCGGGTCGTGGTGGCGCAGCAGCAGCGCCAGGAGCGTGGACTTGCCCGCTCCGGACGGGCCGACGATGGCGGTGGTGCGTCCCGCCTCGGCGGTGAAGGTGACGCCGTGGAGCGCGGGTGTCCCGGCGCCTTCGTAGGTGAAGGCGACGTTCTCGAACCGCACCTCGGGCGGGCCCGCCCAGCGCGCCGGTGCCGTCCCGGTGTCCGGGACGGCGGGTTCGGCGGTGCGCAGCGCCGCGATGCCGTCCGCGGCCGAGGCCCCCAGGTATCCGGCGTGCCACTCCCGGGCCAGGTCGCGGACCGGCCGGAAGCATTCGGAGGCCAGCAGCAGCACCAGGTAGGTGCCGGTCGCCGTGGTGGCCCCGGTGACGGCGGACCGGCAGGCGAGGAGCGCGGCGACGGCGGTGCCGCCCTGGATGGCGAGGTCGGTGAGGCCCGTGTCGACCAGGGAGACCCGCAGTTTGGCGACGGTCGCCCGGTGCAGCGCGGCCGAGCGCCTCTCCAGGCGTTCGCGGGTGCGGCCGACGGCACCGGCGGCGCGCAGGGCGGGCATGCCCTGGAGGGCTTCGAGGTAGTCGGCGCCCAGCCCCTCGTAGGTGTCCCAGTGCTCCTTGCCGCGTCTGGCCAGGAGGTGGTCCCAGGCGCGCGGCCCGGCCAGGGCGAGCAGCAGGGCGGGGACCAGGGCGAGGAGGGCGGCCGGTGCCACCGCGGCCAGGCCGGCGAGCACCAGCGGCGGCACGGTCAGGGTGACCAGGAGCTGGGGCAGGTAGCGGGAGACGTAGGCGTCGACGCCCTCCACCCCGTCGACGAGGGTGGTGCGGACGGCTCCGGCGCGCGCCGGGGCCGCCCCCGGCCGGGAGCCGTGGGAGGTCAGGTGGGCGGGGCCCAGCCGTCCGAGCCGGGCGAGGAGTTCGTCGCGCAGGGCCACCCTGACCCGTGCTCCCGCGCGGGTGGCGGTGCGCCGCTGGCCGATGGCGAGCCGGGCGCGGACGGCGACGACGGCGAGCACCGCGGCGAGCAGCCACGGGAGCCGGCCGGTGTTCCCGCGCGCCAGGTCGGCGAGGGTGACGGCCAGCAGTGCGGCCTGTGCCAGGTGGGTGAGGGTGACGGCGCCCTGCAGCAGGGCGGCCGTGAGCAGGGGGCGCCGTGCGTGGCGTGCGGCGCGGCGCAGTTCGGGGTGGACGATCACGTGGTGTTCTCCTCGTCGGCGTGGCGGGTGCCGAGGGCCAGTCCGTGGACGATCCAGTCCCGGCCGGGGGCGGCGCCGAGCGCGGCGCCGAGGTCGGCCTGCTGCCAGGAGCCGACGGGCCGGGCGGCCAGCTTGTGGCGCCGGGCGGTGAGGTGGGCCAGGTGGACGGCGAATCCGGCCCGCAGATGGGTGCGGCGGATGTGCGGCGCGTCGGCGTCCGCGGGACAGCCGTGGGCGAGCAGGACGGCGCCCGCGTCCGCGAGCCATGCCTGGCCCGCGGCCCAGGCCGCCAGTGCCGGGCGGGCCTCGCCCGCGGCGTACCGCCGCAGCGCCGTGCCGTCGGCGGCCGGTTCGACCAGACCGGGCCGTGGCCCGCCGACGGCGGCGCACCAGCGCAGGTCGCCGCCGCCCGCCCGGGTGGCGGTGGCGAGGACCGCCCGCAGCGCCTCGGGGGGCGGGGTGCCCGGCAGCGGCGGCGGGGTGCTGCGG
>NZ_WYCT01000499.1 GCF_011008945.1 Streptomyces harenosi
CGCGACCCCCGGCCCGCCCCGGCCGCGGCCCGCCGGTACGGCCGCTTCGGCGCCTACGGGCTGAGCGCGGCCCGCGAGACCTTCGGGGCGTACGGGCGGTTCGGCGCCCACCGCAGGGCGAGCGGGGCAGCTGCCGCCGGACCCGGCGCGCGCGAGACCACCGGCCGCCGTGCGCCCGCCGCGGCCGTCGCCGGGGACGCGGCGGTGCCGGTGCCCCTGGCGGTGGTGACGGCCGGCGCGCCGGATGCGGCGTCCCGGGCCGCGCGGCGGGCGGCGGCCTCCGGCGCCCGGACGGAGGACACCGCGGCGGACGGCACGGTCGGCTCCCCGGCCGCCCTGCCCTGGGGCGTCACCCTGCTCACCGCGGGCCTCGCCGTGGAGACCTACGCCGGCCGCACCGCCCCCGGCTCCGCCACCCCGGCGGCCGGGGTGCTGGCCGGCTGGGTCCTGACCGCGCTCGGCCTCGCCCTGGCCGGGCCCGGCCTCACCCACCTGTGCGGCCACCTGGTGCAGTCCGCCCGCCCCGGCGCCCTGCGCCTGCTGGCCGGCCGGATGCTGATGGAGGAGGCCGGGCGCATCGGCCGCCCCCTCGGCGTGGTCTGCGCGGTGGCCTCCGCGGCGTACGCGGCGGCCACCCTGTCCGGCGGGCGGCCGGTCTTCGGGCCGCTCGGCACCCTCGGCACGGCGGTGGTGGCCGGCTGCGCCGTGGCCACCCTGCTCACCGCGGCCGTCGAGGCCAGGCAGGCCCGCGCCGGCACCACGGCCGCGCTGCGGCGCCTCGGGGCACCCGGCACGACGCTGCGCGCCGCCGCCGCCCTGCGCACCGCCGCGCTGCTGGCGTTCTTCACCCCGCTGACGCTGGTCGTGGCGGAGCTGGCGGCGCTGCCGCTGGCCCGCTCCTGACCGAGGTCCGACGGGCCGCCGAGCCGCCGCAAAAAAGCTGCGAAAAAAGATCGAGGAATTCTCCGGACCGGCGATGAGTTCCGCGCGGGCCCCCGGTCTACCCCTGCGAACGGCACGACACCATCACGCCCCCTGGGGAGAGGCCCGCATGTACCAGCAGATGATCTTCGTGAACCTGGCCACCGACGACCTGGAGGCCTCCAAGAAGTTCTTCACCGAGCTGGGGTACACGATCAACCCGCAGTTCAGCGACGACACCACCGCGTCGATCCCGCTCAGCGACACCATCGTCACGCTGCTGCACACCAGGGAGAAGTACGCCGTGTTCACGAAGAAGGAGATCGTGGACTCGAAGCGGAACAGCGAGGTGCTGCTCGCGCTGAGCGCCGAGAGCCGGGAGAAGGTCGACGAGATGGTGGAGAAGGCGGTGGCGGCCGGCGGTTCGGTCACCGGCGAGACGCAGGACCACGGCTTCATGTACGGCCGTGCCTTCGAGGACCTCGACGGCCACACCTGGGAGGTCGTGTGGATGGACCCGGCCGCCGTCCAGGGCTGACTTCCCCTTCCCTAGCATGGGCGGGTGCATCCGACACCCGCCCAGCCGCCCCGCGCCGCCCACGACCGGGAGATCGAGTCCCTCGCCGAGTTCGACGAGGTGGTCCGCGCGCACGGCACGCTCTCCGGCTACCGCGTCCAGGCCGTCGATCTGACGGGACGTACGCGGGTCCTGCTCTCCGCCGACTCCGCGGGTGCCGTCTTCCTCGGCTGCCCGATGGACCCGGAGGCGGAGGCCCGGGTGCGCGCCGGCGGCGCCCTGGTCTTCCCGCCGATACCCGGCCTGCCCTTCGACCCCTACCGCGGGCACGTCTACACCCCCGGCGAGCTGTACGCCGGCCTCGGCGAGGGCTACGAGGCGACGCCCGACGCGCGCGCGTACGCCTGGTTCCAGGCGACGAAGGCGGACGGGGACGTGTTCGCCTCCCTGCTGCGCGCGGTTCACGACGACTCCGTCTCCGACGCCCTCGACGAACTCCTGGCCGGGGCCCGGGTGGTGGGCGTGATGGGCGGGCACGCGATGGCGCGCGGCTCGCTGGCGTACGAGGGCGCCGCGCGGCTGGGCCGCGAACTGGCCCGGGCCGGCTTCACGGTGGCCACCGGCGGCGGCCCGGGCGCGATGGAGGCGGCCAACCTCGGCGCGTACGCGGCCCCGTTCGGCGACCGGATGCTGGAGGACGCGCTGAGGCTGCTCGCCAAGGCCCCCTCGTTCACGCCGTCGGTCACCGACTGGGCGCGGGCGGCTTTCGAGGTGCGCGAGCGCTGGCCGCAGGGCGGTGCCTCGGTCGCCCTCCCCACCTGGTTCTACGGCCACGAGCCGCCGAACGCGTTCGCCGGGCACATCGCCAAGTACTTCTCCAACGCCACCCGCGAGGACGGCCTGCTGGCCCGGTGCACCGCGGGGGTGGTCTTCCTGCCGGGCGCCGCCGGGACCGTACAGGAGGTCTTCGACAACGCGACGCCGAACTACTACGGCTCGCGGGGCGAGCCCACGCCCATGGTGCTGGTGGACCGAGCGCACTGGACGCAGCGGCTGCCGGCGTGGCCGCTGCTGGCAGCGCTCGCCCGCGAGCGCCCGATGGAGTCCCGGATCGCCCTGGTCGACCGGATCGAGGAGGCCCCCGCGGCGCTGAAACGCCTCGGCGGTTAACAAGAGGGCAAAGCCAACTCCCTTGTCGGACGGATGCGTTGACACTGCTGGTGCGGTGCCCATAGACCTGTGGGCCTGCTGGGGGCACTGGTGTCGCGTCGGCGACGCCCCGGTGCCCCGCCCACCCCCCGCATCCCGTAAAGGACCAACGTGGCAGTCCTGTCCTTCCGCAGCCGCCCGGCGTCCCGCCGCGGCCCCCTACGCCCCGCGCGCGTCCTCGGCGTCGCCGCCGCCTCGGCCGCCCTGGCCGCCGGTGCCGCCGGCACCGCGCTCGCCTGCGACATCAGCGAGTTCTCCGCCGCCGCCACGTGCGACGGCGGCAAGGGCGTCATCACCGTCACCGACGTGGACCCCTCCGGCGTCCCGGCCACCGTCACCGTCTTCCTGCGCGGCAACGGCGCGGAGCGGAAGGTCGGCGAGCAGGTCGTCAAGGGGTCCCGCGAGGGCACCACCATCGTCTTCACCGAGGACTGGAAACCGAACGCCGAGTACCGCGTCCACGTCGAGGCCGCGCGGTACGTCGACGAGGACATCGAACCCCACCTCGTGACCCCCGCCACCGCCTGCGCGCCGCAGGAGACCCCGGCCCCGGCGCCCACCTGTCTCTTATACACCTCTGACGCTGCCGACGAAGCTAGAAGTG
>NZ_WYCT01000049.1 GCF_011008945.1 Streptomyces harenosi
CCGGCCGCCGCCCCCGACGCGGCGCCGCCCGCCCGGGAAGAGGACACCGGGCGGCGGGACGAGATGATCCTGCTGCGGCCCACCTGGACCGTCGAGGAGGACACACCCGTCGGCGAGGCCACGGCCGGGACCTTCGCGGCGCACCACGTCGTGGTGGTCGGCCGCCTCACCGGCCGGGAACGCGACGCCCTGCGGGCCGCCCTGCCCGACGGGGTCACCTGCCACGCCGCGGACCTCGCCGACGGCCCGCTGGAGCGGCAGTACACCGAGACCGCGCAGCGGGTCCTGGCGCTCGTACGCCGGATCCTCCAGGACGGCCCGCGCCGGCCGGTGCTGCTCCAGGTCGCGCTGGTCGGCGACGCTCCGTCCGAGACCGAACGCGAACGCCTGGCCTGCTTCGGCGCACTGGCCGCACTGCTGCGCACGGCCCGCCTGGAGAACCCGCTGCTGCACACCCAGTACGTCGAGAGCCTCGACGGCGCGGCACCGGCCACCGTCGCCGCCCGCCTGCGCGCCGGCGCCGTGCCCGGTCCCGAACCAGAGGTGCGCCACCGCGACGGCCGCCGTGAGGTCGGCCGGTGGGAGGAGACGGCACCCGGCCGTCCCGCCGCCGCACCGTGGCGGGACGGCGGCGTCTACCTCATCACCGGGGGCGCCGGGGGACTGGGCCTGCTCGTGGCGGGTGACATCGCGGCCTCCGTCCGCCACGCCACCGTGATCCTCACCGGCCGCTCGCCGCTGAGCGAGGACCGGCAGCGCCGGCTGGAGGAGCTGCGCGCGGCGGGGCTGACCGTGGATCACCAGCGCGCCGATGTCTGCGACCGGGAGTCCGTCGCCCGGGTCCTGGCCCATGTGGCCGACCGCCACGGGCCCCTGACCGGCGTCGTGCACAGCGCCGGTGTGACCGACGACGGCCTGCTCCTGCGCAAGAGCCCCGAGACACTGGCGCGCGTGCTGGCGCCCAAGGTCGCCGGGCTCGTCCACCTCGACGAGCTGACCCGGGAGCAGCCGCTGGAGACGTTCGTCTGCTTCTCGTCGATCGCGGCGGCCTTCGGCAACCCGGGCCAGGCCGACTACGCCGCCGCGAACGCCTTCATGGACGCCTACGCCGTCTACCGCAACCGCCTCGTCGACGCGGGGCTGCGCCACGGCCGGACCGTCTCCGTGGACTGGCCGCTGTGGGACGAGGGCGGCATGGGCGGCGAGACCGTGCGGGAGAACCTGCGCGCCGCCGGTCTCGGCACCCTCGACACCCCCCGCGGCCTGCGGGCCCTGCACCAGGCGCTGGCCCCGGCGGACGGACCCGCGGACGGCAGGCTGCTCGTCGCCGTCGGCCGCCGGGAGGCCCTGCCGGCCCGGCTCCTCGGGGACGCCGCCCGCACCGCCGGGCCCGCCGGCGGCACCCCCACCGCGGCGGCCCCCCACCCGGGGCAGCAGCCGGGCGCCACCGACGCCGGCACGGACCGGGCCCTGGAGGAGCGTGCGGTCGGCCACCTGCGGCGGGTGCTGGCGTCCTCGCTCAAGCTCGGCCCCGAGCGCCTGGCCGCCGACACGCCGCTGGAGCAGTACGGCATGGACTCCGTGATCGCGGTCCACGCCGTCACCCGGCTGGAGGAGTCGTTCGGCCCGCTCTCCCGCACCCTGCTCTTCGAGTTCCCGACCATCCGCGACCTGGCGGAGTACTTCGCCTCCGACCACGCGCCCGCTCTGCGCGCCCTGCTCGGCGAACCCGCCGCGCAGCGACCGGTCCCCGCCGCCCCGGCGGACCCGGCGCCGCCCCGGGACACCTCGGACGCGCCCGGCTCCGGCCCGGCCCCGGCCGTCCGCGACCGCGCGCCGGACCCGGGCCCGCACCGGACGGGCGGCGGCGACATCGCCGTCATCGCGGTCAGCGGGCGCTACCCGCGCGCGGCCGACCTCGACGAGCTGTGGGCCAACCTCCGCGACGGCAAGGACTGCGTCACCGAGGTCCCGGCCGACCGCTGGGACCCCGCCACCGTCCACGCCGGCCCCGGCGCGGGCGAGGCCACGCGCAGCCGCGCCTGGGGCGGATTCCTGGACGGCATCGACCGGTTCGACCCGCTGCACTTCGGCATCTCCCCCCGGGAGGCCGCGGCGATGGACCCCCAGCTACGGCTGTTCCTGGAGACCGTCTGGCACCTGCTGGAGCAGAGCGGCACCACCCAGGAGGTCATCGAGCGGCGCTACGGGCGGAGCGTCGGCGTCTACGTGGGCGCCGCCTACCAGCTCTACCGGGCCGACGACTCCGACCCCGCCCTCGCGGCGCTCACGTCCGCGGCCTCGTACAACATGATCGCCAACCGTGTCTCGCACTTCTTCGGGCTGGAGGGGCCCAGTCTCGCCGTGGACGGCATGTGCGCCTCGTCGGCCCAGGCCATCCACCTGGCCTGCGCCGACCTGCGCAGCGGCGAGACCGAACTGGCCGTCGCCGGAGGCGTCAACCTCACCGTCCACCCGGACAAGTACCTGGCCCTGGACGAACTGCGGCTGCTCGGCAGCCACCCGGGCAGCCGCAGCTTCCGCGACGGGGACGGCTATCTGCCCGCCGAAGCCGTGGGCGCGGTGCTGCTCAAGCCGCTGGCGGCGGCGGTGCGCGACGGCGACCGGATCCTCGCCGTCGTCAAGGGCACGGCCTCGGTGCACTCCGGCCGCTCCAACGGCTTCATGATGCCGAGCCACCGCGCCCAGACCAGGGCCATGCGGCGAGCGCTGGAGCAGGCCGCCGTCACCGCGGACTCCATCGGGTACGTCGAGGCCGCGGCCGGCGGGACGACCCTCTCCGACGCGGTCGAGTTCCGCGCGCTGCGGGAGGTGTTCGACGGTGTCACCGAGCCCGTGGCGCTCGGCTCCGTGAAGTCGAACCTGGGCCACCCCGAGGCCGCCTCCGGCATCGCCCAGCTCACCAAGGTCGTCCTGCAACTGCGGCACGGGCAGATCGCCCCCCTGGTGGAGGTGGGCGCACCCAACCCCGACCTGGACTTCGACGGCACGGCCCTGACCCTCTGCGAGCGGCTGACGGACTGGGCACCGCGCGGCGCGGACGGCGCCGGCGGCGCCCCCGCGCCCCGCCGCGCCCTGATCAACTCGGTGGCGGCGGGCGGCAGCCACGTCAGCCTGGTCGTCGAGGCACCGCCGCCCACCGAGACCGCCACCGCAGACGACCGGGACGGCGGGCCCCAGGTGGTCGTGGTGTCCGCGAGGAACGCCAAGCGGCTGCGCACGGCGGTACGGCGGCTGCACGACTTCCTGGAGCGCGACGGCTCGGTGACGCTGGCCGATGTGGCCTACAGCTCGCAACTGGGCCGCGAGGCACTGCCCGAGCGCCTGGCCGTGGTGGCACGTTCCCTGGACGAGGTGAGGGCGGCCCTGGCGCACCATCTGGCGGACGGCTCGCACACCGACGAGGCACCGGCGGGCGCGACGGTCCACCGCGGCAACGCCGAGGAGGACGCGGGACCGCTCGGGACGGTCCTCTCCGGCCTGCGGGGCGAGCAGTTCGTCGCCGGTCTCGTCGCCGACCGCGACCTCGACCACCTCGCCGAGCTGTGGGTGCGGGGCATCACCGTGCCCTGGGACGGACTGCACGCCGGGCGCCGCCCGCTGGTGCCGCTGCCGCCGACGGAGTTCGAGCGGGGCAGCTACTGGGCCGGCCGCAGGCCCGGACCCGCCCGCCCCGCCGCGACCGTCCCGGACGGCGGCCCCGTGCCCGCCGACGCCGGGCACGCCGGGCCGGCCGGACAGGCCGAGGACGCCCGGCTCGCCGAACGTGCCGAGCGGCTGCGGGACCGGTCGCTCACCGACACCGAGCGGACGGTGGTCGCCGCCTGGTCGGAGCTGCTGGAGATCGACGCCGGCGAACTGGACGCGGCGAGCAACTTCCTCAGCCTGGGCGGCAACTCGCTGCTGGCCACCCGCCTGATCAACCTGCTCCAGCGGCACACCGGCGTGCACCTGCCCGTCCAGGCCGTCTTCGACGCTCCGCGCGTCGCCGAACTGGCCGGCGAGCTGGAGCGCCGCCGGCCGTCCGCACCGACCGGATCGTCCGACACGGAGCAGATCCTCAAGAGCATCGCCCTCATCGAAGACATGAGCGACGAAGAGCTCGACGCTCTGCTCGCCGAGCACGTCGAGAACTAGGCAAGGGGACGACGATGGGCACCATCCCTCACGAGCACGAGCGGGCGGCCTTGGTCCACAAGGTCCGGTCCCTGTCCGCCAAGCGCCGGCGCGCCCTGTTCGCGCTGCTCCGGAAGGAGGGCGTCGACGTCTCCGCGCTCGACGTCATGGCGCCCCCGCCCCGGGCGGCGGGCGAACCGGTTCCGTTGTCCTTCACCCAGCAGCGGCTGTGGTTCCTCGCCCAGCTCGACGACGGAGCGAGCGCGGCCTACAACATCCCGGCGGCCGTGCGGCTGAGCGGACGCCTGGACCGCACCGCCCTGGTGCGGGCGCTCGAAGCGGTGGTGCAGCGGCACGAGGCGCTGCGCACCCGTTTCGCCGACCACGACGGTGTCCCCTACCAGCACATCGGCGACGGCCGGGACATCGAGGTCCGCCTGGAGGAGCTGGCGGACCCGGCGGACCTGCCGCTGATCTGCGCGAGCGAGGCGGCCACCCCCTTCGACCTGGAGCGCGGCCCGCTGTTCCGGGCCCGGCTGCTGCGGGAGTCCGAGCAGGAACACGTGCTGCTGGTGACGATGCACCACGGCGTGTCGGACGGCTGGTCGGTCGGCGTCCTCTTCGGCGACCTCGTCGCCCTGTACGAGGCGTACCGCGCCGGGCGGCCCTCCCCGCTGGAGTCGCTGCCCGTGCAGTACCCGGACTACGCGCTCTGGCAGCGCCGGTGGCTCGCCGACGGCGTGCAGGAACGCCAGGTCGGGTACTGGAAGAAGCAGCTCGCCGGGGTCGATCCGCGGCTGACGCTGCCCGCGGACCGGGAGCGCCCGGCGGTCAAGACGTACCACGGAGCCCGTGAGGCGTTCCGCTGCCCGGCCGACCTGCTGGAACGGCTGCGCAGCGTCGGCGCGCGGTACGACGCCACGCTGTACATGACCCTCCTCGCCGCCTACACCGTCGTGCTGCACCGCTGTACACAGCAGACCGACATCGCCGTCGGCACGGTGGTGGCCAACCGCGGCCGCAGCGAGGTGGAGGGCCTCATCGGCTTCTTCGCCAACACCCTGGTGATGCGCGCCGACCTCGCGGACGACCCGGCCTTCTGCGAACTGCTCACCCAGGTGCGCAAGACCGCGCTGGAGGCGTACGACCACCAGGACGTGCCCTTCGAGGCCGTGGTGGACGCCCTCCAGGCGGAGCGCAGCCTGTCCCACTCGCCCGTCTTCCAGACGATGTTCGTGCTTCAGGAGGCCCGCACGGACCGGCAGGACCGGCTGGGAGAAGCGGAGGTGCTCCCCGTCGAGTTCGACGTCGACACCACCAAGTTCGACCTCACGCTCGACCTCCGTGAGACGCCGGACGGGCTGGCCGGCACCGTCGAGTACAACACCGACCTGTACGACCGGGAGACCATCCAGCGCTTCGTCGGCCACTACACCACGCTGCTCGCCTCCGTCGCCGCCGACCCCGAGGAGCGGGTCTCCCTGCTGCCCCTGCTCCCCGAGGCGGAGCGTCGGCGGGTGCTGGTGGAGTGGAACGAGCGGCCGGCCGGTGTGGCGGGTGGGGATCGGTGTGTGCATGAGTGGTTCGAGGAGGTGGCGGCTGCGCGGCCGGGTGCGGTGGCGGTGGAGTGTGAGGGGCGGTCGCTGTCGTACGGGGAGCTGAACGCGCGGGCGAACCGGCTGGCGGGTCACCTGCGTGGTTTGGGTGTGGGTCGTGATGTGCTGGTGGCGGTGTGTGTGCCGCGGAGTGAGCACATGGTGGTGGCTGTGCTGGCGGTGTTGAAGGCGGGTGGTGCGTATGTGCCGCTCGATCCTGCGGTGCCGGTGGAGCGGTTGGATCATGTGTTGCGGGACAGTGCGCCGCGGGTGCTGCTGGTGGACGGTGGGGTTCCGGAGGGGTTGGATCCTGCTGGTGTTCCGGTGGTGGATGTGCGGGCGGATGTGGGTGTGTGGGAGGGGTTGCCGGGGGGTGATCTGCCGCGGGTGGCGGGGTCGTCGTCGGGTGATCTGGCGTATGTGATTTATACGTCGGGTTCGACGGGGACGCCGAAGGGTGTGATGGTCGAGCACCGTAATGTGACGCGTTTGTTCACGGCCACCGAGGGGTGGTTCGGGTTCGGGGCGGATGATGTGTGGACGTTGTTCCATTCGTTCGCCTTCGATTTCTCGGTGTGGGAGATCTGGGGTGCGTTGCTGCATGGTGGGCGGCTGGTGGTGGTGCCGCAGGCGGTGTCGCGCAATCCGCGTGAGTTCTATGGGTTGTTGTGTGCGTCGGGTGTGACGGTTCTGAATCAGACGCCGAGTGCGTTCCGGCAGTTGATCGCGGCGCAGGGTGAGGAGGGTGCGGCGCATCGGCTGCGGGTGGTGGTGTTCGGTGGTGAGGCGCTGGATGTGGCGGCGTTGGAGCCGTGGACGCGGCGTGGGGTGAACCGGGGCACGCGGCTGGTGAACATGTACGGGATCACCGAGACGACGGTGCATGTGACGTATCGGGAGTTGTCGTGGGGTGATCTGGAGGGTTCGGCGAGTCCGATCGGGGTGCGTATTCCGGATCTTCGGGTGTATGTGCTGGACGGCCGGGGTGGTCCGGTGCCGGTCGGTGCGGTGGGTGAGTTGTATGTGGGTGGGGAGGGTGTGGCGCGCGGTTATCTGAACCGTGCGGAGCTGTCGAGGGAGCGTTTTCTTCCGGATCCGTTCTGCGGGCAGGAGGGGGCGCGGATGTATCGCAGTGGTGATCTGGTGCGGCAGCTGGCGGACGGGTCGCTGGAGTACGTGGGCCGCAACGACGACCAGGTCAAGATCCGTGGTTTCCGCATCGAGCTCGGCGAGATCGAGTCCACCCTCGCCCGGCACGACGCGGTGCGCTCCTGCGTCGTCGTCGCCCGCGAGGACCGGCCCGGTGACAAGCGGCTGGTGGCCTATCTGGTCCCGGAGGACGGACACCCGGCGGAGGACCTGCGCACCGAGCTCGCCCGGCACGCCGGACGCACCCTCCCGGACTACATGGTGCCCAGCGCCTTCGTCACCCTGGACGTCCTGCCGCTGACCGCCAACGGCAAGCTGGACCGCAGGGCCCTGCCGGCCCCCGGCATCGACGCCTACGCCCAGCGCGCCTACGTCGCCCCCGGCACCGCCACCGAGCGGGCGCTGGCCGCCGTCTGGGCCGAACTGCTCGGCTTCGACGAGAGGCGGATCGGCGCGGAGGACAACTTCTTCCAGCTCGGCGGCCACTCGCTGCTCATCACGGTCCTCGTGGCCCGGCTGAAGGAACGCGGCTTCGACGTCCCGGTGCGCAGCGTGTTCAGCAGCCCGACCCTGGCACGGCTGGCCGCCGAGATCGACGGCGGCGCCACGGGCCCGGCCTACGCACCGCCGCCCAACCTGATCCCCGCCGGCTGCGAGCGCATCACCCCCGCGATGCTCCCCCTGGTCGACCTGGACCAGGAGCGCATCGACGCCGTCGTGGCCACTGTCCCCGGCGGCGCGCCCAACGTCCAGGACGTCTACCCGCTGGCCTCCGCGCAGGAGGGCATCCTCTTCCACCACCTGCTCGACCCGGACAGCGACCCCTACCTCGTCTCCATCCTGCTGGCCGCCGACGACGAGACCGTGTGCACCCGGTTCACCGAGGCGCTGCAGGCGCTGATCGACCGGCACGACGTCCTGCGCACCGCCGTGCTCACCACGGACCTGCCCGCACCCGTGCAGGTCGTCTACCGCACCGCCCGCCTGGTGGTGGAGCGCACGCGTCTGGAGCCCGGCCGGGACGCCGAGGAGCAGGCACGCGCCCTGCTGGCCCGGCCCCGGCGGATGAAGGTCGACGAGGCGCCCCTGCTGCGGCTGCTGATCGCCGAGGACCCGGGCTCCGAGCGGCGCTACCTCCTGCTCAGCGCCCACCACCTCATCGAAGACGCCAGCACGCTGCGGCTGGTGCTGGAGGAGCTCGCGGTCCACATGGCCGGCCGTACCGAACTGCTGGCGCCCGCCCCGCCCTACCGGGACTTCGTCGGCCAGACCCTGCACCAGACGGCGACGGACGACGCGGAGAGCTACTTCCGCACCGCCCTGGGCGACGTCACCGAGTCCACGGCGCCCTTCGGGCTGACCAACGTACGCGGCGACGGCCACGCCTACCCCCACCTGCGGCGCGCCCTGCCCGCCGGTCTCACCGGCGAGCTGCGCGCCCAGGCCCGGCGTCTGCGCGTCAGCCCGGCCTGCCTCTTCCACGCCGCGTGGGCCTGCGTCGCGGCGGCGGCGAGCGGCAGCGACGACGTGGTGTTCGGCACCGTGATGTCCGGGCGCCTGCAGGGCGTGCCCGGAGTGGAGCGGATGCTCGGCAACTTCATCAACACCCTCCCCCTCAGGGTCCGGCTGGCCGGCCGGACCGTCCAGGAGCTGGTCAGGGAGGTCGACGCCGGACTGCGCGGCCTGATCGCCCGCGAGCAGAGCCCGCTGAGCCTGGCCCAGCGGTGCAGCGGCCTGGAGGGCGACACCCCCCTGTTCAGCTCGGTGATCAACTTCCGGCACTTCGAGCCGCGCCACGGCCAGGACGCGCCCTCCCTGGAGGAGACGGGGATCCACTGGCTGGCGGAGACCGACGCCATCAACTACCCGCTGACGGTCTCCCTCGACGACTTCGGCGGCGAACTCTCCCTGGACCTGCGGGTCGACGACGCCGTGGCCTGCGAGGCGGTCGCCGACTACGTCGAGACCGCGCTGACCGGCATCGTCACCGCCCTCGCCGCCGACGACGGAGCCAGCACCCCGGCCCTCGGCATCGCCGTCCTGCCCGAGGCGGAGCGTCGGCGGGTGCTGGTGGAGTGGAACGAGCGGCCGGCCGGTGTGGCGGGTGGGGATCGGTGTGTGCATGAGTGGTTCGAGGAGGTGGCGGCTGCGCGGCCGGGTGCGGTGGCGGTGGAGTGTGAGGGGCGGTCGCTGTCGTACGGGGAGCTGAACGCGCGGGCGAACCGGCTGGCGGGTCACCTGCGTGGTTTGGGTGTGGGTCGTGATGTGCTGGTGGCGGTGTGTGTGCCGCGGAGTGAGCACATGGTGGTGGCTGTGCTGGCGGTGTTGAAGGCGGGTGGTGCGTATGTGCCGCTCGATCCTGCGGTGCCGGTGGAGCGGTTGGATCATGTGTTGCGGGACAGTGCGCCGCGGGTGCTGCTGGTGGACGGTGGGGTTCCGGAGGGGTTGGATCCTGCTGGTGTTCCGGTGGTGGATGTGCGGGCGGATGTGGGTGTGTGGGAGGGGTTGCCGGGGGGTGATCTGCCGCGGGTGGCGGGGTCGTCGTCGGGTGATCTGGCGTATGTGATTTATACGTCGGGTTCGACGGGGACGCCGAAGGGTGTGATGGTCGAGCACCGTAATGTGACGCGTTTGTTCACGGCCACCGAGGGGTGGTTCGGGTTCGGGGCGGATGATGTGTGGACGTTGTTCCATTCGTTCGCCTTCGATTTCTCGGTGTGGGAGATCTGGGGTGCGTTGCTGCATGGTGGGCGGCTGGTGGTGGTGCCGCAGGCGGTGTCGCGCAATCCGCGTGAGTTCTATGGGTTGTTGTGTGCGTCGGGTGTGACGGTTCTGAATCAGACGCCGAGTGCGTTCCGGCAGTTGATCGCGGCGCAGGGTGAGGAGGGTGCGGCGCATCGGCTGCGGGTGGTGGTGTTCGGTGGTGAGGCGCTGGATGTGGCGGCGTTGGAGCCGTGGATGCGGCGTGGGGTGAACCGGGGCACGCGGCTGGTGAACATGTACGGGATCACCGAGACGACGGTGCATGTGACGTATCGGGAGTTGTCGTGGGGTGATCTGGAGGGTTCGGCGAGTCCGATCGGGGTGCGTATTCCGGATCTTCGGGTGTATGTGCTGGACGGCCGGGGTGGTCCGGTGCCGGTCGGTGCGGTGGGTGAGTTGTATGTGGGTGGGGAGGGTGTGGCGCGCGGTTATCTGAACCGTGCGGAGCTGTCGAGGGAGCGTTTTCTTCCGGATCCGTTCTGCGGGCAGGAGGGGGCGCGGATGTATCGCAGTGGTGATCTGGTGCGGCAGCTGGCGGACGGGTCGCTGGAGTACGTGGGCCGCAACGACGACCAGGTCAAGATCCGTGGTTTCCGCATCGAGCTCGGCGAGATCGAGTCCACCCTCGCCCGGCACGACGCGGTGGCCCACGGAGTCGTCCTGGCGCGCGCGTCCGGCGACAGCCGCTCGCTGGTCGCCTACGTGCACCCCACACCGCAGTGGTTCGACGCCGCCGCCCGGGAACAGAACGCCCACCTCCTCGACCAGTGGCAGCGCGTCTTCGAGGACCAGTACGCCGGCTCCCGGGGCGAGGACGTCCCCGACGACCTCAACCTGACCGGCTGGGACAGCAGCTACACCGGCGAGCCCATCCCCGAGTCCGACATGCGCGAGTGGATCGACGGCACGGTCCGGCACATCGAGGACCTGCGGCCCAGGCGCCTGCTGGAGATCGGCTGCGGCACCGGGCTGCTGCTCTTCCGGTACGCGGCCGCCTGCACGTCCGTCCACGCGCTGGACCTGTCGCCCTCCGCGCTCGCCGACGTCCGCCGCGGCGTCGCCGAGCGCGGCTGGACGCACGTCACCCTGGAACAGGGCGACGCCCTGTCGGTGGCGGACCTGCCCGAGGGCGGCTTCGACACGATCGTCCTCAACTCGGTCGCGCAGTACTTCCCGAACCGGGTCTACCTGGAGGAGGCCCTCACCCGGATGCTGCCGCTGCTGGAGGACGGCGGCCGCGTCCTCATCGGCGACGTCCGCAACCTGGACCTGCTGCCGGCCCACCTCGGCGCCGTCGAACGCAGCCGCGCCGGAGCCCGGACGACCGCCGGAGCGCTCGCCGCGCAGGTGCGGCGCCGGCGCCGGCAGGAGAGCGAACTGCTGCTCAGCCCGACCTACTTCGCCCGCCTGCCCGAGCTCTTCCCCGAAGTCGGCGGCGTCGACCTCGTGGCCAAGCGCGGCGTGGGCGACAACGAGATGCTGGCCTACCGCTACGACGTGATCCTCACCAAGAAGGCCGCCGCCACCGCCGAGCCCCTGCCCTGGCTGGAAGCCGGCACGCCGCAGGCGCTGCGCGAGCTGCTGGACGCCGGCACCCCCGACCGCTTCGGCGTCAGCGGCCTGCGCAACCCCCGCGTCGCCGACGACGTACGGGTCAGCGAGCACCTCGCGCGCTGGTCGCCCTCCCACGAGGTGGAACCCCTGCCCGGACAGGGCCGGCTGACCGCGCGGGCCGCGCAGGAGACACGGGAGCTCGAAGCCGTACTGCGGCACGCCGAAACGCTCGGCTACCGGGTGGCGGCGACCTGGTCGCAGGACCGGCCCGACGCCCTGGACCTGGTCCTCGGCAAGGACGGCCTGCCCCCGGTGCGGGCCCGCGCCCCCTACCGCGCGGCCCACCTGGCCAACTTCCCCCGCATCGGCGACCTGGGACCGTCGATGGCCCGGACGCTGAAGGAACACCTGTCGGCCCGGCTGCCCGACTACATGGTCCCCAGCGTCTTCGTCCTGCTGGAGGAACTCCCGGTCACCCCCAACGGGAAGGTCGACAAGCGGGCGCTGCCCGCCCCCGACGAGGACGCCCTGGCCAAGGAGACCTACGTCGCCCCGCGCACCGGGACCGAGCACATCCTGTGCCGCGTCCTCGCCGAGATGCTGGGACTCGGCCGGGTCGGCGTCCAGGACAGCTTCATCGCCCTGGGCGGGCACTCCCTGCTCGCCGTCCGGCTCAACCTGCGGGTGAGACAGGAAACGGGCCGGGAACTGCCGCTCCAGCTCATCCTCACCGGCGCCACCGTCGCGGACATGGCTGCCGAGATCGACAGGGAACCGGCCGGCGCGGAAACCGTACCGCTGGTGCCCGCCGTGCCCACCCGCGACGGGGAGGAGGCCCCGCTCTCCCTCCAGCAGCGGGACCTGTGGTTCCTCAACCACCCCCAGCACCTGGAAGCCTCCTACGACAACGCCCAGCTCGCCTACCGGCTCAAGGGCCGGCTGGACCACGACGCCTTCGCCCGCGCCGTGCGGGCCCTGGCCGAACGGCATCCGGTGCTGCGCACCGGCTACGTCCGCCGCGACGGCACCGTCACCCAGAAGGTGCACGAGGACTGCGGGATCGAGGTGCACGTGCCCGCGCCGGTGACCGGCGACGACGAGCTGGCGCAGTGGCTGCGGCAGGAGCGGACGCGCCCGTTCGCACCGGAGGACCGCCACATGGTCCGTGTCCACCTGGTCCCGGTGGCGGACGACGAGCACGTCTTCGTCCTCACCCGGCCCTGGGGCGTCTTCGACGGATGGTCGCTCACCATCGTGCTGCCGGAACTCATCACCCTCTACCGGGCCCTGCTCCGCGGAACGGAGGCGGAGCTGCCGCCCGTACCGCTGCGCTACGCCGACTACGCCCGCTGGCAGCGCCAGGTGGTCGGCGAGGCGGAACTCGACCGCCAGCGGGCCTACTGGCGACGGCAACTGGAGGGACTGCCCGCCCGCGCGGCGCTGCGCACCGACCGCCCCAGGGGTCCGGTGCAGTCCTACCGGGGCGCCAAGGTCCGCCTCGACGTCCCGCTCCCCGTCCTCGCCCAACTGCGCGAGCTCGGCCAAGACAGCGGCGGCACGCTGTACATGACCCTGCTGTCGGCGTTCGCCGTACTGGTGGGCGGGCACTGCGACGACCGCGAGCTCGCCATCGGCACGCCCGTCACCAACCGGCCCAAGGCCGAGCTGGAACAGCTCGTCGGCTACTTCGTCAACACGGTGGTGGTCCGGCTGGACGTGACCGCCGAGCGCGGCTTCACCGATCTGCTCGCCCAGGCCAGGCAGGTCACGGCCGAGGCGCACGAGCACAAGGACCTGCCCTTCGCCGATCTGGTCCGGGAACTGGTGCCGCACCCCGATCCGGCGCACTCCCCGCTGTTCCAGGTGATGTTCAACCTGGTGCCGATGCCGCGCCTGGCGGAGGACGGCACCGACGGCACCGGCGGCACCGAGGACGGTCTCGGCATCACCCCGGTGGACGCCGACCCGGGACCCGCCAAGTACGACCTCACCCTGACGGTGCGGGAGACGGACTCCGGCCTGCTGGGCCATCTGGAGTACAGCACCGACCTGTTCACCCCGGAGACGGCCACGCGCATGGCCCGCGCCTACGAGCGGCTGCTGGCGGCGATCGCGGCCGACCCCGGCGCCGGCCTGGCCCGGCTGCGGGCGCGCGCCGACCGCACGAGCACGGACGAGCCCGCATGACGGGCCGCCCGCACCAGCACCGGCAGGAGAGAACACCGACCATGCCCACCAGCCCACCCGGCGAGCACGCGATCGCGGTCGTCGGCATGTCCTGCCGGGTCCCGGGAGCCGACGGCATCGACGCCTTCTGGCGGCTGCTGCGCGACGGCGTGGACGCCGTCACCGAGGTGCCGGACGGCCGCTGGGACCTGGACGGCGTACCGGACGGCGCGGCCCCACCGGGGCTGCGGCGCGGCGGCTTCCTGGACCAGGTGGCCGGCTTCGACGCCGCCTTCTTCGGCATCTCGCCGCGCGAGGCCGAGGCGATGGACCCGCGGCAGCGGCTGGCGCTCGAACTGAGCTGGACGGCGCTGGAGCACGCCCGGGTGCTGCCCGCGACCCTGCGCGGCGGCGGTGCCGCGGTCTTCCTCGGGGCCACCGGCGACGACTACGCCGCGCTGGTGCACCGGCACGGCGGCGACGCCGTGTCGCACCACTCGATGACCGGCCTGAGCAGGGGCGTCATCGCCAACCGCGTCTCCTACCACCTCGGCCTGCGCGGGCCCAGCCTGACCGTGGACGCGGCCCAGTCCTCCTCCCTCGTCGCCGTCCACCTGGCCTGCGAGGCCCTGCTGTCGGGCGCCACCGGCCTGGCGCTGGCCGGCGGCGTCCATCTGAACCTGACCGCGGACGGCGCGCTCGCCTTCGCCCGGGCGGGCGCGCTCTCCCCGGACGGCCGCTGCCACACCTTCGACGCGCGCGCCAACGGCACCGTGCGCGGCGAGGGCGGCGGCATGGTCGTCCTCAAGCGGCTGGCGGACGCCGTCGCGGACGGCGACCCCGTCCACTGCGTCCTGCTCGGCAGCGCGGTGAACAACGACGGCGGCGGCCGGGGCCTGACCGTCCCCGACGAGGACGCCCAGCGGGAGCTGCTGCGCGACGCCTACGCCCGCGCCGGGGCGGAACCGGCCCACGTCCGCTACGTCGAACTCCACGGCACCGGCACCAGGGCCGGCGACCCCGTCGAGGCGGCGGCCCTGGGAGCGGTGCTGGGCGCGGACCGGCCGGCCGGGGAGCCGCTGCTGGTGGGGTCGGTGAAGACCAACATCGGGCACCTCGACGGCGCCGCGGGCGTCATCGGGCTCATCAAGGTCGCGCTCTCCCTGGAGCACGGCGCCGTCCCGGCGAGCCTGCACTACGCCGAGCCGCACCCGGCCATCCCCATGGACCGGCTGCGGCTGCGGGTGAACGACACCACCGGACCGTGGCCGCAGGGCCCCCGGCTCGCGGGCGTCAGCTCCTTCGGCGTCGGCGGCACCAACTGCCACGTCGTCGTCGCCGGCGCCCCGGCCGCCGAGGGGGAGGACCGCGCCGGGGCCCGCTCGGCGGCACCGGCACCGGTGCCGGTACCGGTGGTCGTCTCGGGCAGGAGCGAGGCGGCGCTGCGGGCCCAGGCACGGCGACTGCGGGAGCGGGTGGCCTCCGACGCCGGGCTGAGCCCGGCCGACGTGGGGTACTCCACCGTGACGACCCGGACCGCGATGGAGCACCGCGGGGTGGTCGTCGCCGCGGACCGCGACGAGCTGCTCGCCGGACTGGCCGCCCTGGCGGCGGGCGAGCCCTCGCCCCACGTGGTCGAGGCGGTGGCCGGTTCCGTCTCGGGCGTGGTCTGGGCCTTCCCCGGGCAGGGACCGCAGTGGGCCGGGATGGCCCTGGAGCTGTGGGACACCTCGGCGGTGTTCGCCGCGCGCATGGACGAGTGCGCCCGGCTCCTGGACGGCATGGTCGACTGGTCGCTGCGCGAGGTGCTCGCCGACGACGCCGCGCTCAAGCGCATGGACGTCATGCAGCCCGCGCTGTTCGCGGTGCAGGTGTCGCTGGCCGAGGTGTGGCGGTCCGTCGGGCTCGCGCCGTCCGCCGTGGTGGGCCACTCCCAGGGAGAGATCACCGCGGCCTGCGCGGCGGGCAGCGTGCCGCTGGCGGACGCCCTGCGCCTGATGGCCGAACGCGGCCGCGTCATCACCGCGCGGCTCTCCGGGCGCGGCGCGATGGCCCTGCTCGCCCTGCCGGCCGAGGAGGCCGACGGCTTCGACGGGGTGACCATCGGCGCGGTCAACGGCCCCCGCTCCGTCGTGGTGTCCGGCCCGGTCGACGCCGTCGCCGGGGCCGTGGCCGCGTGCCAGGCCCGGGGCGTACGCGCCTGGACCGTCCCGATCGACTACGCCTCGCACTCGGCGCAGGTGGAGGAGGTCCGCGACGAGGTCCTGCGGGCCGCCGCGGACGTCCCCGCGCGGGACAGCGGCGTGGCCTTCTACTCCACGGTCACCGGCGGACGTCTGGACGCGGACCGCCTGGACGCCGGGTACTGGTACCGCAACCTGCGGGAACGGGTGCGGCTGGAGGAGACCGTCCGGGCCCTGGCCGCCGACGGTCACCAGGTGTTCATCGAGGCCAGCCCCCACCCCGTCCTCACCCCGGCGATCCAGGACACCCTGGACGACGCCGGTGTCCCGGCCGTCGCGCAGGGCACGCTGCGCCGCGACGAGGGCGGACTGCGCCGGCTGCTGCTGTCCATGGCGGAACTGCACGCCCAGGGCGTCACACTGGACTGGCGTCCGATGTTCGAGGGCACCGGCGCCCGCACGGTGGACCTGCCTCCCTACGCCTTCCAGCGCAGCGCCCACTGGCTCACCGCGGCCCCGGCCGCAGCCGTGGCGCCCGCGACGCCCGCGACGGAGACGGCCGCGCGGCCGGAACCCGCCGCACCGGCCGCCGGACCGGCCGTCACCGGGGAACCCGACCCGGCGGCCCTGGTACGGGCCCAGGCGGCGGCCGTGCTCGGCCACGGCGATCCGGGTGCCGTCGACACCGAACGCTCCTTCAAGGAACTCGGGTTCGACTCGGTCACGGCGGTCGAGCTCGGCAAGCGGCTCAGCCGGGCGACCGGGCTGCGGCTGCCGGCCACGCTGATCTTCGACCACCCCACCCCCGCCGCGCTCGCCGGGCACCTGCGCGCCGAACTGGCCCCGCCCACCGCCCCGGACGGCTCTCCCGCCGCGACGGCCCGCGCCGCCGCCGACGACGACCCGGTCGTGATCGTCGGCATGGGCTGCCGCCTGCCCGGCGGCGTGTCCTCTCCCGACGAGCTGTGGCGGCTGGTCGCCGGGGGAGTGGACGCCATCTCCCCCTTCCCCGAGGACCGCGGCTGGGACCCCGACCCGGCGGTCACCGGCCACGTCCGTGCCGGCGGCTTCCTGACCGACCCCTTCGGCTTCGACGCCGACTTCTTCCGGATCAACCCCCGTGAGGCGCGGGCCATGGACCCGCAGCAGCGGCTGCTGCTGGAGGTGTCCTGGGAGGCCCTGGAACGGGCCGGCGCCGACCCCGCCTCGCTGCGCGGCAGCCGGACGGCGGTCTTCATGGGCGTCATGGACCAGGACTACGTCCCCCGGCTGCACGAGACCACCGACAGCTTCGGCGGCTACGCCCTGACCGGCGGCGCGACGAGCGTGGCCTCCGGCCGCATCGCCTACGCCCTCGGGTTCGAGGGCCCGGCGGTGACCGTGGACACGGCCTGCTCCTCGTCGCTGGTCTCGCTCCACCTGGCGGCGCAGTCGCTGCGGGCCGGGGAGTGCTCCCTGGCCCTGGCCGGCGGCGCCACGGTGATGTCCACGCCCGGCATGTTCGCCGAGTTCGCCCGGCAGAACGGCCTCTCGCCCGACGGCCGGTGCAAGGCGTTCTCCGACGCCGCCGACGGCACCGGCTGGGCCGAGGGCGTCGGCGTCGTCGTACTGGAGCGCCTGTCGGACGCCCGGCGCAACGGCCATCCGGTGCTCGCGGTGGTACGCGGCTCCGCGATCAACCAGGACGGGGCCTCCAACGGCCTGAGCGCCCCCAACGGCCCCTCCCAGCAGCGCGTCATCCGCGACGCCCTGGCCCGCGCCGGCCTGTCCCCGGCCGACGTCGACGCCGTCGAGGCCCACGGCACCGGTACCGCTCTGGGAGACCCCATCGAGGCGCAGGCGCTGCTCGCGACATACGGCCGCGACCGCGCGGAACCGCTGTGGCTCGGATCGCTGAAGTCCAACATCGGGCACACCCAGGCCGCGGCCGGCATCAGCGGCGTGATCAAGATGGTGCTGGCCATGCGCCACGGCGAACTGCCCCGCACCCTCCACGCCCACGAGCCGTCCCGGCACGTGGACTGGTCCCGCGGCGCCGTCGAGCTGCTGACCGAGGGGCGTCCCTGGCCGCGGGCGGACCGGCCGCGCCGGGCCGGGGTGTCGTCCTTCGGCATCAGCGGCACCAACGCACACGTCATCCTCGAACATCCCGGGCCCGGCGCGGCGGGAGCCCCGGGCGGGGCCCCCGCCGGCGACCGCCCGGCGCTCGCCGGCCCCGTGCCGGTGGTGCTGTCCGGGAAGAGCGAGGCCGCGCTGCGCGCCCAGGCGCAGCGGCTGCGGGAGCGGATCGAGTCCGACCCCGGCCTGCGCCCGGCCGACGTCGGCTGGTCGCTGGCGACCTCCCGTACGGGCTTCGAGCGGCGCGCCGCCGTCCTGGCCGCCGACCGGGAGGAGCTGACCGCCGCGCTGGCCGCCCTGGCGCGGGGCGAGCGGGCCCGCGGCACGGTCCAGGGGACGGCGGAGCGTGCCCGGGGCCGGGTGGTCTTCGTCTTCCCGGGCCAGGGCTCCCAGTGGACCGGCATGGCGGTCGGCCTGCTCGACTCCTCACCGGTGTTCGCCGACAGCCTGCGCGCGTGCGGCGCCGCGCTCGCCGGATTCGTCGACTGGGACCTGGAGGGCGTGCTGCGCCAGGTGCCGGGCGAGCCCACCCTGGAGCGGGTGGACGTGGTGCAGCCCGCGTCCTGGGCGGTGATGGTGTCGCTGGCGGCCCTGTGGCGCTCCTGCGGGGTCGAACCGGCCGCCGTCGTCGGCCACTCGCAGGGCGAGATCGCGGCGGCCTGCGTGTCCGGCGCGCTGCCGCTGGAGGACGCGGCGCGGGTGGTCGCCCTGCGCTCGCAGGCCATCGCGAAGGGGCTGGCCGGTCTCGGCGGCATGATGTCGCTCGCCCTGCCCCTGGCCGAGGCGGAGACCCGGCTCGCGGCATGGCGGGGCCGGCTGGAGGTCGCCGCGCTCAACGGCCCGTCGGTGACGGTGGTCGCCGGGGAGGCGCAGGCGCTGGAGGAACTGCGCGCCGCGTGCGAGGCGGAGGACGTCCGCGCGCGCCGGATCCCGGTCGACTACGCCTCCCACACCTCCCACGTGGAACGCATCGAGGAGGACCTGGCCGAGCTGCTCGCGGGGCTGCGCCCGGCGCCCGCCCGGGTGCCGTTCTACTCGACCGTCGAGCGGGACTGGCTGGGGGACCGGCTGGTCGACGCCGCCTACTGGTACCGCAACCTGCGCCGAAGGGTCCACTTCCAGTCGGCCGTGGAGGCGCTGGCCGAGCAGGGCCACGACACGTTCATCGAGGTCAGCCCGCACCCGGTGCTGACCATCGGCATCCAGGAGATCCTGGAGAGCCGCACGGGGGAGGCGGACCAGATCGTCACCGGGACGCTGCGGCGCCACGAGGGCGGCCCGGACCGCTTCCTCACCTCCGTGGCCGCGGTGTGGACGCGCGGCGTCGCGGTGGACTGGGCGGGCGCGTTCGCCGGTTCGGGCGCGTCCCTCGTCGAGCTGCCGACGTACGCCTTCCAGCACCGGCACCACCGGGTGGACGCCGCGGCGGACCAGCCGCTGCTGGGCCGGGCCCTGGACCTCGCGGACGGCGACGGCACGGTGCTCACCGAACGTCTCTCGCTGCGCACCCGGCCCTGGCTGGCCGATCACCGGGTGCTCGGCCAGGCCGTGGTCCCCGGCACCGCCCTGCTGGAGATGGCCTTCCGGGTGGGCGGCGCGGTCGGCGAACTCACCCTGCACACCCCGCTGGTGATACCCGACCACGGCGAGGTGGAGGTGCAGCTGACCGCGGCGGCACCGGACGGCGAGGGCCGGCGCGCCTTCCGCATCCACGGCCGCACCCCCGGCGGCGCCGACACCGGATGGCGGCTGCACGCCACCGGGGTGGCCGGCCCCGCCGAGCCCGGCGACGCGGTGGCCGCCCTGGCCGAATGGCCCCCGCCCGGCGCGGCACCGGTGGACCTCACCGGCGCCTACGACGAACTGGCCCGGCGCGGACTGGAGTACGGGCCGCGGTTCCGCAACCTGCACGGGGTGTGGCGGCACGGCGAGGACCTGCTCGCCGAGGTGGCGCTGCCGGACGGGGCGGGCCCCTTCGGCATGCACCCGGCGCTGCTGGACGCGGTGCTCCACCCGCTGGTGCTGGAGTACGGCCCCGGCGCCGTGGTGCCGTTCTCGTGGGCCGATGTGCGGCTCGCGCGGACGGGCGCCACGCGGTTGCGGGTCCGGATCAGCCCGGCCGGGGAGCACCGGGCCTCGCTGACCGTCACGGACGGCAGCGGCGTGGAGGTGATGACGGCCGGCTCCCTCAGCCTGCGGCCCCTGGACGCCCGGCGGTTCGACCCCCGGCTCTTCCAGGTCGAATGGCGGGAGGCCGCCGCGACGGGGCCCGTGGAGCCGGCGCCGCCGGCCGTCGTCCTGCCGGTCGCGCCGGCCGGGGCACCGCTGCCCGAGGCCGTCCGCACGACGGCCGAGTCCGTGCTGGGCGAGGTCCAGCGGCATCTGTCCGGACCCACCGGCGCCGACGGGGACGGCGAGGCAGCGGGCGCGCCGCCCCGGCTGGTGGTCGTCACCCGGCGGGGCGCGGCCGTGACCCCGGACGCCCCCGTCGACCTCGCCGCCGCCGCCGTCGGGGGGCTGCTGCGGTCGGCGCAGACCGAACACCCCGGCCGCATCGTGCTGGTGGACACCGACGGCGACGAGGAGCCGACGGCCGAGCAGGTGAAGCACGCCCTGGCCACCGGCGAGCCCCAGATCGCCCTGCGGGCGGGCCGGATGCTCGTCCCCCGGCTCACCCGCGGCTCGGTCCCCGCTCCCGGCCCCGGCCGGCCGGGCACCGCCTGGGACGGCACCACGCTGATCACCGGCGGGACCGGCGGGCTCGGCGCCGCCGTCGCACGCCACCTGGTGGCCCGTCACGGCGTCCGCGACCTGCTGCTGGTCAGCCGCAGCGGCCCGGCCGCCCAAGGCGCGGAGGAACTGGTGGCGGAGCTGACCGCCCAGGGCGCGCGCGTGTCCGTGGCCGCGTGCGACGTCGCCGACCGCGCCGCCCTGGCCGAGGTCCTCGCGTCCGTCCCCGCCTCGGCACCCCTGCGCGGCGTGGTCCACGCGGCCGGAGTCCTCGACGACGCCGCCCTGCTGTCCCAGACGCCGCGGCACCTGCGCGCCGTGCTCCGGGCGAAGGCCGACGCGGCCTGGCACCTGCACGAACTGACCCGCGACCGGGACCTCACGGCCTTCGTGCTGTTCTCGTCGGTCTCGGCCGTGCTCGGTCTCGCCGGACAGGCCAACTACGCGGCGGGCAACGCGTTCCTCGACGCCCTGGCCCACCACCGCCACCGGCTCGGACTGCCCGCCGTCTCCCTGGGCTGGGGGCTGTGGGAGGAGAACACCGGCCTCACCGGGCGGCTCGGCGACGCGGACCGGCAGCGGATGCTCCGCATGGGCCTGCGGCCGCTGCCCACCGACGAGGGCCTGGCCCTGCTCGACCTGGCGCTCGGCGCCGACCGGCCGCATCTGGTGCCCGCCTGGCTCGACCCCGCCGGGCCCGGCGGCACCGGGACACCCGCGGTGCTGCGCGGCCTGGTCCGCGCCCCGGCCGCCCCGGACACCGGCGCCCGGGAGGACTCCCGGCCGCCGCGCGAGCGGGTGCCGGCGCTGCCCGGCCCCGACGGGGACCTGGCGATGCGCCGGCTGGTCCAGACCGAGGTGGCGACCGTGCTCGGCCGGTCCGGACCGGGCGAGGTACCGCCCGACCGGGGCTTCGGGGACCTGGGCTTCGACTCGCTCACCGCCCTGGAACTGCGCAACCGGCTCGGCGCGCTCCTCGGCACCACCCTCAGCGCCACGGTGATCTTCGACCATCCGAGCCCCGCCAAGCTCGCCCGCCACCTGCGGGAGCGGCTTGCCCCGGGCCGGCCGGCGGCCCCGCCGCCACCGCTGCTGGCCGAGCTGGAGCGGCTGGAGGCGAGCGTGGCGGCCGCCGGCGACGACCTCCGCCAGGCCGTCGCCGACCGGCTGTGGGAGCTGCTGGCGTCGGTCTCCGTCCCGGACGGCACGGCGGAAGCCGAGCCGGACGAGGAGGTCGCCACCGCGAGCGCGGACGAGCTGTACGCCTTGATCGACGACGAGCTGGGGGGTTCGGACCATGAGTGACCAGAAGATGCTCGACTACCTGAAGCGGGTCACCACCGAGCTGCGCCAGACCCGCCGCAGGCTCGCCGAGCTGGAGTCGGCGGACCGGGGACCGGACCGCGAGCCCATCGCCATCGTGGGCATGGCCTGCCGCTACCCCGGCGGTGCCGGCTCGCCCGAGGAACTCTTCCGGCTCGCCGCCGAGGGCGTGGACGCCGTCACCGAGTTCCCCGCCGACCGCGGCTGGGACCTCGACGGTCTGTACGACCCCGACCCGGACCGGACCGGCACCAGCTACACGCGCCACGGGGGGTTCCTGCACGACGCGGCGGAGTTCGACGCGGCCCTGTTCGGGATGTCGCCGAAGGAAGCGCTGACCACCGACCCGCAGCAGCGGCTGCTGCTCCAGTCGTGCTGGGAGGCGCTGGAGAGCGCGCGCATCGCCCCGTCCTCGCTGCAGGGCAGCCGCACCGGGGTCTTCGCGGGGGTGATGTACAGCGACTACGCCTCCTGGCTGGGACAGGACACCGGCGGCTTCGAGGGCCACCTGTTCACCGGCAGCCTGCCGAGCGTGGCGTCCGGCCGCGTCGCGTACACCTTCGGGTTCGAGGGTCCCGCGGTGACCGTCGACACGGCGTGTTCCTCGTCGCTGGTGTCGCTGCACCTGGCGGCGCAGTCGCTGCGGGCGGGGGAGTGCGCGCTGGCGCTGGCCGGCGGTGTGGCGGTGATGTCCACGCCGCGCACCTTCGTGGAGTTCTCCCGGCAGCGCGCCCTGGCGGCCGACGGCCGGTGCAAGGCGTTCGCGGACGCCGCCGACGGCACGGGCTGGGCCGAGGGCGTGGGCGTCCTGGTGCTGGAGCGGCTGTCGGACGCGCGGCGCAACGGGCATCCGGTACTGGCCCTGGTGCGCGGCTCGGCGGTCAACCAGGACGGCGCCTCCAGCGGCCTGACGGCCCCCAACGGGCCGTCGCAGGAACGGGTGATCCGCCAGGCCCTCGCCTCGGCCGGGCTGTCCGCCGCGGACGTGGACGCCGTCGAGGCACACGGCACCGGCACCACCCTCGGCGATCCCATCGAGGCGCAGGCGCTGCTGGCGACGTACGGCCAGGACCGCGCGGAACCGCTGTGGCTGGGGTCCCTGAAGACGAACATCGGGCACACGCAGGCCGCCGCCGGTGTCGCCGGCGTCATCAAGATGGTGCAGGCCATGCGGCACGGCGTGCTGCCGCGCACGCTCCACGTCGACCGGCCCTCGCGCCACGTGGACTGGACCTCGGGTGCCGTGGAACTGCTGACCGAGCAGCGGCCCTGGCCGCGGGCGGACCGCCCGCGCCGGGCGGGCGTCTCGGCGTTCGGCGTCAGCGGCACCAACGCGCACGTGATCCTGGAGGAGCCGCCCGCGCCCGAGGCCGTCGAGAGCGGCCCCGAAGTGGGCGCACCGGTCCCGGTCCTGGTGTCCGGCGCGACCACCGCGGCCCTGCGGGCCCAGGCGGACCGGCTGCGGCAGTGGGTGGAGGCGCACCCGGAGCTGCGCCCCGCGGACGCCGGGCTCTCCACCGTGACCACCCGCTCCGCGCTGGACCACCGCGGCGTGGTCGTCGCCGCCGACCGCACCGAACTGCTCGCGGGGCTCGCCGCCCTGTCGGCGGGCGAGCCGGCGCGGGAAGCGGTGGAGGGCTCCGTCGCCCCCGAGTCCGGCGTGGTGTGGGTGTTCCCGGGCCAGGGTTCGCAGTGGGCCGGGATGGCCCGCGGGCTGCGCGCGTCGTCCCCGGTGTTCGCCGAGCGGCTCCAGGAGTGCGAGCGGGCGCTGAGCGGCCTGGTCGACTGGTCGCTGAGCGAGGTCCTCGACGACGAGGCGGCGCTCGGGCGGGTGGACGTCGTGCAGCCCGCGCTGTGGGCGGTCATGGTGTCGCTGGCCGAGGTGTGGCGTTCCCTGGGGATCGCGCCGTCCGCCGTGGCCGGCCACTCCCAGGGCGAGATCGCCGCCGCCTGCGCGGCGGGCGCGCTGTCCCTGGAGGACGGTGCCCGCGTCGTCGCCCTGCGCTCGCGCGCGCTCCTGGAGATCGCCGGCGAGGGCGGCATGGTCTCCGTGGCCCTGCCGCGGGACGACACCGCGGCCCTGCTGGAGCCGTGGGCCGGACGCGTCGGCGTCGCCGCGCTCAACGGCCCCCGTTCCACGGTGGTCTCCGGCGAGGCCGAGGCGCTCGGCGAACTGCTGGAGACCTGCGCCCGCGAGGAGATCCGGGCCCGCCGCATCCCCGTGGACTACGCCTCGCACTCCGCGCACGTCGAGCGGATCCGCGACCGGATCCTGGCCGACCTGGCGGGCATCACCCCGCGCGCCGCCGCCGTGCCCTTCCACTCGACCCTGACCGGCGGTCCGCTGGACACCACCCGGCTCGACGCCACCTACTGGTACGACAACCTCCGCAACACCGTCCGCTTCGAGTCCGTGATCGAGGGCCTGCTGGCCGAGGGGCACCACACCTTCGTCGAGTGCAGCCCGCATCCCGTCCTGGTGGTCGGCATCGAGGAGACCGCGCAGAACGCCGACCGCCCGGCACTGGCGGTCGGCTCGCTGCGCCGCGACGAGGACGCCACCCGGCACCTGCTGCGGTCCGCCGCCGAGCTGCACACCCGGGGCGTCGCGGTGGACTGGCGCCCGGTGTTCGAGAACACCGGCGCCCGCACCGTGCAACTGCCCACCTACGCCTTCCAGCCCCGGCCCTACTGGCTGCGCGCGCCCCAGCCGCTGCTGGACGCCGCCACCGAGCTGGCCGAGGACGGGCAGACCGTGTTCACCGGCCGCCTGTCGCTG
Source organism: Streptomyces harenosi (assembly GCF_011008945.1). Classification (GTDB taxonomy): domain Bacteria; phylum Actinomycetota; class Actinomycetes; order Streptomycetales; family Streptomycetaceae; genus Streptomyces; species Streptomyces harenosi. The sequence continues at coordinate 24,498 of NZ_WYCT01000049.1, forward strand.
CGTACGCACCCGTGGCTGGCCGACCACCGGGTGCACGGCCGGGCGGTGGTCCCGGGGACCGCCCTGCTGGAGATGGCCCTGCACGCCGGGCACGCGGTGGACGAACTCACCTTCCGCGCCCCCCTGATCCTGCCCGAGCAGGGCGAGGTCGACATCCAGCTCCTCGTGGGCCCCGCCGACGACGACGGCTACCGGCCGCTGCGGCTGCACGCCCGCGGCCCGGGCGGCGACTGGCGGCTGCACGCCACCGGCGCGCTCACCGACGCCGGCGGCCCGGCGCCCGACGACGCGCCTCCCCTGGGGCCCTGGCCGCCCGCGGGCGCCGAGCGCGTCGATCTCGCCTCCTGGTACGACGATCTGGCCGAGCGGGGCCTGGAGTACGGGCCCGGCTTCCGGGGCCTGCGCGCGCTGTGGCGGCGCGGCGGCGAACTCTTCGCCGAGGTGGCGCTGCCCGCGCCGGTCCGCCCCGCGCTGCTCGACGCCGCCCTGCACGCCCTGGACCTGAAGACCACCCCCGCCCTGCCGTTCTCCTGGAGCGGCGTACGGTGGCTCGACCCGCAGGCGGCGGCGGAGATCTCCGCCGTGCGGGCGCGGCTCACCCCGCGGGAAGACGGCTCGGTGGCGCTGTACGTCGCCGACGGAACCGGACGCGGCGTGCTGTCGGCCGGCGCGCTGTCGCTGCGACCCCTGGACAGCGCGAGCTTCGACACCGCGGGTCCCGGCGCACTGTTCGAGGTGAACTGGCACCCCGCGCGGACGCCCGCCGGACCGGACGGCCCCACCCCTGCCGCGGTGGTGCGCTGCCCCGACCCGGAGGGCGAACCGCCCGCCCGCGCCCAGGCGATGGCCGCGGCGGTGCTCGGGGAACTGCGCGACCGGCTCGCCGGCACGGAAACCGGCGAGGCCCCCTTGGTGGTGGTGACCCGGCACGCCGTGGCGGCCCGCCCCGGCGCTCCGGTGGACCCCGCCGCCGCCGCGGTGTGGGGCCTGGTGCGGTCGGCGCAGACGGAGCACCCGGACCGGATCGTCCTCCTCGACACCGACGACCCGGACGCCCTGCCGCGGCTGCTGCCCCCGGTGCTGGCCTGCGGCGAGCCGCAGGTGCTGGCGCGCGACGGCGGGCTGTACGTACCGAGGCTGGAGCGCGTGACCCCGCCCGGGGGCGACAGGACCTCCCCGTTCCCCGCCGACGGAACCGTGCTGATCACCGGCGCGTCGGGGACCCTCGGCACCCTGGTGGCCCGGCATCTGGTCGCCGAGCACGGCGTCCGCCACCTGCTGCTGGTGAGCCGCCGGGGCGCGGACGCGCTCGCCGGCGAGCTGACCGCGCTGGGCGCGTCGGCCACCTCGGCCGCGTGCGACGCAGGCGACCGCGAGGCGCTCGCCGCGCTGCTGGCGTCGCTGCCGGAGGACCGCCCGCTGCGCGCCGTCGTGCACGCCGCCGGGGTGCTGGACGACGGGGTGATCGGCTCACTGACCCCGCAGCGGCTGCGCTCGGTGCTGGCCGCCAAGGCCGATGCCGCCTGGCACCTGCACGAGCTGACCGAGGGCCTGGACCTGTCGGCCTTCGTGCTGTTCTCCTCGGCGGCCGCCACGCTCGGCACCGCCGGACAGGGCAACTACGCGGCGGCCAACGCCTTCCTCGACGCCCTGGCGCACCACCGCCGCGGCCGCGGCCTGCCCGCCCGGTCGCTGGGCTGGGGGCTGTGGGCCGAGCGCAGCGCGCTCACCGGACGGCTGGACGAGGCCGACCTGGCCCGGCTGTCCGCCGCGGGACTGCGCCCGCTGGCCACCGAGGAGGGCCTCGCCCTCTTCGACGCCGCCCTGGGCACGGACCGCGCCCACCTGCTCCCGGCCCGCCTGGACCCGGCGGCGGCCGATCCCGCGACGGGCACCGTGCCGCCCCTGCTGCGCGCCCTGGCACCCGCCCCGCGCCGGCGGCCCGCCGCCCTCACCGCCGCCACCGCCGCACCGGGTCACGCCGCGGCCGGCGCCGACGCGACCGACGTCCGCCGGATGTCCGCCGCCGAACGGGAAGCCTTCGCCGGCGACCTCGTCCTGCGGGAGGTCGCCGCGGCGCTGCGGCACGACTCGGCCGCCGACATCCCCCCCGACGCCGAGTTCCAGCGCCTGGGCTTCACCTCGCTCGCCGCGCTGGAACTGCGCAACCGGCTCGGCGCGCGCACCGGCCTGCGGCTGCCCGCCACCCTGGTCTTCGAACACCGCACCCCGCGCGCGCTGACCCGGTTCCTGGCGGAGCAGTTGGCCGGTGACACCGGCCCCGTACCCGCCGGGACCCCGCAGCGGGCCGCGGCCGAGGAGGCCGCGGACGACCGTATCGCCGTCATCGGTGTGGCCGGACGCTATCCGCTGGCCGGGACGGTCGGCGAACTGTGGGACAACCTGGCCGCCGGCCGCCACTGCGTCCGGGAGGTCCCCGCCGACCGCTGGGACGCCGCCGCGCACCACGACCCCTCCGGCATCCGCGGCGCCTACAGCAAATGGGCCGGATTCATCGACGGCGCCGACACCTTCGACCCGCTCTTCTTCCACATCTCACCCGCCGACGCCGAGGCGATGGACCCGCAGGAGCGCCTGTTCCTGCAGACCGCGGCGGCCACCCTGGACGACGCCGGCTACCCGGCGGCCACGCTCGCGGCCCAGGGACCGGTCGGGGTGTTCGTCGGCGTGATGAACAGCGACTACGAGTGGATGGGCGGCGAGGCGAACGCCCTCGGCCTGGACACCGAGGCCCACTCCCGTCACTGGTCGGTCGCCAACCGCGTCTCCTACTTCTTCGACTTCGCCGGGCCGAGCCTGGCGGTGGACACCGCGTGCTCCGCCTCGCTGACCGCGATCCACCTGGCCTGCCAGAGCATCCGGACCGGCGAGTGCGCCGCCGCGCTCGCGGGCGGCGTCAACCTGATCCTGCACCCCAAGCACCTGCGCGGCCTGTCGCGGGCCGGGATGCTCTCGCGCGACGACCGGCTCAAGGCGTTCGGCGCGGGCGCGGACGGCTTCGTCGACGGCGAGGGCGTCGGCGCGGTCCTGCTCAAGCCGCTCGCCGCCGCCCTCGCGGACGGTGACCGCGTCCTCGGCGTGATCCGCGGCACGGCCGTCAACTCCGGCGGTCACACCGGGGGTTACACGGTGCCGAGCCCGGCCGCGCAGAGCGCGGTGATCCGCACGGCGCTCGACCGCGCCGGCGTCGCACCGGAGACCATCGGCTACGTCGAGGCGCACGGCACCGGCACCCTGCTCGGCGACCCGATCGAGATCGCGGGCCTGGCCGACGCCTTCGGCGGGCGCATCGACCCGGCCGACCGCGCGCGGCGGCCGAGGGTCGCGATCGGCTCGGTCAAGACGAACATCGGGCACCTGGAGTCGGCGGCCGGCATCGCCGGACTGACCAAGGTGCTGCTGCAGTTCCGGCACCGGATGCTGGCACCGTCGCTGCATTCGGCACGCCTCAACCCGGAGATCGACTTCACCACCACACCGTTCGAGGTGCAGCAGACCTTGCGACCCTGGCCCAGCATCGAACCGTCCGACCCGGGCGCGCAGGGCGCGCCCGGCGCGCTGCCCCGGCGCGCCGTCGTCAGCTCGTTCGGCGCCGGGGGCGCCAACGCCTGCGTGATCATGGAGGAGTACCCGGCAGCGGACGGACCGGACCCGGCCGACGACGAGACCGGGCACCTGCTGGTCCTCTCCGCGAAGAGCGAGGAGCGGCTGCGGGCCTACGCGGGGGACCTGGCGGCCTTCCTGCGCCGGGACGCACGGGAGCCGGTGACCGCCGGGGACGCGTCCGCGGACGCCGGGCGCCGGTGCCTGCGGCTGGCCGCCGAACTGGCCGGGGTGGAGCCGGACTCCGTCGACCTCTCCACGGACCTGATCGACCTCGGGTTCGGCGTGGCCGAACGCGCGCGCTACTTCGCGCTGCTGGCGACCGAGCTCGGCACGCCCCTGCCCGAGGCCGCCACCACGGCCGAGACCATCGGGGAGGTCGCCCGCGCGGTGGCCGGCGGCGGCACCGACGCGGCGGACGCCGCGCACCGGCGGGACACCGGGACCGTGCCGGACTCCGGGACCTCCGGGGCCGCCCCGGCCACGGGGGCGGCCGGCGACGAGGGCGACCCGGGGGAGGCGGGCACCGCCGCGAGCCGCGAACGGGCCCGCCCGCGGCTCGCCGACATCGCCCACACCCTGCAGTCGGGCCGGACCGCCCACGAGTTCCGGCTCGCCCTGCCCGCCACCTCGGTGGCCGAGGCGGTCCGCCTGCTGGAGACGTACGCGACGGGCGGCACCGACGACCGGATCACCACCGGCCGCGCCCCGGCGGACCGCTCCGCGGACGCGTCCGCCGCGCTGGAGCGGGCACTGGAGCGGCGCGACCTCCCGGCCGTCGCCGAACACTGGGTGACCGGGAGCGACGTCGACTGGTCGCGGCTCACCTCCCCGGCCGCGCGCAGGATCGAACTGCCGGGCTACCCGTTCGCCCGCAAGCGCCTGTGGATCCCCGAGCCCCCCGCCCCCGGGCGGACGTCCGGCGCGGCGCCGGCGGCCGGCCGCCCGGAGCCCGCCGCCGGGGGACCCGCCGCGCGGACCGGCACCGGCGCGGACCTCGAGCCCGCCGTCGCCCGGGTCCTGGCCGGGTACGCCCGGCTGGACGCGGCCTCGGTCGACGGAGTCTTCGCCGTCTACCAGCGCATGGGCGTCTTCCACCGCCCCGGTGAGCGGCACGACACCGAGGAACTGCGCCGCGCCCTGCGGATCCGGAACAAGTTCCAGCGGCTCCACGAGGCGCTGCTGGGGCTGCTGGTGACGGCCGGGTACCTGACCCGCGAGGGCGCCCACGTCGTCACCACCGCCGCGGCCGGGGACGCGCGCGCCGCAGGCGCGGCCGACCGGTGGGAGGACGGGTTCGACCGGGTGGCGGCCGAGTACCCGGACATCGAGCCGACGGTCACCCTCAACCGCGAGTTCCTGCGGGTGTACCCGCAGCTCCTGCGCGGCGAGCTGGTGGGCACCGAGGTCATGTTCCCCGGCACCTCGATGCAACTGGTGGAGAACCTGTACAAGGGCAACCCGCTCACCGACTTCTTCAACGACCGGGTGGCCGAGGCCGTCCGCGAGTACCTGGACGTCCGGCTGCCGCGGCTCGCGGACGGCGAGCGGATCGAGGTCGTGGAGCTGGGCGCGGGCACCGGAGCCACCAGCGAGCGGGTACTGCCGGTGCTGGCCGGGCATCCGGGCCGCGTCGGCTACACCTTCACCGACATCTCGCCCCGCTTCCTGGAGCACGGCCGGGAGCGCTTCGCCGCCCACCACCCCTTCGTGCGGTTCCGGCTGCTCAACCTCGAACGCGGCCTGGCCGAACAGGACATCGCCCCCGGCTCGGCCGATCTGGTCCTGGCCACCAACGTAATCCACGCCACCCGGGACCTGCGGGCCACGCTGCGCAAGGCCAAGGCACTGCTCAGGCCCGGCGGCCGGCTGGTGCTCAACGAGCTGACCGCCATCCGCCCGTACCTCACGGTCGGCGGCGGCGTCATGGAGGGCTGGTGGGCCTTCCAGGACAGCGAACTGCGCATCCCCGACTCGCCGCTGGCCGCGCCGGACGGATGGCTGCGGCTGCTGGCGGAGGAGGGATACGGCCGGGCGCGGGCCGTCGGCGCCGACGGCGGCGAGCCGGGCCAGCACGTGCTGATCGCCGAGAGCCCCGGCACGGCGCCGGACGCCGGGCCCGGGACCCCGGCCGCCTCCGCGGCGCCGGCACCGGCCGCCCGGCCGGACGCGGCCGGCGCGCTGGGGGATCGCCTGCGGGAGCTGCTGGAGCGGGTGCTGAAGCTGGACGTGCGCATCGACGCCGACCGGCCGCTGGCCGACTACGGCTTCGACTCGCTCAGCGGGATGAAGATCGTGGCCGCCGTGGACGACGCCTTCGGCGTCGGCGTGCCGCTGGAGGAGTTCTTCGAGTGCGCGACGCTGCGGGAGCTGACCGCGCACCTGGCCTCCGGCTGGCTCGCCGACGCGGCGTCCGCCGAGACCCCGGCGCCCGCCGGCACCCCGGCGTCCACCGCCTCCGCGGAGCCCGTCGAGTCCCCGGCGCTCCCGGCGCCCCCGCCGTTTGCTGAGCCGGCCCACTCCGCGGCGCCCGCGGCGGCCCCCGTCACCTGCGCCGCACCGGCCGCCGTGGCGCCCGCCGCCGTCGTGACCGCCGTCGTGGAGACCGCCGGGTCCTGTCTCTTATACCCATCTCCGAGCCCCCGAGACACTCG
>NZ_WYCT01000004.1 GCF_011008945.1 Streptomyces harenosi
GTCGAAGCCCGCCCGCCCGGCCCGTCCGGCGATCTGGTGGAACTCACGCGCGCGCAGGGTGCGGACGCGGTTGCCGTCGTACTTGGTCAGGGCCGTGAACAGCACCGTGCGGATCGGGACGTTGACGCCCACCCCGAGCGTGTCCGTACCGCAGATGACCTTCAGCAGACCGGCCTGCGCCAGTTTCTCCACCAGCCGCCGGTACTTGGGCAGCATGCCGGCGTGGTGCACACCGATGCCATGGCGCACATAGCGGGAGAGGTTGCGGCCGAACTTGGTGGTGAAGCGGAAGTTGCCGATCAGCTCGGCGATCTTGTCCTTCTCCTCGCGCGAGCACATGTTGATGCTCATCAGCGCCTGCGCCCGCTCCACCGCCTGCGCCTGGGTGAAGTGCACGATGTAGACGGGGGCCTGCCGGGCCTCCAGCAGGTCGGTGAGCGTCTCCGTGAGCGGCGAGTACCGGTACTCGTACGACAGCGGCACCGGACGGGTCGCCGAGCGGACCACCGCCGTGGGGCGGCCGGTGCGGCGCGTGAGGTCCTTCTCGAAGAAGGACACGTCACCGAGAGTGGCCGACATCAGTACGAACTGCGCCTGCGGCAGCTCCAGCAGCGGGATCTGCCACGCCCAGCCGCGGTCCGGTTCCGCGTAGAAGTGGAACTCGTCCATGACCACCTGGCCGACGTCCGCGTCCTTGCCGTCACGCAGCGCGATGGACGCCAGCACCTCGGCGGTGCAGCAGATCACGGGGGCGTCGGCGTTCACGGAGGCGTCGCCGGTCAGCATGCCGACGTTCTCGGTGCCGAACAGCTTGCACAGCTCGAAGAACTTCTCCGACACCAGCGCCTTGATCGGAGCGGTGTAGAAGGTGACCTCGTCCCGCGCCAGCGCCGCGAAATGGGCACCGGCAGCGATCATGCTCTTGCCGGAACCGGTGGGCGTCGACACGATCACGTTCGCGCCGGAGACGACCTCGATCAGCGCCTCCTCCTGATGCGGGTAGAGCGTGAGACCCCGCTCCTGCGCCCACGTCTCGAAGGCTTCGTAGAGGGCATCGGGGTCGGCGGTCGGCGGGAGCTGATCGATGAGGGTCACGCCCCCATCTTGCCTGGCCCGAGCCCCGATGCGGGAATCGGATACGAGCTTGAAGATCATGAAGGCTACGCTGGGCCGACGACGGCACCTCAACGGGCCGGGCCAACTGAACAGCGGCGCACGAGGAATGGGGCGGGCAACGGCGATGATGGGACCAGCACACTCACTGTCGGGCGCCGCCGCCTGGCTCGGCGTCGGCGCGGCCGTCGCGGCGGCCGGGCACCCGATGCCCTGGCCCGTCCTGCTGTGCGGCGCGCTGCTCTGCGCCGGGGCCGCGCTCGCCCCGGACCTGGACCACAAGGCGGCCACGATCTCCCGGGCCTTCGGCCCCCTCTCCCGGGGCCTGTGCGAGATCGTCGACAAGCTGTCGTACGCCGTCTACAAGGCGACGAAGAAACAGGGCGACCCGCGCCGCTCCGGCGGTCACCGCACGCTCACACACACCTGGGTGTGGGCGGTCCTGATCGGCGGGGGCACCTCGCTCCTGGCGATCACCGGCGGCCGCTGGGCGGTGCTGGCGATCCTCTTCGTGCACATGGTGCTGGCCATCGAGGGCCTGCTGTGGCGGGCGGCGCGCGGCTCCAGCAGCGACGTCCTGGTCTGGCTGCTGGCCGCGACCAGCGCGTGGATCCTGGCCGGTGTCCTGGACCGGCCGCAGGGCGGCTCCGACTGGCTCTTCACGGCACCGGGCCAGGAGTACCTGTGGCTCGGGCTGCCGATCGTGCTGGGCGCGCTGGTGCACGACATCGGGGACGCGCTGACCGTGTCGGGCTGCCCGATACTGTGGCCGATCCCGATCGGCCGCAAGCGCTGGTACCCGCTCGGCCCGCCCAAGGGCATGCGGTTCCGGGCGGGAAGCTGGGTCGAGCTCAAGGTGCTCATGCCGGCGTTCATGGTGCTCGGAGGAGTGGGCGGCGCGGCGGCGCTGAACGTCATCTGACGCCCCGGCCCGTACCCGGGCACACTGCGGGCCCCCTCCGATCGCTCGGGCGCCTGCGGTCAGGCAGGCCGGGCCGTGCCGCCGGAGTCCTGGCCCTCACCGCCGCCGTACCGGCGCTCGAACCGGGCGATGCGGCCCTCGGTGTCCACCGTCCGGGCCTTGCCGGTGTAGAAGGGGTGGCTCTCCGAGGAGATCTCCACGTCCACGACCGGGTAGGTCTCGCCGTCGTCCCACTCGATGGTCTGGTCGCTGGTGGCGGTGGACCGGGTGAGGAAGGCGTAGCCGGCGGCGCGGTCGCGGAAGACGACGGGGTGGTAGTCGGGGTGCTTGTCCTGCTGCATGGGTTCTCCTCGTGCGGCGTGGGCCGCGGCCGTGGCGGTGCGCCTGCTGCGGGGCCGGGGGTCCGGCGTGGCGGCGGGGGCGCAGGAGTCCGTGGTCTCGTGGGGTCGGCTCGTCGCAGGCGTCCGGTCCGTTCCGTGGGGTCAGGTCGTTCCGCGGGGGAGTACGTCCTCGTCGACGATGTGCATCGCGGCCTCCTCGGCGGATGCCGCCGCGCCGTCGATGCCCACGTCGGTGGCGACCAGCGCGGGTTCCTCGTCCTCGCGCACTCCCTGGTCGGGTGCCACGAGCCGGCCGGAGCGGGCCGCTCCGACCTCGTTGTCCAGCAGCTCTCCATCGGTGCCCTGGCTGTCGCCCAGACCGTCACCGTCGGGGGCGATGGTGTCCGGGAGCTCTTCGGCGAGCCGCTGGTCGAGGGATTCGCCTTCCCGGCGCTCGGCGGCCGTCACGCCGGTGTGCTCCACGGCCCAGGGCCGCTCCGGCGGGGACCAGCCCCGGTCGAGGGGATCGTCGACACCGTCGTACTCCAGGGTGTCCTCCGAGTCGAGCAGCCCGGTGTCCTCCCTCTGCTCGGACCGGTCGGGCTGGTAGACGTCGTCTCCCCATCCGTCGGCGCTGTTCACAGGTACCTCCAGGGGGTGGGGACGGACCCCTCGTCACCGCGGGCGGCGGCGGCCCGCCGCTCCCGCTCGGGGCACAGGCGCCACCCGGTGCCGAACCGCACGGTTCCGGGGTGCTCCCCGAGCCGGTGCCTCTCACCAGCCTTCCATCCCCGTTCGGCACCGCGCAACGGCAGGGGTCCGGGCCGGGGACGGCGTGGTCCCGGCCGGGATCCCGGCGGCCCGGGCCGGCCGGCCCCGGCGCGGATGGCCCGGGTCCACCCGTCGTCGGGCGGCGGGCGGGCCGACGGGGCACGTACGGAGCGGCCCGGGCCCGGGGACCGGAGGGCCGGTGCCGCACCGCCCGCCGCGGCGCGGGCGGTATCCCGGGCGGCGCGGGGCGGCGCCCGTCCCAGGACTCCTGGCGCCGCTTCCCGCCCCGCGCCCGCACACCGCCGGCACGGGAGGTGGTCTCCCGCCCCGGCGCGGGCGCCGGAAGGTTCCCCGGTCCCGTCCCGTGACGGCTCCGCCGGGCGGCACCTGCCCGCCGCCCGGATCACCCGCCGGCCGGTCCGGGTCCGCGGGGCGGTGTGCCTCCGCCGCCGGATGACGGGCGGGGGCTTCCCGGCCGGTACGGGCCCGGCCGCCCCGTGGTACGCGCTCCGCCCCGGCCGGTCCGCCGTCGAAGACCGCCCGGCCGGCCCGGCCGCCCGCTGCCACGGCGGCGGGGCGGACACCAGCCTCCTCGCGCACCCGCGCTCAGCCGTGCCAGGACCGCCACAGGGCCGCGTAGGCGCCGTCCGCGGCGACCAGCTCGTCGTGACTGCCCAGCTCGCTGATCCGGCCGTTCTCGACCACGGCGATGACGTCCGCGTCATGGGCGGTGTGCAGGCGGTGGGCGATGGCGACCACCGTGCGCCCGTCCAGGACGCGGGCCAGGGAACGCTCCAGGTGGCGTGCCGCCCTCGGGTCGAGCAGGGAGGTCGCCTCGTCCAGGACCAGGGTGTGCGGGTCGGCCAGCACCAGCCGGGCCAGCGCGATCTGCTGGGCCTGCGCGGGGGTGAGCGCCACGCCGCCCGAGCCCACCTCCGTGTCCAGGCCGTCGTCGAGGGCACGGGCCCAGCCGTCCGCGTCGACGGCGCCGAGGGCGGCCCACAGCTCGGCGTCGGAGGCGTCGGTGTCGGCGAGCCGGAGGTTGTCGCGCAGGGACCCCACGAAGACGTGGTGCTCCTGGTTGACGAGGGCGACGTGCGAACGGATCCGTTCGGCGGGCATCCGGGACAGTTCGGCCTCGCCCAGGGTGATCGAGCCCTCGCGCGGCGCGTAGATGCCGGCGAGCAGCCTGCCGAGAGTGGACTTGCCGGCGCCCGAGGGGCCGACCAGCGCCATCCTGGTCCCCGGGGCCACCTTCAGGGACACCTCGCGCAGCACGTCCGTGCCCTCGCGGTATCCGAACCGCACCCGGTCGGCCCGGACGTCACGGCCGTCGGGCACCAGGGAGCGGTCACCGGCGTCCGGCTCGATGTCGCGTACGCCGACCAGCCGGGCCAGCGACACCTGGGCCACCTGCAGCTCGTCGTACCAGCGCAGGATCAGCCCCACCGGGTCGACCAGCATCTGGGCGATCAGCGCGCCCGTGGTGAGCTGGCCGACCCCGATCCACCCCTGGAGGACGAAGACACCACCGATCATCAGGACGGAAGCCAGCACCGTGACATGGGTGACGTTGATGACCGGGAAGAGCACCGACCGCAGCCAGAGCGTGTAACGCTCCCACGCGGTCCACTCCTTGATCCGGCGCTCCGACAGCTCGATCCGGCGGGCGCCGAGGCGGTGGGCCTCGATGGTGCGGCCGGCGTCGACCGTCTCGGCGAGCGCGGCGGCGACGGCGGCGTACCCGGCGGCCTCCGAGCGGTACGCGGCGGGCGCCCGCCGGAAGTACCAGCGGCAGCCGATCACCAGCACCGGCACGGCGAGCAGCACGGCAGGCGCCAGCGGCGGTGCCGTGACCACCAGACCGCCCAGCAGCAGCAGCACCCACACCACGCCGATCGCCAACTGCGGCACGGCCTCGCGCATGGCGTTGGCGAGCCGGTCGATGTCCGTGGTGATGCGGGACAGCAGATCACCGGTGCCGGCCCGCTCCAGCACGCCGGGCGGCAGCCCGACCGACCGGACCAGGAAGTCCTCGCGCAGGTCGGCCAGCATCCGCTCGCCGAGCATCGCCCCGCGCAGGCGCACCTGGCGCACGAACGCCGCCTGGATCACGAGGGCGCCCACGAACAGCGTCGCCGTGAACCCCAGGCGCAGCTCCCCGGACCGGTCGGACACCCGCTCGACCAGTCCGCCCAGCAGCCAGGGGCCGGCCATCGAAGCGACCACGGCGACGGTGTTGACGGTGACGAGCAGCAGGAACGCGCGACGGTGCCGGCGCAGCAGCTCCACCACGTAGGCGCGTACGGTCGCGGGGGCACCGACGGGCAGGGTGCTCGCCGTCGTCGGGGCCGCCGGGTCGTACGACGGGGGCGCCACGCCGATCATGCTGTCTCCTCGATCTCTTCCAGTTCCTTCAGGACCTCCCGGACGCGGCCGGCGCCGTGGACGCCGTCGTGCGCGGGGGCGGCCTCGTCCTCCGTCTCGCGGGTGACCACCGCCCGGTACCGCGGCTCGGTGTGCAGCAGCTCGCGGTGGCCGCCCACCGCCGCCACCTCGCCCTCGTGCAGGAACACGACCCGGTCGGCGCGGTCGAGCAGGAGCGGGGAGGAGGTGAAGACGACGGTCGTGCGCCCTTCCCGCAGCTCCCGTACGCCCTGCGCGATCCGCGCCTCGGTGTGCGAGTCCACGGCGGAGGTCGGTTCGTCCAGGACGAGCACCTCCGGGTCGGTGAGCAGGGAGCGGGCCAGGGCCAGCCGCTGGCGCTGGCCGCCCGACAGAGAGCGGCCCCGTTCGGTGATGTGGGCGTCCATCGGGTCCCCGGCGCCGAGCGAGCCCTGCACGAGCGCGGCCAGCACGTCCTCGCACCGCGCCGCCGCCAGGGCGTCGTCGGCGCGGACGCCGCCGGAGGCGGGCACGTCGAGCAGTTCCCGCAGGGTGCCCGAGAGCAGCACCGGGTCCTTGTCCTGGACGAGGACGGCCGTGCGGGCGCAGTCCAGCGGGAGTTCGTCGAGCGGGACGCCACCGAGAAGCGCCGAGGTGCCTTCCTCGGAGGCGTGTCCCCCGAGCCGTTCCGCGAGGCGCCCGGCCGCGTCGGGGTCCCCGCAGACGACGGCGGTGAGCCGGCCGGCCGGAGCGAGCAGCCCCGTGACCGGGTCGTACAGGTCTCCGGAGGGCACCTCGGCGGCGCGCGACCCTCCGGTGTCGGTGGCGCGTTCCAGCGACAGCACCCGCGCCGCCCGCTTGGCCGAGGGGCGGGAGAAGGAGTACGCCATGGCGATCTCCTCGAAGTGCCGCAACGGGTAGGTGAGGAGCATGACCGAGCTGTAGACGGTGACGAGCTCCCCGACACCGATGCGGCCCTCACGGGCCAGGTGCACGCCGTGCCAGACCACCGCGATCAGCAGCAGGCCCGGCAGGAGCACCTGGATCGCGGCGATCAGGGACCACATGCGGGCACTGCGCACAGCGGCGTGGCGGACCTCCTGGGAGGCGCGGCGGTAGCGGTCGAGGAACAGTTCCTCGCCGCCGATGCCGCGCAGCACGCGCAGCCCGGCGACGGTGTCCGAGGCCAGCTCGGTGGCACGGCCCGCCTTCTCCCGCTGGACGTCGGCCCGCCGGGTCGCCCGGGGGAGCAGAGGCAGCACGGCGAGCGCGAGGAAGGGCAGGCCCACGATGACGACCACGCCGAGGGCGGGCTGGTAGACGAGCAGGCCGACACAGACCAGCACGATGGTCAGCGCCGCCGCGGTGAAACGGGAGACGGCCTCCACGAACCAGCCGATCTTCTCGACGTCGCCCGTGGAGACGGCCACGACCTCGCCCGCCGCCACCCGCCGGGTCAGTGCCGAGCCGAGCAGGGCCGCCTTGCGGGCCAGCAGTTGCTGGACGCGGGCCGCCGCGGTGATCCAGTTGGTGACCGCGGTGCGGTGCAGGAAGGTGTCGCCGAGTGCGTTGGCGGCGCAGCACAGGGCCATCAGGCCGCCCGCGAGCGCGAGCCGGGTGCCGGAGCGGTCGACGACGGCCTGGACGGCGATGCCGACGCAGAACGGCAGTGCCGAGACGGCGGCGAAGTGCAGCAGCCCCCAGGACAGGGACTTGAGCTGGCCGCCCAGTTGATTGCGGAAGAGCCACCACAGGAAGCGGGGGCCCGAACGTGCGTCCGGCACGCCCGGATCGGGAAAGGGAAGGTCTTGGATCTGCATGACGTCCCAGCGGCTTGGGTCGGGGGTGCCGCACGACACGGCATCGAGGGGCAGCAAACCGTCAAAGGTTCGCGTCGGCGCGCAGTCGAAATCAAACGGTTTTCCGCAGGCCGTACAGAACCGGCTGCCGTGCGATGGGCGCGCGGTGGCGGGCGGGACCGGAGCGCCCGGCCGGACGGTGGTGCGAGGATGGAGCGATGCGGAAGCGGGGTGTGCGGCGTGCGACGGCCCGGTCGGTGGCCGCCGGTTTCCTGTTGGCGGCGTCGGTCGCCTGCGGTGGCCCGGACGGAGGGCGCACGCGGGCGGACGGCACGGGGCCGGAGCCGGTGGGCGGGGCGACCCGCACCAACCCCGCGGCACACGGCACGTCACGCCTCCCGGGCGTGGGGGACCGCCTTCACGGGCGTGTCCCCGAGGATTCCCGCCAGGTCGTCGCGGTGTACGGCGAGGGAAAGGACTCCGCCGACTCCACCGTCGTGCTGTACCTGAGACGCGGCTCCACCTGGCACCCGGCGCGGAGCTGGGCGGCGCACAACGGCACGAAGGGGTGGACGACGCACCACCGTGAGGGCGACAAGCGCAGCCCCGTCGGGGTGTTCACGCTCAGCGACGCGGGCGGTGTCCTCCCGGACCCGGGGTCCCGTCTGCCGTACACACGGTCCGCCGCCTTCGCGGCGCCGCGCTGGTGGGCCAAGGCGTACTGGCACGACTTCGACTATGTGATCGCCATCGACTACAACCGGGTCAAGGGCACTCCGCCGAACGACCCGGTCCGTCCCCGAGGCGCGGCGGCGGGGGGCGGTATCTGGCTCCATCTCGACCATGGCAGCGGCACCTCGGCCTGCGTGAGCCTGCCGAAAGCGGCGATGGAGTATCTGCTGCGGACGCTCGACCCGAAGTTGCACCCGGTCGTGGTGATGGGGGACCGGACGGGCCTGCGCGCCTGACCCCCGGCATCCCGAAAGTCAGAAGTCCGAGAGCCTGAAGTCCGAAAGCGCGAAGTCCGAAAGCCAGAAGTCCGAGGGCGCAAATGCCGGAAGTCCGAGAGCCCGAAGCCTGGAGGTCCGAGCGACCGAAGCCCGGACGTCCGAAAGCCTGAGATCCGGCGGCCGTTCTCCGATCGATGGGTTCCGAGGCGGTACGCCGTCACCACTGCCCACCCCGGCGGCCGTCTCAGGGGGATGCGCGGCCGCAGTCCGGTATGGGCGCTCCGTCGACCAGTGTGTCCAGCAGGCCCCCGAGCACCGTGCGCTGTTCCTCCGTCAGCGGCGCCAGGATCTCCTCCGCGGCCGACCGGCGGGCGCGGCCCAGTGCGCGCAGGGCCGTGCGTCCGTCGGCGGTGAGCTCGATCCGGATCACCCGGCGATTGTCCGGGTCCGGCACCCGGCGTACCTTCCCAGCCGTCTCCAACCCGTCGACCAGCGTCGTCACGGCCCGGGGCACGACTTCCAGCCGCTGCGCCAGATCGGCCATACGGGGCGGCGAGGGGTAGTGCGCCAGAGTGCGCAGCAGCCGCGACTGGGCAGGCGTGATGCCGAGGTCACGCTGCTCCAGATGGCGTTTCTGAATGCGGTGCACCCGGCGGGTGAGGCGCAGCAACTGCTCGGCGAGCAGGCCGTCGGGATCGGGGCTGGTCATGCGGGAACGATATCAGTACACCGTTCATTGTGAGTATAGGTAACAATGAGCTATGCTCCGTCAAGTGCCCCGTCAGGTGCCGTCGAGCACTCCGACAGGTACTCCCTCGAGTACGCGGCCCCGCGACCCCTGAGTCGCGAGCCCCGTCCGTGTCGCCCCCACCCCCCGTAGGAGCCCATGCACCCCGACCACCAGCCGTCCTGGACCCCGCCTCCCGGTGCTACCGAACAGCCCCGGCAGGTGCGCCGCGTCCTCAGGCTCTTCCGTCCCTACCGCAGCCGACTGGCGGTCGTCGGCCTGCTGGTCGCCGCCTCGTCGCTGGTCTCGGTCGCCACGCCCTTCCTGCTAAAGGAGATCCTCGACGTCGCGATCCCCCAGGGGCGCACGGGCCTGCTGGGGCTGCTCGCCCTGGGCATGATCCTCAGCGCCGTCCTCACCAGCGTCTTCGGCGTGCTCCAGACGCTGATCTCGACCAAGGTCGGCCAGCGTGTCATGCACGACCTGCGCACCGCGGTCTACGGCCGCCTGCAGCGCATGTCGCTCGCCTTCTTCACACGCACCCGCACCGGCGAGGTGCAGTCCCGCATCGCCAACGACATCGGCGGCATGCAGGCCACCGTCACCTCCACGGCCACCTCCCTGGTCTCCAACCTCACCAGCGTGGTCGCCACCATCGTCGCGATGCTGGCCCTCGACTGGCGGCTGACCGTCGTCTCGCTCGTCCTGCTCCCCGTGTTCGTGTGGATCAGCCGCCGCGTCGGCAACGAGCGCCGGAAGATCACCACCCAGCGGCAGAAGCAGATGGCCGCCATGGCCGCCACGGTGACCGAGTCGCTCTCCGTCAGCGGCATTCTGCTCGGCCGCACCATGGGCCGCGCCGACTCGCTCACCCGCGCCTTCGCCGACGAGTCCGACCGCCTGGTCGATCTCGAAGTGCGCTCCACCATGGCGGGCCGCTGGCGGATGGCCGTCATCACGATCGTCATGGCCGCCATGCCCGCCGTCATCTACTGGGCCGCGGGCCTGGCGCTCCACTTCGGCGGCCCGGGCGTCTCGATCGGTACCATCGTCGCCTTCGTCTCGCTCCAGCAGGGCCTGTTCCGCCCGGCCGTCAGCCTGTTGTCGACGGGTGTGCAGATCCAGACCTCGCTCGCGCTCTTCCAGCGCATCTTCGAGTACCTGGACCTGCCGATCGACATCACCGAACGGAAGGACCCCGTCCACCTCGACCGGATCAAGGGAGAGGTCCGTTTCGAGGACGTCGAGTTCCGCTACGACGACAAGAGTGCCCCCGTCCTCCAAGGGATCGACGTCACCGTCCCCGCGGGCGGCAGCCTCGCGGTGGTCGGCCCGACCGGCGCCGGAAAGTCCACCCTCGGTCATCTGGTGCCGCGCCTGTACGACGTGACCGGCGGCCGGGTCACCCTGGACGGGGTCGACGTGCGCGACCTGGACTTCGACACCCTCGCCCGCGCGGTCGGCGTCGTCTCCCAGGAGACCTACCTCTTCCACGCCTCGGTCGCCGACAACCTGCGCTTCGCCAAGCCGGACGCCACCGACGAGGAGCTGATCGCGGCGGCCACGGCGGCCCAGATCCACGACCACATCGCGTCCCTGCCCGACGGCTACGACACCGTCGTCGGCGAACGCGGTCACCGCTTCTCCGGCGGCGAGAAGCAGCGCCTGGCGATCGCCCGCACCATTCTGCGCGACCCGCCGGTCCTCATCCTCGACGAGGCGACCAGCGCCCTGGACACCCGGACCGAGGCGGCCGTGCAGCAGGCCATCGACGCGCTCTCCGCCCATCGCACCACGCTCACCATCGCCCACCGCCTGTCCACCGTCCGGGGCGCGGACCAGATCCTGGTCCTCGACGCGGGGCGCGTGGCCGAGCGCGGCACCCACGAGGAACTGCTGGAGCGGGACGGGCGCTATGCGGCGCTGGTCCGCCGGGACGCCCAACTGGAACCGACAAAATGACGATATGCCACGTTTGCGGAGTTTTGAGGGTTACCGTGCCCGCATGCAGATGAGAACTCCGCCACGGAGCACGAGGAGCACGATTCGACTGACGCGCCGGGGCCGCCTCGCCCTGATCGCGACCGGAGCCGTCGTGGCCGGCACCGCCGTGGCGGTGCCGCTGCTGTCCCTGGACGGCGACGAGAAGCCCCGCCCGACCTCCCTGGTGATCCCCGAGGGGTGGCGCGCGAGCCAGGTCTACGAGGCTGTCGACAAGGCGCTCGAACTGCCCCCCGGAACCACCAGGAAGTCCCTGGCCAAGGCCCGTCTCAGGCTGCCGGCCGACGCGGAGGGCAATCCCGAGGGGTACCTCTTCCCGGCGACGTACCCGCTCGGCGGGAACGCCACGCCGGAGAAACTGCTGGCCGCCATGGTCGACACCGCCAACAAGAGGTTCAACGGCGCTCCCATCGCCGCCGGCGCGCAGCGCAACGCGATGAACGTCTACCAGGCGGTGACCATCGCCAGCATCGTGCAGGCCGAGGCCGCCACCGCCGCGGACATGGGCAAGGTCTCCCGGGTGATCTTCAACCGCCTGGAGCGCGGCATGCCGCTGCAGATGGATTCCACCCTCAACTACGCGCTGAACCGTTCCACGCCGAGGACGACGCTCAAGGACACGCGGATCGACAGCCCGTACAACTCCTACCAGCGCATGGGCCTGCCCCCGACGCCCATCGACAGCCCCGGCGAGGCCGCGATGCGCGCGGCGATCAACCCCACGCCGGGTGACTGGCTGTACTTCGTCACGGTCAAGCCCGGCGACACCCGCTTCACCGCCGACTACCGGGAGCACCAGCGCAATGTCGAGGAGTTCAACCGCAACCGGCGCAGCGCGTCCGCGACGGCCCGCTGACCCGGCGGGAGATCAGGCGGCGACCGCCTCCCCCGGGCCGGCCGCCAGCAGCGCCCGGATCTCCCGTACGGCGGCGCGGCCCGCCCGGTTGGCCCCGATGGTGCTGGCCGACGGCCCGTAGCCGACGAGGTGGATCCGCGGGTCCGCGGCCACGCGCGTCCCCTCGACCCGGATCCCGCCCCCCGGCTCACGCAGGCGCAACGGGGCCAGATGGCCGAGAGCGGCCCGGAACCCGGTCGCCCACAGGATGACGTCGGCCGCCACGCGCCGTCCGTCGCTCCACTCCACGCCGTCGGGCGTGATCCGCTCGAACAGGGGCCGCCGGTCCAGGGTCCCGTCCTCGATGCCCCTGCGGACGGCGTCGTTCAGCGGCAGCCCCGTCACCGACACCACGCTCCGCGGCGGCAGCCCCCGCCGCACCCGCTCCTCCACCAGCGCGACCGCCGCCCGGCCCGCGTCCTCGTCGAACGGCCCGTCCCGGAAGACGGGCGGCCGCCGGGTCACCCAGGTGGTCGCCGCCGCGTACGGAGCGATCTCCAGCAGGTGCTGGGTGCCGGAGGCGCCCCCGCCGACCACGACGACCCGCTGCCCGGCGAACTCCTGTGGCCCGGCGTACTGCGCGGTGTGCAGTTGCCGCCCCCGGAAGGTCTCCTGGCCCGGGTAGCGCGGCCAGAACGGGCGGTCCCAGGTGCCGGTGGCGTTGATCAGCGCCCGTGTCGCCCAGGTGCCCGCCGAGCTCTCCACGAGCAGCCGGCCGCCGTCCCCCTCGCGGACCGCGCGCACCTCGACGGGCCGCCGGACCCGCAGGCCGAAGGCGCGCTCGTAGGCGGCGAAGTACTCGGAGACCACCTCGGCCGACGGCCGCGCGGGGTCGGCGCCGGTCAGCTCCATCCCGGGCAGGGAGTTCATGCCGTGCACCCTGCCGTAGGTCAGCGAGGGCCAGCGGAACTGCCACGCGCCGCCCGGGCCCGGGGAGCGGTCCAGCACCACGAAGCCGTGCTCCGGCTCGAGCCCCGTGCGCCGCAGGTGGAAGGCGGCGGACAGGCCCGCCTGACCCGCCCCGGCGACCACGACCTCGACCTCGCGCACACTGTTCACGCTTCCACCAACAGCGTCGTGCCCATGGATCTTCCCGGGCCCGCGTGCCCCCTCCCGCCCGGCGCCCGGCGCATACGTCAGGATGGGAACCATGTCAGATGCCTTCACCACCCGAGTCCTGAACGTCTCCACCGGCTCCCAGGAGAGGGTCGTCGACATCACCGGCGACTGCGCGTCCTTCCTGCGCGAGGTGGCGGCCGGCCGTGACGGCCTGCTCAACGTCTTCGTCCCGCACGCCACGGCCGGGATCGCCGTCATCGAGACGGGCGCGGGCAGCGACGACGACCTCCTGGCCGCCCTGCACACCCTCCTGCCGGCCGACGACCGCTGGCAGCACCGCCACGGCAGCCCCGGCCACGGCCGCGACCACGTCCTGCCGGCCCTCGTCCCGCCGCACGCCACCCTGCCGGTCGTCGACGGCCGGCTGGAACTGGGGACGTGGCAGTCGGTGTGCCTGGTGGACACCAACCGGGACAACCCCGACCGGCAGGTGCGGCTGTCGTTCCTCGGATAGTTCCCGGGTACTCACGACCGCGGGGACGGTCCCGGAATGCGCCGACCCGTCGCTCTCTGCGCCGCATCCGGACGCCCTGCGATCTGGACTGACCTTCCCCGGTAGGTCACCTCGGCTTTGGTGTGCCGATCCCCGGCACGCCACTCCTTGGTCAGCGCAACCAGGAGCCGGGCAATCGGGCGGTGCGCGGCTGCGAGGTGGCGTGCCGGGACGGCAGCGGGTCGCGCCGTCGGGCCTGTCGCGACCCGGAGGTGTCTCAGTCCTTGGGCGGTTCCGGGGAATCTTCGTGAACACGTTCGAAGATCACTCTATAGTCGTGCAGGCCCGAGACTGACGGTGAGCATGACAGCCTCTGGTCTCCGCGTGACCCCTGCGCGAGCCGACAGCGGTGAACGGCACCCGGGCAGGACCGGACATCCGAAACAGGGGGGGACCCAAGCGTATGAACACGCATTCCGGCCGGCGTGCCAGAACCGCCGCCGCGGCCACGGGACTGGCAGCCGTGCTGTTCGCCACCACTGCGGGCATCGCCACGGCGGCAGGGGAGAACCTTCCTCCGCTGCAGCCGAGCACCGGGACCCTCACCGTCGACTCGGCCAAGACCTGCTCCGACGAACCCGTCCACGTTCCCCGAGCGCCCGAGCTCCGGGCCGTCGTCGCGGACACGACGGAGGACAACGAGGAGTGGGAGTCCAACCGAGCCGGCGCCGAGTTCGAGGCCTGGTGGACCGACGCCGACGGAGTCCAGCAGCGCCGCACCCACACCTCCGGCATGGTGAGCTCCCCCACCACCCAGCTGTGGCGGACCCCCACCGACCTTCCGGCCGACACAGTCGTCTCCTGGCACGTCCGGGCCGTCGACGACGAGGGCGCGACCTCCTCCTGGAGCGACGAAACTCCCGGCATCACCTGCCGGTTCATCATCGACACGGTCAATCCCGAGCCGGCGACGGTGGTTTCGGAGCAGTACCCGGACGACGACAGCGGCTGGCACGACGGCGTCGGCGTCTACGGCAGCTTCACGTTCGACTCCCCGTCCGAGGACGTCGTCGAGTACGTCTACTCCGTCCTCGGCTCCGCACCCAAGCGGGTCCGGCCCGAGGTACCGGGCGGACCGGTCACCATCCGGTGGATGCCGGAGGAAAGCAAGCCCTACTATCTCCAGGTCAGGGCGTTGGACCGGGCTGGGCGCTCCAGCTCTCAGACGACTCACTGGATGCGCATCGCCGCCGGCCGTGCCCCCGTCGCCCACTGGACGCTCGCCGATCCGGCCGGAGCCGGCGCCGCCGCCGCCGAGGCCGGCCCTGTGGCCCGCGCCGAGGACGGCGTCGTCTTCGGCGCCGCCGCTCCCGCCCGTACCGACCTCACCTCCACCGTCACCCTCGACGGCCGGGGCAACAGCTACCTCACTCCGGACGCCCCCGTTACGGACACCGCCAAGACCTTCGCCCTCTCCGTCTGGGCTCGCCCCGCCGTCACCGGCACTCCGATGACGGTGGCCAGCCAGGACGCCGCCGACGGCACCTCCGCCTTCACCCTCGGCCTGCGTCCGGCCGCGGACGGCCCGGCCACCTGGGTCTTCCGCTACGGCGGCACCACCCTCACCGGCGGCAGCGCCTCCGCCGGCGGCTGGGCCCACCTGACCGGCCTGTACGACACCGAGGACAACACCCTGCGCCTCTTTGCCAACGGCAAGGAGGTCGCCTCCGAGACGGACGTCGCCCCGACGGCCGCCCCCGGCGCCTTCCAGATCGGCCGCGCCCGCGGTGACGGCGGCGCGCACTGGCAGGGCGAGATCGGCGACGTCCGCGTCTGGGACCGGGTGGTGACCCCCAAGGAGATCGAGCAGTTGGGCTCACGCCCTGCCGAACTGGCCGCCGCCTGGGACATCGAGCGGACCGACGACGGTATGGTCCCCGACCGGGACGGCGACAAGCCGCTCACCCTCCACGGCGGCGCAGGCTTCTACACCCCCGACTACGAGTCCTGCCTCCAGGACCCCGAGTGCGCCGAGTTCCCAGCGGACGCCCTCGACGGGAACGACCACCTGGCCCTGGACGGCACGGACGACCACGCCGCGACCAGCGGCCCCGTCGTCGACACCGCCGACAGCTACAGCGTCGGCCTGCGGATCCGGTTCGCCGACACCAGCCCCGACCAGCCGATGACCGTCCTGTCCCAGGGCGACGCCGACAGCGACGCCTTCAGGGTCCGCTACGACCCGGCCGCGTCCGCGTGGCAGCTGGTCGTCACCAGCGGCAGCGAACCGGGCGCCACGCAGACCGTTGTCGCCGGGCCCGGCGCTCCCACGTCCTTCTCCGACGACGTGGTCGTCGTGTACGACGACTCCGAGGGCCACATCACCCTGTACATCGGGGGCGAGGCCGTGGCCACCGCAGAGTTCCATGCCTCCTGGAGCGCCCCCGGCCCGCTCCAGATCGGCCGTGGCCACACCGCCGACGGCGGCTGGGGGGAATACTTCCACGGCGGGGCGGACACCCTCCGGGTCTTCCGCGGCGCCCTCACCGCGTCTCAGGTGAAGTCGTTCGCCTACCTTCAGTGAGGTCCGCGGAAGCATCCTGCGGCCGTTCCCGAAGTGTGCACGGCTCGGGGGGCCGGCCCCCTGTGCCGGGAAGCCGTGGCCCCGAGTCCTTCGGACCGCGGTGGGGGAGGGAGACCACGGAAGCGGGACGGTCCCGTGCGAGCTCATCGCGCGGGACTCCTCCACACCCGGCGGCGAGGACGGCTCACCCGTCGCCGGAGCGGGGGCCCGACGGCATCGCCCGCCACTCGGTGCCGTGGGGGAGCGGGCCCGGTAGCCGTCTGCGGAGATCATCCGATGGTGTGAACCCAGTCGGCTCGTACAACCAGGCCGACCACGCGGAAGTCGTACACCTCACACGCGCAGCACCGGCCTGGGGGGAATCATGACAAGGCGTCTTTCCCAGTGCCACGGCACCCGGGGAGCAGATCTGCATGACATACCGCTTCAACCCTCCGCCAGGATGGCCGACTCCCGCCCCGGGGTGGCTTCCGCCCCCCGGCTGGCAGCCTGACCCCTCCTGGCCCGTGCCTCCGGGGTGGCAACTGTGGGTCCCCGAGCAACCGACGGCGCAGCCCGCAGCACCGGCGCCCCGCAGCGGGGCGACGAGTGCCGCTCCCGCCGGCCTGTTCGGGCGACGGCGCAAGCAGGCGGAGGCCGAGGCCGAGCGACTGGCGAGAGAACTCGCGCACAGCGATGAGCGGGCACGGGTACTGCAGGCGCAGGTCGAGCAGCTGACGGCTCAGCTGGGCAGGCTGATCGGAGCCGACAGCGCGGCGCTCGCCGCGGAACAGGAACGGCTGCGGCAGGCCCACGCCGAGAAACTGGCCGAACTCCAGCGGATCGACGGGCTTCTGGACGCCAAGGTGGAGCACGCGGCGGAGCGGGCCGCGCAGTCGTTGGTCGACGTGCGCGCCCAGGCCCAGGCGCTGGCCCAGCAGGCGGAACAGGCCCGGCAGCAGGTGACCGCGGCCCAGGCGGAGCTGGTGGTCATCGACGAGGTGCGGATGCTGCAGGAGGCCGGTGTCTACGAGTACCGGCACCCGTTGGCCGACGCGGTGGCGTACGCCGGTCAGCTCGAGCGGCTGAAAGCCCGCTACAAGCAGTTGGTCCGGGACAACGGTGCCGTGCTGGCCGCGCAGGACTGGACGGTGAACGGTTCCCTCGCCCAGGGCCGCAAGATGGTGCGGGACTTCTCCAAGCTGATGCTGCGCGCCTACAACGCCGAGGCCGACAACGCGGTACGTGGCATGAAGCCGCACCGGCTGTCCTCACTGATCGACCGGCTGGGCAAGACCCGCGAGACGATCGCACGGCTCGGCGCCACGATGCACATCCGCATCAGCGACGAGTACCACCGTCTGCGCGTTCAGGAACTGGAACTCACCGCCGACCATCTGGCACGCAAGGAGGCCGAGAAGGAAGAACAGCGGGAGCTGCGGGCGCAGCAGCGCGAGGAGGAGCGGCTGCAACGGGAGATCGAACGCGAGCGGCAGCGTCTGGAGAAGGAGCGCGGACACTACGAGAGCGCCTTGCGACGGCTGCGTGCCGGGACCGGCGATCCGGCCGGCATCGCGGAGCTGGAGGGCAGGCTGCGGCAACTCGACGAGGACCTGCGGGCGGTCGACGCGAGAGAAGCCAACATCCGCGCCGGTTACGTGTATGTCATCTCCAACATCGGTGCCTTCGGTGAACGCATGGTCAAAATCGGACTGACGCGTCGGCTGGATCCCATGGACCGGGTCAACGAACTCGGCGACGCCTCAGTGCCCTTCCGGTTCGACGTGCACGCGCTGATCTTCAGCGAGGACGCCGTGGGCCTGGAGCGGCGCTTGCACCAGGAGTTCGAGGACCGCCGCGTCAACCGGGTCAACACGCGGCGCGAGTTCTTCTACACCACCCCCGCTGAGGTGCGCGCCGCGCTGCAACGGCTCGCCGGGCAACACCTCCTGGAGTTCACCGACACCGCGGAGGCGCCCGAATGGCGCGCCAGCAGGAGCGTCTCGCCCAGCTGACGTGCAAGGCCGGTCGGGAAGTCCGGGGGGAGGAGAGGAGGCTGCCACCCGCCGCAAGGTCCGCGCCCGCATCGAGCACCCACCCCTTCTCACCTGAATCCGCAGGCGGTGGGCCTCGACCAGTCGTGACGTGTGCTCATGCGCCTCGTTCCGCCACCTAGTTGGCGACTATGCCGCGGGCGCTGAGGACGTTGCGCAATTGCGGGCTCAGGAAGTCGGAGCCGAGGACGCGCCGGGGGTTCGGAAGCAGCACGAGGTCGTCGAGGGAAGCGACGTCGAACAAGTCGTTCTCCCCGTCCCAGACCGGGGCGCACTCCTGGTACACCTGGTTGCCGCCGTCCATGCCCAGTTCATCGACGGCGGCCAGAAGTTCGTCGCTGATCTCCAGTGAGGCGAAGTAGTCGCGTGCCTCTGGCACTACCTGGTACGCCAGGCCGTGCTGCTGCGCGTACTCCCAGGGAGAGTCGGTGATCCCCTTTTCCTCGAGGAGATCAGCTTTCCTTGGATGGGTTCGAAGCAATGGGTGATTCGGGCCATCGATCCCTGCTGGGTGGCGTAGCCGGGTTCGTGCCAGGGACGGCCACAGGCTTTCAGGACTGCAGCACGGGTAGGGGTCGATGGGTGGACCAGGTCGCCAGAGCCGCGCGGTGCAGGCGGGGTGCCAGGCGGGGCAGGCCCGCGGCATGGGGCCAGGCGACGTGCTGCACTCGGACCCTGGTGTCGCATCAGGCGACGTTCGCCCCGCCCCTGTCCTCCGGCACCGGCGTGGGGGTGATCAGCCGGTTCGTGATCTCCTCGGCGGTCAGTACGAGGGCGAAGCCCTTGCGCAGGACGGCGAGTTCCGGTTCCTGCCGGGACTCGTCGTCGGTGGCGGTGGTGTCGGAGCCGAAGACGACCTTGTAGCCGCGTTCGTATGCCTGCCGGGCCGTGGTGCCGCAGCAGTAGTTGGTGAGGGTGCCCGTGACGATGACCGTGTCGCGGCCGAGGTTGCGCAGCATCGTGTCGAGCGGGGTGTCGTAGAACGCGCCGTAGGAGGGCTTGCGGATCAGGACCTCGTCGGGGCGGCGGCCCATCGGAGCCCACACCTCGGCGGGGCCCGGGCGGCGCCAGTCGGTGTCGGCATGCGGGAGGAAGGGCAGGGCGCGCGGCCGGTCCAGTCCCAGGTGGGTGTCGTCGAAGATGGTCCAGATCACCGGGACCGAGGCGGCTCGGCAGTCCTCGACCAGGTGCCGCAGCCTGGGGGCCATCCGGGTGGCCGCGGGTACCCAGTAGGGGCTCCACCCGGGGCGGACGAACTCGTCCTGCATGTCGATGACCAGCAGCGCCGCGCGCTCGGGCCGTATGTCGAACGATGCCCGGCCGTGCTCGTAGGCGTCGCGCGCCCGCGCGGCCACCCATTCCTCGGTGTACGTCATCCCCGCCCCCTGCATCGATTCGAGGTACCTCGTTTCGATGTGCGAGAGTAGCAGCATGCTGGAACTCGCGATCCTGGGATTCCTGGCCGAGGGGCCCTTGCACGGCTACCAACTGCGGCGCCGGATAGCGCACTTGTCCGGCCATGCCCGTCCGGTCAGCGACGGCAGCCTCTACCCGGCCATCAACCGCCTGGTCACGGCCGGTCTGCTCGACCGCAGAGCCGAGCCGGGCACCTCGGCCGCCCAGCGGCACACCCTGAGCCTGACCGACGCCGGCCGCACCGAGCTGCTACGACGGCTGCGGGATGCCGACGGCCTGGACATCACCGACAGCACCCGCTACTTCACGGTCCTCGCCTTCCTCTCCCGGCTTCCCGACCTCGCCGACCAGCACGCGGTGCTGCGCCGCCGACTGGACTTCCTGGAACAGCCCGCGAGCTTCTTCCTCGACGGCGACCGCCTCCTGGGCGCCGAAGACACCGACGACCCCTACCGCCGCGGCATGCTCACCATCGCCCGCGCCACCAGCCGCGCGGAACGCTCCTGGCTGCGGGAAGTGCTGGCCTGACGCCTGCCGGCCTGAGGCCGGCACGGCGGAGCCTCGCCCAGAAATGGCCGCCCCGGGCCATCGTCGAGCCGACCACTGCTGCCATGAGGCCGAAGGTGACGTAGATGAGGACGTCGCGAAAGCCGATGCTGAGCTCGCTGCTCCTGCTTGATCTGGTGCTACGCGGCAAGCAGAAGCTGGTTGGTGTCGATCACTTCGGTTCCTTCTCCAGCCGGGCCAGTTGGGCCTCCAAGCCGGTGAGGCCGGTCCTCTCGGCACCGGCGCGGAGCCGGGACAGGTCGGGAACCTCCAGGCGCAGTTGGCGTGCCAGGCGGGCGACGAGTTCTTCCGCATCCTGCCGCGTGACCTGACGTCGGGCACCGAGGCGTTGATTGAGGCGGTCCAACAGGGCACGCTTGCGCGGCGTCTCCGCCGGGCACCACACACGGAAGAAGCGGGTGCCCGTCACCTGGTAGGTGCCGATGCGGGACTCCCGGAGCCCGTTCTCACCGAAGGCGGAGGAGGGCAGCGAGACCGACCAGGTGCCGTCGTCGTCCTGTTCCGGGGCGACTGTGTCGAACCCCCGGTCCCGCAGCCATTTCCGAGCGGCCCGCAGGACGTGTGCGTCGGCCTCCTCACCCGATTCCTCGTTGTCGAGGGCGTTGACCAGCTCTGGAGCCCGGGCACAGATGTCGCTGAGCTCCGGATCGGGTGCGGTCCCCGCTTTCGCCTGGCCGTAGACCAGGAGTCCGTCCCGGCCGCGCACCACGTAGACCGGCAGGAAGACCAGCTCCTCGCCCAGGCTCTCCACCGCGTTCAACGCGACGGGCAGATTGAACCGGGCGCGGTCCTTGCGCTCCGTCAAGCGGTCCAGGGCCGAGCGGTCGAAGCCGGAGGACGCGAGGATCGGTGTGAAGCGCGGATAGCCGTCACTGCGCAGCACCCGGTCCAACGCGTCGCCCGACAGCAGGGTCACGACCTCTTCGTCATAGTGGACCCGGGTGAGCGGTGTGCAGCTCAGGGCCTCGAAGTACAGCTTGCGGCGGTCCTGATGGGTGACCACATAGCGTATGTCGTCGTCCACGGAACGCTGCCCCAACGGCGTGAGGGACAGACGGCCCCCGGCCTCCTCCAGGTGGCCGATGGCGGTCAGGAAGCGAGCGGCCTGTGCGACCAGGGCACGGTCCAGGGCGAAGAACGCGGCGAGTTCGTCGATGCTGTGCAGGGCACCGTGTCGCAGCCCGCGTTCCAGGAAACGGTCGATGAGGAAGAAGTCCTCGCCTTCGGTGATGTCCGCACGGATCTCGACCTGCCACACCGGGAGCAGCAGGGCATAGAGCCGGGTGGGCACCATGCCCTGGCCGAAGGCGGCATCCTCCAGGACTCGCTCCCCGGGGAAGCGCATGAGGCGGGCCTCGGTCGTCACGGTCGCCCCCTTCGCGCGGAGGAGGGACCCGTCTCGTGCATGTCCGGAGCGGCTCCGCCGAGCGCACCCATGACGCCGTGGAAGTCCCGCAGGTCACCCCGGTCGAGCAGATGTCGGTGCATGGCCTCGGCGAGCGTGCGGAAGCCGGGGTCGTCCGCGTTGAGCAGAGTGCTCAGGTCGCCGGTCAGCACCAGTTGGCTCTTGGCGCGAGTGAAGGCCACGTTGATGCGGCGGAGCTCCTTGAGGAAGCCGATCCGTCCCTCGGGGTTGCTGCGTGTGAAGCCGTACAGGACGACATCGCGCTCTCCGCCCTGGTAGGAGTCGACGCTGCCCACCGAGGCATGCGCGAGTTCGGAGTCGCCGATCAGCGGGGTGAGATGGCGGACGACCTCCGAGCGTTGCGCGAGGTAGGGCACGATCACCACCCACTCGTGACCACGGTGGTGGTAAAACGCGGCCAGCCGGGCCAGGAGGCGCGCCTCACAGGTGTTGAAGCAGCCCTTCCGGGCTCGGCCCTCGGCGCGATGCCCCTGCGACTCGCGACGTGTGCGCTCGGGCAGGTGGGCGGTGTCGACAAAGGCCATCGGGCTCGCGAACAAGGGGTCGGTGTGCCGGTGTTCCTTCTCGGTGAGCAGTCCTCCTGCGTAGAAATGGGCCGAGATGAAGTCGGCGATCTCGGCGGGCATGCGCCGCTGCCGGGTCAGTTGCACGATGTGTGAGGAGGGCAGTCCGGCACGTAGCTGCTCCAAGGCGCTCTGTGACGTCAGCCGCAGCAGAACGGGGTCGCCTGTCGCCTGGGCCCAGTCGGCGACTTCGGTATCGAGAAAGGGCGGCAGTTGCCGGTCGTCGCCGACCAGTACACCGCGGCGTACCCGGGTCAAAGGAACCAGCGCGTCCGCGACGCCGATCTGGCCCGCTTCGTCGACGATGCCCAAGTCGAAGTCGACACCTGACAACTCGGGCCGGGACGCGGCTCCGATGCAGGTGGCGCCGACCACCTGGGCGTACCGGATGAGTTCGGGCACCAACTGGCCCGGGTCCTGGCCCACGGCCGTCTGCCACTGCCTGGTGAGTTCCTGGCGTGCGGAGAGGATGGGCAGCCACGCCTCCAGACGTCGACGGAGCGCGTGCAGTGCGGCGGTCGCCTCGGCCGGATCGCGCAGCGGAGTGGGTGCGGATTCGCCCGGTACGACCGTGCCCAGCGCCTGGACAGCCACGTAGGCGGCTTCGTAGGCGGATCGAAGGCCCTCGTCGAGCCGACGCTGCGCGGACTGGCGGGCGACCGAGGCCGATCTGACCGCGGGGTCCTCGCGTACCGCGCGGTCCGCCTCGCCCTGCGCTGTCTCGGCCTGCCGGCGCAGCTCGAGGCCGAGAGCCTCCAGCCGGTGTATCTCGGCTCGCACCGCGGTGAGCTCCGCCTCTGCGCGGCGGGCCCTGGAGCGGTGCAGCCGACCGGTCAGCAGACGGTTGGAGCGCTGCTGCTCGGACTCCACCTTCGTCTGCAGCCGCGACGCCCGGTCGACCAGTGCCCGGTGGGTCGCATCTCGTTCGTCTTCCTCGTGCCGGAGCGCTTCCAGCCGCTTGCGAGCCGGTGCGGCGGCGGCTTGGATCGCGCCTTGCAGGCGCAGGGCCTCGGCCTTCTCACTGCGCGCGAGGTCGTCGACCTGATCGAGCCGGGACGCGAGTTCCGCCGTCCAGTCCGCAGCGGCTTCCGCCTCTCGGTAGGCCCGCGTCCGGTGGGCCATGGCATGCCGGATCCCCTCCGACAGGTTCTCCGACTGCTCTTCCAGAAGAAGAGGTCTGACATCGGCATGGACCTTGCTCTCGTCCCCGACCCGGATCACCACGAGATCACTCGGCAGCCGGGCGAGCACGTTGTCCACGGCACGGTTGGTGTGGGAGGTGACGAGAACCCTGCCACCGCCAGCGCCGGCCGTGATCGCGGTGGTGTGGGCGATCTCGGTGATGGTCCGCGTCTTGCCGGTACCGGGCGGACCGAGCACCACCAGCAGGTCCTCGGTGGTCAGTGCCTTGCGGAAAGCGTCGAGCTGTTCGGGGTCGAGGCTTTCCTGCGGTTGTGCGGCCGTCGCCGGGATACCGCGTACACGGTGCTCCACCACGGCCGGCAGCAGGTGGGGATTGCCGGCGTCCCCCGTACGGAGACTCGCCACGGCCTGCCGCTGCTTGCTGAAGACCACGTTGCTCGGGACGAGTTCCAGTGCTCCGCGCTCCGGGAGCCGTTCCCACGACACAGGCTGGTCGAAGCAGACCGTGACGGTACCTTCCGTCACGCGTCTCACCCTGCCACGGGTCTCCGTGTCCCCCTGGACACGCACGAAAGCGCCGGCCGGTGGCAGTGCCGGCCCGATGAGCCGGAACTCGTACATCGACTGAGGGGTGCTGCTGCGCCTGCCACCGGTGGTCGTCAGGCTCCCGTACGGGAAGGGGGCGGCCTCGCGCTCTTCGCGGGTGGCGTACTCCTCGGTCACGTCGATCAGCCGTTCCACTGCGTCGAGGAACTCCGACTGGGCTTCGCTGACGGACGCGGTGTCCGGCCGCCGCGACGGTGTACGGCTGAGACTCTGCCAGGCATCGGCAAGAGCCTGCCACTGGGCGTCGGAGCCCTCGGGCACCGCCTTCAGTTCGAACACCATCTGCCAAGCGGGCGGGCGGACCAGCAGGTAGGACCGGGCGAGGCGTGCGTGATCGGCGAGGCGCAGAGGATCGATGTGCTTGATGAAGTAGCCGGTACCTCGCTTCGTTGCCTCGAGACGGAGCCGGTACGCGCGTGTATGAACCAGCAAGGACGGTTTGTACTTGCTGTTGCCGGGACTGAGACTGACGGCGACACCGCCCTGGAGCTGATTCAGATCGTGGACGATCTGCGCGACGTCGGGCGGCAGCCCAGCACTGGAGAGCGACTTGGTACGGAGCTGCTCGTCCAGTTTGAGTCCCGGGACGAGCACCAGCGGAGCACGCAGGACGACGGTGACGGCGGACATCGGCGTTCCTCAGCGTTGGGGTGGCGGAACGAAGGCCAGCTCCCGGGCGACGGAGAGCAGGGTCAAACGGAACGTACGCATGCGCGGGCGCTCGCCCGGCTTCTGCCGGAGGGCACCGGCGACCAGGCGGACGAGACTGTCCGGCGCGGAGCGCGCAATGGCGGAGGGAGGCAGCCCGAAAGTTCCGGGGCCGGGCTCTCGGCCGGTCAACGCGCGATACAGCAACGCTCCCAACTGGTAGACGTCGGTGGCGGGTCCGGGACGGTCGCCGGAACCGTACCGCTGCTCGGGAGCCTGGTAAGGACCGGGGTTCTCGCCGGACCGTGGCGGCAGGGCGGCCAGGCCGAGGTCCCGCAGGACCATCCGCGGCGGGCCCATGATGATCGCGGTCGGTCGCAGTGCCCGGTGCGAGAGATTCTCATTGCCCATCCGTTCGAGGACGGTGGCCACTTCGGCGAGCCCTTTCACGATCGACCACAGTCGGAGCGGGGTCGTCGGCGCAGGCGGTTCGGGCAGCAGCTCGTACAGGGTCTTCAGGGGGGAGCCGAGCTTCGGGTCGGCCGGCCAGGCCAGGGCGAGAGTGGCGGTGTTCCCGTCCCGGGCCAGATGGACGACGCCGGGTCCGCCGAAGGCGCGGCAGAGCCGGGCTTCCTGCTCCAGGGCGGCCAGAGGGTCGGTGCCACCGTGCCCGGCGAGAGGCCGTATCCACTCGACCTGGCGCAGCCATGCGTACGAACCGCGCGTACCCTGGCCGGCCACACGTGCCACCGCCTGCCGACGGACCACGTCACCGTCCCGCGACTCATGGAGGAGGTCCCCGGGGCCCTTGTACAGCAGGTACTCGCGTCCTCCGACGTCGACGACGGGCTGCCTGTCCCAGGCTTCGGCTGCCGGGCCGCGGTCGGGTCCGGACACCAGGAGGACAGCGGGTCCTGGGGGTCGCTCCCGGGCCGGCCGCCCGGCAGGTCGCAGGTCACGCAGCACCCGCAGGGCGAAGGCCGCAGCATGGCGTGCTGCCGTCTGCTGGGAACCGGCGGCGTCGGACGCGGCCTTGCCGGGGCCGGCGGAGTCGCTGATGCCGCGGATCGAGAGCATGCGCACCGCGCTGTGCATCCTGGCCGCATGAGCGACGCCGTGACTCTCCATGTCGACGGCCACGGCATCGTTGTAGTGGCTGCGGATACGGCGGGCGGTCTCGGAGCCACGCGAGCCGATCAACACATCGCCCGACGCGATCGGCTCGAAGTGAATGCGGGGAAGGGAGGCGGGCCGGGTATCCGGCGGGAGGAAGACCCACGGGTCGTTCCGGCGAGCGGAGAGCACCAACTGGCTCATCGGATAGGTCGGTTCCCAGACGTCGGGCCGGGCCTGGAACCCGTCCGTGCTCTCGCGGCCCCCGTGGTAGCCGTAGACCTTCCGGGCGACGACGACGTCACCGAGACGGACGTCGTCCTTGATCGCACCGGCGACGCCGACGAAGAGCAGCGCGTCAGCGTCGAAGTACTCGATCGTGGGCTGTGTGATCAGCGCTGCACGGGTGTTGGTGGGACCCGTCTCGGCCAGCGCCACTTCCCAGTCGAGTCCGGGTATCCGGCCGACGTCGAGCAGAGTCCCCTGCGGCAGTTCCACTTCACGGACATCCGTCAGATGGCGATGTACCGCCTCGTGTTCCACCCGCAGGGCAGTGAGTACCACCACCGTGGGCGGCCGCCCCCTCGCTCGCCCCAATGGACCCCCCCCACGTAGTCGTGACGTGCGACCTGACCTCACGACTCCTGCCGGTGCTTCGGCTCAGCAGCACGGAGCGGAGTGGAGGAAGGGATCATTTTAGCCCGACGGGCCAGGGCGGATTCGGTGCTCGTCGGCATGTCCATCCACGGGCGTCGCGCACTGGGCGCCTCTTCTTGTGGCTCCCCTCGTCGACGCGCTCGATCGAGGCCTTCTCGGCTGCTTCCTCGAAGGGGGTCGGAGGTGATTTGGAGACCGGCCGTCACGGGGAGTTCGGCCCCCTCCTGACCGGGCGGCCGGCAAGGACGCCGTGATCCCTGAGCGGGGACCAACCGGCGGTGTCGTCCTGCGGATCGCGGTCGTTCCGGGTCAGGCGCGGTCCGGTGCACCGTGGCGACCGGTGGGGTGGACTGCGGATGGTCACGGACCGGCAGCGCCGTCCGTGCGGGAACCGGTGGCCGCCGCCGCGTATGATCATCGCGATTCCCGCAGGTCGGAGGCGTCCGTCGGTACCCGTCCCACCGGGCGGGGCACCCCTCGGGGCCCGGTGGCAGCCGGCTTCGAGCGGTGTGTGCGAGCCATGCGGGGAGGAGCCGGGGCGCCGTGGGAAGCCATACCCGTCGACCGGGGGAGTACGTCAGGCCCGCCGGGCGCGTACTGCTCGACGACTACTGCCGGGCCACCGGGGAGTACTACGCCTCGGGGACCTGGCACCACCAGGAGACGCTGAGCGCGGTCGGCGCGGGGCGGACGGTCGAGGCCGAGCTCGTGCCCGAGCCGCACAACCGGTGGGACGCGCGGGCGGTCGCTCTCGACCTGGACGGGCGGCGGGCCGCCTACCTGCCCGCGACCTCGGCGAAGATGTGGCACGACGTCGTACGGGCCTGGAACGCCGCCGGTTACGCCCTGTACGTCAGGGCGGAGACGAACCGCTGGGGCGAGGGCGAACGGGGCCGCATCGGCCTCACCGTGCCCGCGTGGGACTGGGAGTCCCTGCTGGCCCTGGCGGAGGCGGCGGGGCTGCGCACCGCGTGGGAGAAGGCGATGGCCGAACTGACCGCGCCCCAGCGTTCCCTGCTGTGCGAGGACGGGGGCTACAGCCCCGACGAGTCCGTGCTGAAGGCGATGTGGAAGAGGCGCGCGCAGCACCCCGCGTTCCGGTGGGGCGCGCCGGGCGACGGGGACCTGACCGAACGGATGCCGTTCTGGTACGGCTACTTCGTCCGTGAGCGGATGCGCGAGGAGACCCGACGTGAGCGGGAGCGCCTGCGCCTGGCCCGTTCCGTCAAGGCCGCCCTGCTCGGCGAGTTCAGGAACGAGATCGGCAGGAGGCGGGAGCGGGAGCGCGAACAGGCGCGTCTGCTGCGCCGGCGGCAGGACGAACGGGCGCTGCGGCTCCAGAGCGAGGGCCGGAGCGTCTCGGACGTCGCCGCCGTACTCGGCCTGACCCCCAAGCAGGCGGAGAACGCCCTGGCCCGGGCTCGCCAGGCCGCCGGGATCTCCGCCCGGCGGGCGGAGGACCTGCAGAGCGGACGCCGCCGTGACGCGGCGCGGGCCGTCGGCCTCAAGAGATCGGGGCTGGCCCGGGCAGAGATCGCGCGGGTCATGGGCCGGTCCGCCGACACCGTCGACGAGCTGCTGAAGGACGGGCTCTTCTACGAGGCCCCCCACGACCAGCCCGAGCGGCTGGAGCTGGCGCGGCGGTGCGTGGAACTGCGGGCCGCGGGGCTGGTGAAGGAAGAGGTTCTGAGCCGGCTGGACGTCAGCCGCAAGCAGGCGCTGCGGGCCTTCAGGGATGCCGCCTTCCTCGAAGCCCGGGAGGACCAGGCGGACCAGGCGGACCGGGAGGACCAGGAGGGCCAGGAGGCTTCGGAAGTCCTGGAAGTTCCGGGAGCTCCGGAAGCTCGGACGGCCCCGGGAGCCCTGGGAGGCGAGCCGGCGCACGGGGCGGCCGAGAGCCCCCGGGAGCGGTGCGGCTCCGCCGTATGACCGGGCGGGGCGCCGGCCGCGGCACCCTCGCCTCCGCCCACCCCGGGTGCCGCCTCCACCCGCGGCCGCCCCGGGCCGTCCCGCCCGGGCTGCCCCGGGCCGTCCCCCGTGCCGCCCCGGGCGGTCCGATCCCGGGCGCCCGGGGCCTCAGGCGGCGGTGCGTCCGCGCCGTACCGCCCGCTTCACCAGCGGCCAGGCCAGCAGCAGCGCGATCACCGCGTACACCGTCACCGCGAACGGTGTGTCGACCAGCCCTGTGACGCTGCCGTCGCTGATCTGGAGGGCGCGCCGCAACTGCTGCTCCGCGCCCGGGCCGAGGATGACGCCGATGACGGCGGGCAGAACCGGCAGGCCGTAGCGGCGCATGCCGAAGCCGATCAGGCCGATGACCAGCAGGATCACCAGATCGACGACCTCCCCGCCCACCGCGTAGGCGCCGACGGCGGCGAAGAAGAGGATCCCCGCGTAGAGGTAGGGGCGCGGGATGCGCAGCAGCCTGGCCCACAGGGGCGCCAGCGGCAGGTTCAGCGCCAGCAGCAGCACCATGCCGACGAAGAGGGAGGCGATCAGCCCCCACACCAGATCGGGCTCCCGCTCGAACAGCAGGGGCCCCGGCTGGATGCCGTACTGCTGGAAGGCGGCCAGCATCACCGCCGCGACCGCCGTGGTCGGCAGGCCCAGGGTCAGCATGGAGACCAGGGTGCCCGCCGCCGAGGCCGACGCCGCCGACTCCGGGCCCGCGACACCCTCGATCGCGCCCTTGCCCCACTCGTCCTTCTGTTTCGACAGGCGCTTCTCCACGACGTACGACAGGAAGGTGGGGATCTCGGCGCCGCCCGCCGGGATCGCGCCGAACGGGAAGCCGATGAACGGCCCCCGCAGCCAGGACTTCCACGTCCGCCGCACATCGCCGCGCCCCAGCCACGGCCTGCCCACCGGGATCGGCTCGGCCGGCCGGCGCCGCAGATGGGCGGCGACCCACAGGGCCTCGCCGATCGCGAAGAGACCGACCGCCACGATCACCACGTCGATGCCGTCCGCCAGTTGCAGGGAGCCGAAGGTCAGGCGCTGCTGCCCGGTCATCTGGTCCAGCCCCACCAGACCGATGGTCAGGCCGATCAGCAGGGAGGCCAGGCCGCGGACGCGGGAGGAGCCCAGCACGGACGTCACCGCGATGAACGCCAGCACCATGAGGGCGAAGTAGTCCGGCGCGCCGATGTCCACCGCCAGCTCCGCGACCGCCGGCGCCAGCGCCACCAGCAGGATCGTGCCGACCATGCCGCCCGCGAAGTGGCCGATGGCCGCCGCCGCGAGCGCCTGGGCGCCCCGCCCCGCCTTGGCCATGGGGTTGCCCTCCATGGCCGCGACGACGGCGGCGCTCTCGCCGGGGGTGTTGAGCAGGATCGAGGTGGTCGAGCCGCCGAACATCGCGCCGTAGTAGATGCCCGCGAACATGATGAACGCGCCGGTCGGGTCGAGCCCGTACGTCACCGGCAGCAGCAGCGCGACCGCCATCGCGGGGCCGATGCCCGGCAGGACGCCGATCGCCGTGCCGAGCAGCACGCCGAGGGCGGCCCACAGCAGGTTGAGCGGGGTGAGGGCCGTGCCGAAGCCGTCCAGGAGGGAGGTGAGGGCGTTCATGTCACAGCACTCCCATCAGCGGGCCGCCGGGCAGCGGCACCCCGAGCAGCTTGTCGAAGACGGCGTAGGTGATCAGGGACAGGACGGCCGCGATCAGCGGGTCGCGGTCGACGCGGCGGCTGCCGAGCGCGAAGGCCGCGCCCCAGAAGAGCAGGGCGCCCGCGACGGGGAAGCCGGCCGGTTCGATGAGGACGGCCGCGCCCAGGAAGATCCCCGACAGCAGCAGCACGGTGCGCCAGTCGGCGGGCTCCGACAGATCGACGTCCTCCCCGCCCTCCGCCCGGCCCCGGCCGCCGCGCAGGACGTCGACGGCCAGCAGGGCGGCGATGACGAGCAGTCCGGCACCGACGGCGACCGGTACCGTCCTGGGCCCGACCGGACCGCGCTGGGCGATGTCGACGTCCATCGTCAGCGCGTCGGCCAGGACGAGCACACCGAGCGCCAGCAGCAGGGCGCACACGCCGAGTTCGGAGTGGTCGCGCAGCCACGCGCGCCGCCCGGCCGCCCTGCCCGGCGCCTGGTCCGTCTCCGTCGTCACAGTCCCAGCTCCTTCAGTACCGACACCACGCGCTCGTCCTGGGCGTCCAGGAACGCGCCGAACCTCTCCCCGGCCAGGAAGGCGTCGT
The DNA here is from genome assembly GCF_011008945.1 of Streptomyces harenosi. Classification (GTDB taxonomy): domain Bacteria; phylum Actinomycetota; class Actinomycetes; order Streptomycetales; family Streptomycetaceae; genus Streptomyces; species Streptomyces harenosi. The sequence goes on from NZ_WYCT01000004.1 coordinate 30,388, forward strand.
CCCAGCCGTTCTTCTCCAGGGACCGCCGCCACTGGGGCGAGTCGTGCAGCTCCTCGGCCAGGCGGATGAGCTTGTCCCGCTCGGCGCCGGACAGGCCGGGCGGGGCGACGAGGCCGCGCCAGTTGGTGAACTCCACGGCGTAGCCGGACTCCTTGAGCGTGGGCGCGTCCTTCAGCTCGGGCACCCGCTCTGGGCCGGTGACGGCCAGGACCCGCAGCTCGCCGGCCCTGATCTGGTCCAGGTACTCGCCGACCCCGGAGACACCGAAGGCGACCTTGCCGCCCAGGATCGAGGCGAGCAGCTCGCCACCGCCGTCGAAGGGGATGTAGTTGACCGCCTTGGGGGAGATGCCGGCGGCCCGCGCCATCAGCATCGGCGCCAGGTGGTCCGGTCCGCCGGGGGAGGAGCCACCGCCCACCGGGAGTTTGCCGGGGTTCTTCCGCCAGGCGCCGATCAGCTCGTCGATCGTCCGGTACGGGGAGTCCTTGCCGACGACCACGACGTCCTGCTCCTCGGTGAGCCGGGCGATCGGGGTGGTGTCGGCGAGTGTCCTGGGCGCGTGGTTGGAGCGGACGGCGCCGACGACGCCGAGCCCCATCGACATCGCCAGCCTGCCGTTGCCGTGCTCGCTCACCAGCCGGCTCAGGCCGACCGTGCCGCCGGCCCCGGGCAGGTTGAACACCTCGATGTTGTGGGTCAGCCCGGCGTCCTCGGCGTCCTTCGCGGCCGTACGGGCCGTGATGTCGTAGCCGCCGCCGGGTGTGTTGGGGACCATGAGGCGCAGGCCCGGGATCCGCGTGCCGGTCTCGGTGCCGCCGCCGGCGGAGAGCAGCGGCGGTCCCACCAGGACGAGCACGGCGGCCCCGAGCAGGGCGAGGGGGGTGCGCAGGCGCACGAGTGCCACCACCTGTCGGTCGGGTCGGTCGGTGAGGGGAGCCCCGTGGGGCAGGGGAGGGCCACATGGTGCCCGCCCGCCCGTGGGCTGTCTGCCTTGCGGAACCAATGGAGGTTGTGGTCATTGAGGTCACGGTTGACCGGGCGGCGCCCGGTATCCCTTTCCTTCCCCGCAGGTGGGCGCCATCATGGGCGGTCCGGCACACCGGCCGTCCGCCCCGGCGCCGGACCGGAAGGCCGGCGCGGCGGTGGAAGGAGCGGGAGGAGCGGACCGATGACCAGCACGCAGGAGACCCGGACCACGGGCGGCCGGTGCGGTGCGGCCGGTGCGATCGACGTGCTCGTCGTCGACGACGACTTCATGGTGGCCCGGGTCCACCGCGCGTTCGTCGAGCGGGTCGCCCCCTTCCGCGTCGCCGGTGTCGCGGGCACCGGCGAGCAGGCCCTCGCCGCCGCCGACGAACTCCGCCCCGACCTGGTGCTGCTCGACCTCTACCTGCCCGACACCTTCGGCCTGGACGTCATCCCCCGGCTGCGGGCCGCCGGGCACGACTGCGACGTCATGGTGGTCAGCGCCGCCCGGGAGGCGGACGCGGTGCGCGGTGCCGTCCGGCACGGCGTCGTGGACTACCTGCTCAAGCCGTTCGAGTTCGACGACCTGCGTGCCCGCCTGGAGCGCTACGCGGCCCAGCGGGGCCGGCTGCGCGAGGCGGTGGTGCGCAGCCAGGCCGACGTCGACCGCGTCCTGGCCGGCGCGCCGGCCCCGGCCCCGCCGGTCCCGGCGCTGCCCAAGGGTATGAGCGCGGAGACCGCCGCCCTGGTCGAACGGGTGCTGCGGGACGCCGACGGCTCCCTGTCCGCCAGCGAGTGCGCGGCCCTCACCGGCCTCTCACGGGTCAGTGCCCGCCGCTACCTGGAGCACTTCCACACCGTCGGCGACGCCGACGTCTCGCTGCGGTACGGCGCGGCCGGCCGGCCCGAACGCCGGTACCGCTTCCGCGGCCGGCCCGGCGAGTCCGGGCCCGGCCCGGCCGCCGCGGCCCAGGGCCCGCGCGCCCGGGCCGAGGCGTCGTGCGCACCCGGCGCGTCCGGAAGGTGACACCACGCGCGTCCGGAAGGAAAGGACCACGCGCGTCCGGAAGGAGAGGACCAGGCACGCCCGGAGGGTGAGGACCGGGCACGCCCGGAGGGTGAGGACCGGGCACGCCCGGAGGGTGAGGACCGGGCACGCCCGGAGGGTGAGGACCGGGCACGCCCGGAGGGTGAGGACCCACGCGCGTCCGGGCGGGGCGAGGTCCGGGTCGGCGGAAACGGCGGTCCGCGTCACCGCCGCGGGCCCCGGCAGTCCGTGCCGCGGCCGGCGCCACGGCCGCGCTGATCGACTGGTGACCGCCCGGACACGGGCGTACGGTCGAACGGTGACCGCGCGGTGTCCGCAGCCGTTCACCGCCGTTGCACAGCCGTTCACCGTCCCCTCCGGAGGGCCCGTCCCTGTGCGAGCGCGAACGCCATGAGCAGCAGCCCCCGATCCACCTCCGCGCCGTCCGCCACCGCCCGGGAAGGCGGCGGTGACGGAAACGCGATGGCACTGCTGGTCATCGCGTCCTGCCAACTGATGGTGGTCCTCGACATCACCATCGTGAACATCGCACTGCCGGACATCCAGCGCTCGCTGGACTTCTCCACCACCGGCCTGTCGTGGGTGGTCAACGCCTACACGCTCACCTTCGGCGGACTGCTGCTGCTGGGCGGCCGGGCCGGTGACATCCTCGGCAGACGGCGGGTGTTCGTCTTCGGGGTGCTGCTCTTCGTCCTCGCCTCCCTGCTCGGCGGGTTCGCCCAGAACGGCGGCCAACTCCTCGCCGCCCGGGCCCTGCAGGGCATCGGCGGCGCCATCGCCTCCCCCACCGCCCTCGCCCTGATCGGCACGACGTTCCGCGAAGGCCCCGAACGCAACCGGGCGTTCGGGGTCTTCGCCGCCGTCTCGGCGGGCGGCGGCGCGATCGGCCTGCTGGCGGGCGGCGTGCTGGTGGAGTGGCTGAACTGGCGGTGGGTGCTGTTCGTCAACGTCCCCGTCGGGCTGCTGGTCGCCCTCGCCACGCCCCGCTGGATCAGGGAGTCCGCCCGTCATCCGGGGCACTTCGACCTCACCGGCGCGCTGACCTCCACCGTGGGCATGGCACTGCTGGTGTACGGCTTCATCAGGGCCGGGCAGGACGGCTGGCGGGACGGCCTCACGCTGACCGCGTTCGCCGCGGCCGTCGTCGTGCTCGCGGTGTTCGTCGTGACCGAGCGGCGCTCCGGACAGCCGATCACCCCGCTGCACATGTTCGCCGACCGCAACCGGGCGGGCACCTACGGCATCATGCTCTGCCTGGCCGCCGCGATGCTCGGCCTGTTCTTCTTCCTCACGCTCTTCGTGCAGAACGTGCTGGACTTCAGCCCCCTGCGGGCCGGGCTCGCCTTCCTGCCGGTCAGCGCGGTCATCGCGGTCGGCGCCGGGCTGGCCTCGAGGTTCCTGCCCCGGTACGGCCCCAAGCCCTTCATGGTCGCGGGCGGCGTCCTCGCGGCGGCGGGGCTGGCCTGGCTGACCCTGACCGACGTCCACTCCACCTACGCGGGCAGTGTCCTCGGCCCCCTGCTGGTCTTCGGCCTGGGCATGGGCATGGAGTTCGTGTCGCTCACCCTCATGGCACTGTCCGGCGTCCCGAGCCGGGAGACCGGCGCCGCCTCCGGACTGCTCAACGTCACGCAGCAGGTCGGCGGCTCGCTCGGACTGTCCATCCTGGTCACGATGTTCGGCACGGCCGGCGACACCGAGGCCCGCAGACAGATCCCCCGCTTCCTGGCCGAGGCGTCCCCGGCCGAGCGCCTGCGGTACCAGCGCACGGGGGAACTGCCCGGGCGCTGGGCCGACGAGGTCCTCACCGCGGGGGTGTCGGCCGCCTTCGTCATGGCGGCGATCTTCACGGTGGGCGCCGCGCTGATCGCGCTGGTGGTCATCCAGGTCCGTCCCTCCGATCTGGAACGCCTCCAGGGCGGGACGGGCCCCGGCCCGGTGTGAGGCCGGGGCCGCCGGACGTCAGCCCACGGTGCAGGCGGCACCGTTCAGGGCGAACGCGGTGGGGATGGGGTTCGCGGTCCCCCGGGAGGCCGTGAAGCCGAGGGTGACGGAGCCCGCCGCGGGGATGGACGCTGTGTACGGGGCGGACGTGACGGTGACCTCCGCGCCCTCCTGCGCCGCCGTACCGCCCCACAGGTTGGTCACGCGCTGGCTGTCGGGGAAGGTCCAGCGCAGGGTCCAGCCGTTGACCGCCGAGGTGCCGGTGTTGCGCAGCACGACCTCGCCCTGGAAGCCGCCGGGCCACTGGCCCGTGACCTTGTAGGTGACGCCGCACGCGGCCGGTGAACCGCCGGAGGAGGAGGTGGTCACCGTCACCGTGCCGGACCGCGGGGAGCGGTTGCCGGCGGCGTCGCGGGCGTACACGGCGAAGGTGTACGACGTGGCCGGCGTCAGGCCGGTGACGGTGGCGGAGGTGCCCGTGGTGCCGGCGACGACGGTCTCCGCGCCGCCGCCGATCCGGACGACGTCGTAACCGGTGACGCCCCGGGCGTCGGTGGCGGCGGACCAGGACAGGGTGACGGACGAGGACGTCACCGCAGAGGCGGCCGGGGTGCCGGGGGCGGTCGGTGGGGTGGTGTCGCCACCGGAGGAGGAGTAGACGGCGGCCTCCTCGGCCGTGGCGGCGATGCCGTTCGGGCCGTTGAAGAGCCGCTGGCCCCACGAGGTGAGCTGGTTCGGGTCGAAGTTCGTCACCATGTCCAGGTACTCGACCCCGCCGCCGTTGCCGCTCCAGGACCAGCCGAGGTAGCCGAGGCCGAGCTGCTGCGTCACCGACAGGATGGCGTCCTCGTCGGGGTTGCCGTCGGAGTGGTCGTGCCCGAACTCGCCGACCACGACGGGCAGCTTCGCGGCGACGAAGCGGTTGAGGTAGTCGCCGACCTCGGCCGCGGTGTCAAAGACGCCGTACATGTGGATGGAGAAGACCGTGTTGCGGTCCGGGTCGGCCGCGAACACCGAGGCGGCGTTGTCGCGCATGGTGAACGCCCAGTCCTGGCCCCAGTTGGGCGCGTCCACCATGATCGTGTGGTCGAATCCGGCGTCGCGCAGCTTCTGGACGGCCGCCTTGGTCTCGGCGGTCCAGTTCGCGTAGGTGGTGTTGCCGAACGGCTCGTTGCCGATGTTGACGATGACGTAGTCCTCCTGTCCCGTCAGGGCGCTGCGCACGCTGATCCAGTAGTCGGCGGCGCGGGAGAGCGAGACGGCCCCGCTCTGCTCGCCGTAGCCGGTGGTGTCGTGCACCTCCAGGACGCAGATCAGGCGGTTCTGCTTGCACTGGCCGACGACGTTCGCCACGTCCGCGGCGTCGTTGCGGGTCCAGCGGTCACCGCTGGAGAGGACCACCCGGACGGTGTTGGCGCCCTTGGCCTTGATGTGGGCCAGGGAGCCGATCCGGTCCGGGTACCAGGTGTGGGCGTGGTTGACGCCGCGCATCACGAAGTCGTTCCCGGACGCCTCCAGCAGACGGCCGTTCTCGACGCGGAAGCCGGTGGGCGCCGCGTGGGCCGGGGTGACGAGGGCGAGCAGGGGCAGGAGGAGCCCCAGCACGGCGGCCATGACGGCGGCCAGGCGGGGGACGGTGGCGGTGGGGGATCTCATGGCGGCTCCAGGGAAGTGGCGTGCGCGCCCCACCCCGGCGGAGTGGGGCGGGGGAGGTGTCAGGAAGCGGCGGCGCGTGCCGTGCAGCCGACGGTCGCCGAGGGCGTCGCGGCCGTGTCCGGGGTGGTGGCGATGAAGCCGAAGGTGGTGCTCGCCCCCGGTGCGAGCGTGCCGTTCCAGGCGGTACTGGCGACCGTGGCCGTTCCGTCGGCGGCCGTGGTGAGGCTGCCGTTCCAGACCTGTGTGACCCGCGCGCCGGCGGACGGCGCGACGGTGGCGGTCCAGCCGGAGACGGGGGTGGTGGAGGTGTTGGTCACCGTGACCTCGCCCTGGTAGCCGCCCTGCCAGGCGGAGACGGCCCGGAAGGCCGTGGCGCAGGCGGGCCCGCCGCCCGGCTCACCGGGTTCCCCGGGGCCGCCGCCCGGTACCCCCGCGTCGAGCAGCGCGGCCAGGGCCGGGTACCAGCGGGCGGCGATCTTGGCGTCGCCCGAGGCGTTGGGGTGCACGCCGTCGTAGGTGTCGGTGGCCGTGCTGAAGCCGGTCCACTGGTCGACGACGGTCACCGGCGAGTCCTCGGTGCTCGTCGCCCGGGCCCAGCCGGGGATGCGCGCGTTCAGCGCGACGACGCGCTGGGCGCACTCCGCGCAGGTGGCGGGGTTCATGGGGATGAGCTGGGCGACGAGGATCCTCATGTCCGGGCGGGAGGCCCGCATCTGCTCGACGAGCCTGGTGTAGGCGGCGAGGATGCGGTCCGGGGAGACATTGCTCCAGACGTCGTTCGTCCCGAAGTGCATGACAACGATGTCGGGCCGCGTCGCGGCGAGCCGGGCCGGCAGCAGGTTGCCGTCGGCCACCCGGGTCACCAGCTCGCCGCCGTGACCCTCGTTGTCACCGTCGTACGCCTGTCCGCAGCCCTGGGGGCCGAGGGTGCCGACGAAGTCGATGCCGGTGTAACCGGTGCTCTGCAGCCGGTTCCACAGCACCGCCCGCCAGCAGCCCGGCGAGCCGGTGATCGAGTCGCCCAGCGGCATGATGCGCACCGGGTCCGCCGCCGGTGCCGCCGCCGCGCCCGGGGCGAGCACCGTCCCGAGGGGCAGGAGCAAGGTGGCCAGCAGGCCGAGAACGATGAGGATCGCTGAGCGTGCGGGGTGGGTCCTGCGCATGGTGGTCCCTTCTCCGAAAGGGGCTGGGAGCGCTCCCACACACATCAAGCCATCGTTGTCATTTACGCGTCAAGACTGCTGCGGCAGGGAGTGCGGCCCGAAGGGCGCCGGGCAAGACCGAAAGGCGCGGGGGCCGGACGCGGCGGTGTTCCCACGGGCGGCCCTGGGGCGCGGTGGACGGCCGGTCAGCGGCCGGGCGCCCCCATCCGCAGGCCGTCCATGATCAGGTCCAGCAGCCGGGTGGCGCGCGGCTGCCAGTCCTCGCGGGGGTCGATCTGCCACAGGCCGGCGATGGCGAGGAAGAAGTCGTCGCCGCTCACGCCGGGACGGATGACGCCGGCCTCCTCGCCCGCGCGCAACAGGAGTTCGGCCGCCGCCACGACCGGGGTGGGCCCGGGCTTGGCGGGGCTGCCCGGTGCGCTGGTGGCCTGGCGGATCGCGTCCGCCAGGCCCGCCTTGGTCATGGCGAAACGGGCCAGGCGGTCCATCCACTCGCGCAGCGCCCGCTCGGGCTCCCGGGTCGCCAGCAACTGCGCCGCCGCGTCGGCGACCTGCTGCATCTCGTACCGGTAGACCTCCAGGACGAGCGACTCGCGGTTGGGGAAGTTCCGGTAGAACGTGCCCTGTCCGACGCCCGCCTTCTTGGCGATCGCGCTCAACGGCGCCTGGGCGCAGCGCGTCAGCTCCACCAGCGCCACCTCCAGGATGCGCTCGCGGTTGCGCTGCGCGTCCGAGCGCAGAGGAGAACTCTCCTTCGGCTGCCGCACTCGTCCTCCTCGCGGGCTCGTGGCCGAATCGCGACCCTTGCTAAGCGGACAGCTGTCCACTACGTTTCCAGTGATCGGACAACTGTCCGGTTGTGCTTCACCCTACGGCGGACACGGCCGGCGCGGGCAGCCGGTGGCCGTGAGCCGCCGGAACCGCGCCCCCCACCCTCTCACCGTCTCCTCCGCGATCCCGGCCCGGTAGCGGCCGCGGACGACCCGTCATCGTCCCGTACAGCGCCATTTCCTGCCACCGACTCGACCCGACCCCTTGCCCGGACCGTCCCCGACCCGTTCCGGATACGGAAAGAAGGCTGATCATGGGCCCAGCCCCCGCGCCGACGCACAGCGCCATCACCCTCCAGGTCAACGGCGAGAAGTACACCCTCTCCGTCGACCACCGCACCACCCTCCTCGACGCCCTGCGCGAGCGCCTGGACCTGACCGGCACCAAAAAAGGCTGCGACCAGGGGCAGTGCGGTGCCTGCACGGTCCTGCTCGACGGCCGCCGGGCGGTGTCCTGCCTGCAACTGGCGGTGGCCGCCGAGGGCCGCGAGATCACCACCATCGAGGGCCTGGCCGACGGCGAGCGGCTCCACCCGGTGCAGCAGGCCTTCCTCGACCTCGACGGCTACCAGTGCGGTTACTGCACGCCGGGCCAGATCTGCTCGGCCGTGGCGGTGATCGAGGAGCACGCGGCGGGCTGGCCCAGCGCCGCCACCGACGACGTACGGCCCGAGGCGGGAGTGCCGGAGCTGACCGCCGAGGAGATACGGGAGCGGATGAGCGGCAACCTGTGCCGCTGCGGCGCGTACGTGTCGATCGTCCAGGCCGTCGCGCGGGCCGCCGGTGCCGAGGAGGCCGCCGTATGAGGGAGTTCGGATACCACCGCGCGGCCGACGTCTCCGGCGCCGTGGCACTGCTCGCCGCCGATCCGGACGCGCGCTTCCTCGGCGGCGGCACCAACCTCGTCGACCTCATGAAGACGGGGGTCGAGCGCCCCGCCCGGCTCGTCGACGTCCGCGACCTGCCCCTGGACCGCATCGAGCCGGCCGGGGACGGCGGCCTGCGCATCGGCGCCACCGTCACCAACAGCGAGCTCGCCGCCCACCCCGAGGTCCGCCGCCGCTACCCGGCCCTCGCCCAGGCGGTGCTGGCCGGTGCCTCCGGACAGCTCCGCAACATGGCCACGGTCGGCGGCAATCTGCTCCAGCGCACCCGCTGCGGCTACTTCACCGACGCGTCCAAGCCCTGCAACAAGCGCGTCCCGGGCAGCGGCTGTCCCGCCATCGAGGGCGTGCACCACAACCACGCCGTCCTGGGCGCCTCCGCGCACTGCGTCGCCGTCCACCCCTCGGACATGGGCGTCGCGCTGGCCGCCTTCGACGCCGTGGTGTCGTACGAGACCGCCGACGGGCCGGGCGCGTTGCCGCTGGCCGACTTCTACCTCCCCGTCGGTGACACCCCGCACCGGGAGACCGCCCTGCCGCCGGGCGCGCTGATCACGGGCGTCACCCTGCCGCCCGCGCCGGTCGCCGCCCGGTCCCGCTACCGCAAGGTGCGCGAGCGCGCCTCGTACGCGTTCGCCATCGGCTCGGTCGCCGCCGCGCTCGACGTCGCCGACGGCGTCGTACGCGAGGTGCGCCTGGCCTTCGGCGCGGTGGCGTCGCGGCCGTGGCGGGCCCGCGCGGCCGAGCGGGCGCTGACCGGCGCCCCGGCCGATGCCGACGCCTTCGCCGCCGCGGCCGACGCCGAGCTCTCGGCGGCCCGGCCGCTGCCCGACAACGCCTACAAGGTGACCCTCATGCGCAATCTCACGGTGGCCGTGCTCACCGAACTCGCCGAGGAGGCCGCCCGATGACCACCGCCCCGACCCGGCCGGCCGCCGCGCAGGGCTCCGTCGGCACCGCACACACCCGCGTCGAGGGCCGCGACAAGGTCACCGGCGCCGCCCGCTACGCGGCGGAGATCCCCTTCACCGGCCTGGCCCACGGCTGGCTGGTGCTGTCCACCGTCGCCCGCGGCCGGATCCGCGCGGTCGACGCCGACGCGGCGCTCGCCCTGCCGGGCGTGCTCGCCGTGCTGCACCACGGCAACGCCCCGCGCCTGGTCACCGACTACGTCGGCATGCTCGGCGTTCCCGACCCGACCGCCGCTGTCTTCCAGCACGACCGGGTGCCGCACGCCGGCTGGCCCGTGGCGCTGGTCGTCGCCGAGACGCCCGAGCAGGCCCGCGAGGCCGCAGACACCCTCGCCGTGCGGTACGACGAGGAGCCGCACGACATCGCCTTCTCCGCCGCCCGCCCCGATGCCTACCCGGTGGACGGGTACACCCCGGCCGTGACGGAGAAGGGCGACGTGGAGGCCGGCCTCGCCGCGTCCGCCGTCGTGGTGGACGAGGAGTACACCACTCCGGAGGAGCACCACAGCGCGATGGAGCCGCACGCGGCGACCGCGCGGTGGGACGGCGGCCGGCTGGAGGTCGTCGACTCCAACCAGGGCAGCACCTGGGTGCAGAGCGAACTGGCCGCCATGTTCGCGCTGGACCCCTCCGCGGTGCGGGTGGTCTCCGAGCACGTCGGCGGCGGTTTCGGCAGCAAGGGCGTGCGGGCCCAGCAGGTGGCCGCCGCGATGGCCGCGAGCGTCCTGGGGCGCCCGGTCCGCGTCGTACTGACCCGGCGCCAGGTGTTCTCGCTCACCGGCTACCGCAGCCCCACCGCCCAGCGGATCCGGCTGGGTGCCGACGCCGGGGGACGGCTGCGCGTGCTGGAGCACCGGTCGTGGAACCAGACGTCCACCGTGTACGAGTTCGTGGAGTCCAGCGCCGGTCCGGCCCGTGTCCTGTACGACGCCGAGGCCCACCGCACCTCCCAGGAGGTGGTCCGGCTCGACGTGCCCTCGCCGACCTGGATGCGCGCCCCGGGCGAGGCGCCGGGCTCCTTCGCCCTGGAGTCGGCCTTCGACGAGCTCGCCGAGAAGTGCGGCATCGACCCGATCGAGCTGCGCCTGCGCAACGAGCCCGAGACGGGGCCGGTCTCCGGGCTGCCCTTCGCCGGCCGCAATCTCGCCGCCTGCTTCCGGGAGGGCGCCCGCCGGTTCGGCTGGGCGGAGCGGGACCCCCGCCCCGGGGTGCGCCGCGACGGCCGCTGGCTGCTCGGCACCGGCACCGCCGCCGCCTCCTTCCCGGTGGGCGCCGGGGCCTCCACGGCGGCGCTGACGGCGGAGGCGGACGGCACCTTCACCGTGCGGATCGCCGCCGCGGACATCGGCACGGGCGCCCGTACCGCCCTCACCCTGGTCGCCGCCGACGCGCTCGGGACGGCACCGGAGCGGGTCCGGGTCCGCGTCGGCGACAGCGCCTTCGGGTCCGCCTGGATCGCCGGCGGGTCGATGGGCACCCGCTCCTGGTCGTGGGCGGTCACGGAGGCGGCCCGGGAACTGCGCGAGCGGCTCGCCCTCAGCGGCGAGATACCGCCCGAGGGCATCACGGTGCGCTCCGACACCACCGAGGCCATCGGCGCCCTCGCCCGCAAGGAGCGGCACTCCTTCGGCGCCCAGTTCGCCGAGGTCGCCGTCGACGTCGCCACCGGCGAGGTGCGGGTGCGCCGCATGCTCGGCATCTTCGCCGCGGGCCGCATCGTCAACCCGCTCACCGCCCGCAGTCAGTTGATCGGCGGCATGACGTGGGGCATCTCCATGGCCCTGCACGAGGAGGCGGTCCGCGACCGGGTCACCGGCGCCCACTACGGCGCCGACCTCGCGGGCTACCACGTCGCCACGCACGCCGACGTGCCGCGGATCGAGGCGGACTGGGTGGACGACACGGACCCGGACGACCCGGTCGGCATCAAGGGCATCGGCGAGGTCGGCATCGTCGGCGCGGCGGCGGCGATCGCCAACGCCGTCTGGCACGCGACCGGCGTACGCCACCGCGCCCTGCCGATCCGGCCGGACCGCGTGCTGACGGGGGGAACGGCGGGCGTCTGACCCGCCCGGGACCTGCCCTGGACCCGGCCGGGTCCGGAGCGGCGGCCGAGGGGGCGGCGATCCGACCGGGTCCCGCCCCGCCCGGCCGTTCGCGCTCCCCGCGGCCCGTCCCGCCGGTGGCCCTCCCCGTCCGGCGGGCGGCTGCTCGCCCGGGGACCGGGAAGCGGCCCTTCCGCCGCCCGGGCCGCCCCCCCCGCCGGTCCCGGCGGGGACCGGCACGGCGGATTCCGCCGGGCGCACGCCGGTGCGGCCGCCCGTTTCTCCCGTCCGGGCGGCGGGAACCCGGCCCGCGGACCGGCTCACCGGCGCAAGGATGGAGGGCGCCATGAGGCTCGACGAGTTCCTCGCCGAGGTCCGCGACCGCGGCGAGTACCGCAGCCAGGAGGAGGCCGAACAGGTCAGTTCCGCGGTCCTGTGGGTGCTCGCCTCCCGGATCAGCCCCGAGGAGGCCGGCGACCTCGCCGCGCAGCTTCCCGCCCCGCTCGACGACGCGCTGCGGCTGGAACGGGGACGGCCGGAGACCTTCGGCCACGACGAGTTCCTGCGGCGGGTGGCCCGGCAGACCGGGGCCCGGCAGACGACCGCGGAGTGGGACGCCGGGGCCGTGCTGTCCACCGTCGCCGACACCGTCTCCCGCGGCCAGGTGGATCATCTGCTGGCCCAACTGCCGTCCGATTACGCGGAGTTCTTCGGCAGACCGGAGCGGGCCTGAGAACCCGGCTCGGGGGCGGCGCGCCGGTCGCCGTCCCCACCCGGTGCTTTCCCCGGGACGCCGCGTATGACCAGGGCCGGAAGAGGGCACCCGAGCCCCGTCCGGCGCAGGGCCGGCGGCAGGCGCGTGGCGAGGAGGCACCGATGACGGACGGTGAGCAGCGGTACGAGGACGAAGACGAGACCCCCCTCGCGGGTTACGCCACGCTGGCGACGACCTTCGCGGCGGGAGTGGGACTGTTCGCCGTGGTGGCGCGCCGCCGCGGGCTGCGGCTGCCCGACGGCGTGCCGCCCTGGGACATGGCGCTGCTGGGCACGGCGACCTTCAAGGCGTCGCGGCTGCTGACCAAGGACAAGGTCACCAGCTTCCTGCGGGCGCCGTTCACCCGCCGCGAGCGCGACAGCGAGGGCAACGAGGTGATGGACGTCTCCCGGGGCAGCGGGATGCGCCGGGCCGTCGGCGATCTGGTGTCCTGCCCGTTCTGCACCTCCGCCTGGGTGGCGGGCGCGCTCGTGGGCACCTACGCCTCCGCCCCGCGGGCGGCCCGTCTGGTGTGCGCGGGCCTGACCGCCGTCACCATGGCGGACTGGCTGCAGTACGCCTGGAGCCTGACCGAGCAGAAGGCCGAAGGCTGAGCGCGATGACCGGGGCGGCTGCCGGGCACGGCGGGGAGAGCGGCGGAGCCCGGCGGGACGGGGCCGAGGTGGCCGTCCTGGTCGGGCTCCAGGCCTCGGGGAAGTCCAACCTTCTACGAGCAGCGCCTGCGGGACCGCTGCACGCTGGTCAGCAAGGACCGCTTCCCGCGCGGCGCCCGCGGCAAGCAGGCCCGGCAGATGCGGCTGATCGAGGAGGCGCTGGCCGGCGGCCGGTCGGTGGCGGTCGACAACACCAACCCGTCCCCCGACGAGTGGGGCCCGCTGGTGGCGGCCGGGCACGCGTACGGCGCCGCCGTCGTCGCCTACTGGTTCCCGCCCGACCTCGCGGGCTCCCTGCGCCGCAACGCCGCGCGCACCGGGCGGGACCGGGTCCCGGACGTCGGCGTCCGGGCCACGCTGAGGCGGCTGCGCCGGCCCACCCGTGAGGACGGCTTCGACGCCGTGCTCGACGTCCGCTTCGACGGCCGCGGCGGCTTCGACGTACGGCCCGCCCCCGCCGGCGGTCCCGCTGCGCGGGGGTGAAGCAGCCGTTCCTCCGGACGCCGTCCTCCCGGGCCGCGCCTCACCCCTCGCTCTCGGCCGCCCGCGTCGTGGGCAGCAGCTCCCGGATGTCCGCGGGCAGGGCCCCGGCCACCTTGGTCATCTCCTCGGGGGAGACGAAGGCGTCCAGCACGTTGAGCACCACCGCGGAGCGCTGCAGCGCGGCCTCCTCGGTGATACCCGCCCGCCAGGCCACCCGGCCGGCGAACGCGGTGAGCCCGAAGCGCTCCCCGGTGCCGCGCGTGTGCCCGTTCTCCCCGGCCGGCGCCTCTGCGGGCGGCACGGTCCCGGCCAGCTCGTGCGGCAACTGGGCCGCCAGATGCTCGGCCAGTCCCTCGGGCAGACGCTCGGCCAGGGTGCGGAGCACGGCGGACACCGTCCGTCCGGCCTCGTCCCGGCTGACGGCCCGGCTCTGCTCCTGGACGGTTCGCACCAGATCGTCGTACCTCATCGGCGCCCACTCCCACTTCTCGGGCGGCTCGGGTGCTTGCGCACGACGAGTGTCCGGTACGGGGAGGGTGACACCGGCGCCGGTGGTCAGGAGGACTGGGCGCGCTCCGCGTGCAGCTTCTTGACGCGCGCCGCCTCCTTGCGGACCTCCGCCTGGAGCGCCTGCTCCCGCTCCAGCCACTGGGGACGCTCCCGCTTCAGCGCCTCGATCTGCTCGGTGGTGAGGGGCTCGGTGATCCCGCCCCGGTGCAGCCCGGCGATGGAGACGCCCAGCTTCGCCGCCACCACGGGACGGGGGTGCGGGCCGGTGCGGCGCAGCTCCCGCAGCCACTCGGGCGGGTCGGCCTGGAGCGCGTTCAGCTCGGCGCGCGAGACGACACCCTCCCGGAACTCTGCGGGTGTGGCCTCGAGGTACACACCCAGCTTCCTGGCCGCGGTCGCGGGCTTCATCGTCTGGGTGCTCTGGTGCTGGGTCATGCCCTCCAGGGTATCGAGCATGTGCGCGACCGATGACCACGCCCGGTAACCTGGCCAGGTGACAGCCTCGGAAGAACCCGCCTCGTTCCGGCTCGCGTACGTCCCGGGCGTGATGCCCGACAAGTGGGTGCGCGTCTGGCACGAGCGGCTGCCCGGCGTCCCGCTGTCCCTGACCCAGGTGACCGCCGCCGAGGCCGGTGGCGTGCTGCTGGACGGCCGGGCCGACGCGGGCCTGGTACGGCTGCCCGTCGACCGCACGGTGCTCAGCGCGATCCCGCTCTACACCGAGACGACGGTGGTGGTGGTCCCCAAGGACCACCTCGTCACGGCTGCCGACGAGGTGTCGGTCGAGGACCTGGCCGACGAGATCGTGCTGCACCCCCTCGACGACGTGCTCAACTGGGAGCGGCTCCCGGGCCGGCCCGCCTTCGAGCGCCCCGCCACCACGGCGGACGCCGTCGAGCTGGTCGCGGCCGGGATCGGTGTGCTCGTGGTCCCGCTGTCGCTGGCCCGGCTGCACCACCGCAAGGACCTCACCCACCGGCCGCTGACCGACGCCCCCACGTCGAGCGTCGGGCTGTCCTGGCCCCAGGAGGCCACCACCGACCTGGTGGAGGACTTCATCGGCATCGTCCGCGGCCGGACCGTCAACAGCACCCGGGGCCGCAGGCCGGCACCGGGGCAGGAGGAGGCCGGGCGCACCGGCGCGGGCGGCGCCGGGCGCAAGCCCGCGGCGGGCAAGCAGCAGGCCGGGGCGCGGTCCGGGGGAAAGACCGGCGGCACCCGGTCGGGGGCGGGCAAGCCGGCCGGCCGGAACCCGCGCCGGGGCTCCGGCGGCACCGCCAAGGGCGGCGGCCGCCGCGGCGGCCGCCGGTCGTAGGACCTGCCGCCGCTCCTACGACCTGCCGTTGGTCCCGGGACCGCCCGTTCGGACCGGGCCGGATCGGGGCGCGCGGGCCGAACGGGCGGCCTCGCGCCCGCACAGCTCCGCCACCCGTCCCTCGAAGGCCGCCGCCGCGCCGGTGGTTCCCGGCCGCACCCGGCACCGCGCGGTCCGGCGGCGCCGCGGCCCGCCCCCGGCGGGATCAGCAGGACGGAGCCGGCCGCGCCAGCCAGTCGTAGGCGGCCCGGGCGGTGAACTCCCGCTGGCCGCCGCGCAGCAGCAGCCCGGCGGTGGCGAACTCCGGGGCGTCGGCCTGGGCGGCGACGTACGGGATCGCGATGCACCGCATCCCGGCGGCGTGCGCCGCGGCGGCACCCGGGGCGGCGTCCTCCAGCACCACGCAGTCGGCCGGGCGCGCGCCGAGGCGGCGGGCCGCCTCCAGGAACACATCGGGCGCCGGCTTGCCACGGGCGACCTCGTCGGCCGAGACGACGGTGCGCAGATACGCGTCCAGGCCGGTGCCGGCCAGGATCGCCGCGATGGCCCGCGGCGACGAACCCGAGGCCACGGCCATGGGCACCTGCTCGGTCGCCAGCAGCTCGACGAACTTCCGCATCTCCGGATACACGCGGGTCGAGGCGCGGGCCAGCTCCAGGTAGCGGCGGTTCTTGGCGGCGACCAGCTCCTCCACCGAGGCCGTCAGGCCGTACCGGTGCTTCCAGTCGGCGACCGTCTCCCGGGTGCTGATGCCGACGTATCCCTCGTGCTGCTCCCAGGTGAAGTCCGGGACGCCGTGATCGGCGAGGACCTGACGGCCCGCTTCGTAGTAGTTCGGCTCGCTGTCCACGAGCGTTCCGTCGAGATCGAAGATGACCGCAATGTCGCCGAGAGTGCTCATGGGGCCCAGGATGTCAAAGACCGTGCGGGCGCCGGAACGACGGATCAGCCCCGGGCGGTGCGGCCGAGGGACTCCACCAGGGGCAGCAGCCGGTGCGGGACGCGCTCGCGCAGCGCCACCTCCGTGCGGGTCCGCACCACGCCGGGCAGGCTGATCAGCTTCTGGATCACGTCCTCCAGGTGGGCGTTGTCCCGCGCCACGACCCGGGTCAGCAGATCCCCGCCGCCGGTGATGGAGAACGCCTCGACGATCTCGGGCACCGTGGCGAGGGCGTCGCCCACGTCGTCCAGGTGGCCCTGGGTGACCTCGATGTGCACGAAGGCGAGCACCGGGTGGCCGAGCGCGGCGGGGGAGAGGACGGGGCCCGTGCCGGTGATGACGCCGTCCCGCTCCAGGCGGTCGAGACGGGCCTGGACCGTGCCGCGCGCCACGCCCAGGATGCGGGCGTACTCGCGCACGCTGGTGCGCGGCTGCTCCAGCAGCAGCCGCAGGATGCGGGTGTCCAGCTCGTCCACGGCCACGGTGACCCGTCTCCTCGTCCCTCGGTGACTTGGCCCGACTGTACCAATGGCCCAATCGCCGACCGGACGGGCGGGCCACCCGGCCTGGGCCGTTGGCCCGCCCATGGCCGACCCGGGCCGGTACCGGTTGGGCCAATGGACCAGCGGAAAAGTCAGCTCTTGAGCCAGTGGTGCCCGGGATGCTCATATGGACGGGTCGATGGCGCTGCGGATCCCGCGGCGCCTTTTTCATGCCGGTCGGTGATCAGTGAACGAAGGGGGCGGTAATCAGTGCTGAAGAGAGTGTTCGTGGCTCCGGATCCGGGGCGGACACGGTTGCGTTTCGCCACGCGTGCCGTCCTCGGCATCGCGCTGGCCGTCGTCGTCTGCGGTCTGGCCGGACACTCCCTCCAGGGCGTCGTCACCGGCGGCCTCGCCGCCCTGCTCGCCCTCTTCACCGTCACCGACGCCACGGTCCGCGGACAGGCGGTCACCACCGCCCTGCTGCCGGCCGTCGGCCTGCCCGTGCTCGCGGTCGCGGCCGAGCTGCACGAGCACCCCGTGGCCCGGGACCTCACCTTCCTGGCCGTCGTCGGCCTGGGCGTGTACGCCCGCCGCTGGGGACCGCGCGGACACAGCCTCGGCGTCTTCGCCTTCATGACCTACTTCGTGGCGCAGTTCCTGCACGCGACCACCGACCGGCTGCCCGAGCTGTTCGCGTCGGTGCTGCTGTCCGTGCTCGCCGCCGCCGCGGTGCGCTTCGGCCTGTGGTGCTACGAGCGGCACCTCCCGCCCGCCCCGGTGCCCGCCCCGCCCGGCGGCACCGGCCTGGCCCGGGTGACCACGCGCCAGGCCGTCCAGGCGACCGCCGGCGCCGGCTTCGCGCTCGTCGTCGGCCAGCTCGTCTCCGGGCAGCGCTGGTACTGGGCCGTCGGCGCCACCTGGTGGATCTTCGTCAACACCACCTCGCGCGGCGAGACCCTCGTCCGCGGCTTCCGGCGGGTCCTCGGCACCGTGCTCGGCATCGGTCTCGGCCTGCTCGTCGCCGTGCCCGCGCAGGGCGCCGCGCTGCCCACGGCCGTGCTCGCCGCCGTCTGCGTCTTCGGCATCTTCTACACGGCCGCCGTGTCGTACACCTGGATGATGCTGTGCGTGACGGTGCTCGCCGGATCGCTGTACGGCCTCCTGGGCGTCCTCACCCCCGGTCTGCTCGCCCTGCGGCTCGCCGAGACCGCCGTGGGCGCGCTCGGCGCCGTGCTCGCCGTGCTCCTCGTCCTGCCCGTGACCACCCACGCCGTCACCGACGCCTGGATCCAGCGCGCGCTGCGCTGCGTCCACGCCTGCACCGCCGAGGCCGCCGCGCGCCTCGCCGGCGACGAGGGGGCCGACCCCGCGTCCCGGGTGGCCGAGCTGGAGCAGTCGCTGGCCCGGGTGCGGCTGTCGGTCGCCCCGCTGGTGCATCCGCTGAACCCGGCGCTCGGCCGCAAGCGGCGCGCCCGCCGGGTGCTCGCCCTGCTCGACGACTGCGCCCGGGAGATCCGCGGTCTGGTCGCCGTCGCGGCCGACCCGGTGGCCTCGCACGACGCCCGCCTGGCCGCGGCCTGCTGGCGTGTCGAGTCCGCCGTCGAGGCGCTCACCGGAGGCGGTGCCGTGCCCGCGCGGGAGGCCGGCCGCGAGCCCGCCGCGGAACCGGCCCTGGCCCACCTCCACGGCCTGGAGCGGGCCCTGGCGGAGCTCGCCGTGCCGCTGCGGGCGGGATCGGGCTCCCCGCTGGTCGGGGCCTGAGGAGCGGACCGTACGCGGCCGGATCCACCCGCGGCACGGGCCGCGCGGGCGGCGGGAACGCGCGCGTTGGTCTAGACCTAGCCGGGTCGGCTGCTACCGTCACCCCCCGACAGCACAGGGACGAGAGGGGACAGCGGTGACAGAGGGCGGCAGGCGGCAGCGGCGGGCGTTCATCGGGTCGTTCACGGCGGCCGGGGGCCCGGGGATCGTGACGGCGGCGGTCGCTCCGGAGACCGGCGCGCTCACCGCTGCGGGCACCCTGAACGGTGTACCCGACCCCTCCTACCTGGCCCTGTCGCCGGACGGGAAGACGCTCTACGCGGTCAGCGAGACCGCCGACGGGGCGGTGGCCGCCTACCGCGTGCGCGGGGAGCGGCCCCGGCCCGCCGGGGAGCCGGTGCCCGTCGACGGCATCGGCCCCACCCACCTCTGCCTGTTCGCCGGTCACGTCCTGACCGCGAACTACGGCTCCGGCAGCGTCAGCGCCCTGCCGCTGCGCGCCGACGGCACCCTGGCCGGGGCGGTGTCCAGTGTGCTCCAGCACACCGGCTCGGGCCCGCACGTCCCGCGCCAGCAGAGCCCGCACGCCCACCAGGTGCAGCCCGACCCGAGCGGCCGGTGGGCGGTCAGCGTCGACCTCGGCACGGACTCGGTACGGGTGTGCACGCTGACGGACGGCGTCCTGGCCGTGCACCGGGAGGCCGCCCTGCGGCCCGGCTCGGGGCCGCGGCACCTGGCGTTCCACCCGGACGGCACCCGCGCCTACGTGGTCAACGAACTCGCCCCGACCGTCACCGTGTGCCGGTGGGACGCGGCCGAGGGCAGCCTCCAGCCGCTCGCCGAGACCCCGGTGCTGCCCGGCGTCCCCGCGGGCGACGCCTACCCCTCGGGCATCGCCGCCTCCCGGGACGGCCGCTTCGTCTGGACGGCGACCCGCGGCGAGGACGTCCTGTCGGTCCTCGCCGTCGAGGGGGAGACCCTGCGGCTGCTCGGAACGGTCCCCTGCGGGGGCCACTGGCCCCGGGCGATCACCGAGTCGGACGGCGTCCTGTACGTGGCGAACGAGCGCTCCGGGGACGTGACCTGGTTCCCGGTCGACCCCGCTACCGGGATGCCGCGTCGCGGCGGCTCCCTCGAGGTGCCGGCGGCCTCCTGCGTGATCTTCGACTGACTCCGGGCCGCGCGCCGCCGCCCGGGCCCCCGGCCGCCACCGGGCGCCGGACTCCGGCCCGCGGTGCCCCACCGCGCGACGGACACGGCGAAGGGCCCGCTCCCGTCCGGGAGCGGGCCCTTCGCCGTGGCGGCCGGAACGCGGACGTCCCGAAGCGTTTCGGCACGTCCCGCGCGTCAGCGCACCGGCGTGCTCGGCGCCTGCTGCGGGGCGATGCCCAGGGCGGTCGTGTACCTGGCCAGGGCCAGCTTGCCGATCGCCGGGTAGGGGCCGAGCGGCTCGGAGGCGGAGCAGCCCGCCTCCTCGGCCGCCGCCTCGATCAGCGACGCGTCGATCTCCGGTCCGATCAGGTACGGCGCGAGCGCGAGCTGCTGCGAGCCCGAGGAACGGAGCTGCTCGGCCACGGACGCGATCGAACCCTCCTGGTCCAGGGCGGCCGCCATCACCGGCACCGCCAGACGCGCGGCGAGCAGCATGCCGGTGATCCCGGCCGCCTGCGCCGCCTCGTCACCGCCCACGGACGCCAGGACGATGCCGTCCGCGGCGGTCGCCACCGTGAACAGACGGGCCCGGTCGGCGCGGGCCAGACCGGCCTCGGACAACCGCACGTGCAGCGCCTCGGCGAGCAGCGGGTGCGGGCCCAGCACATCGGTCAGCTCGGCGGCCACCCGGCTGTCCATGACGGCCTGGCGGATCCGGCGCAGCAGCGCGCTGTCCGGGCCCGCCAGCAGCGGCACGACGACGGCGACGGGGCCCTCGGGCTCCTTCACGTCCGCCCCGGCGACGAGCGCCAGCTCGTAACGGGCCGTACGCTCCTCGGCGGCGTGGGCCAGCACCGCGCGCAGCGAGGGGTACTCCGCGTCGTCCCCGTCGAGGTACCCGATCAGGGCGTTGAGGCCGGGCAGCTCGGAGCGGGCGATGCTCACGACCTCCTCGGCGAGACCGCGCGTCGCACCGCTGGGCGTGCCCGGCACCGCGAGGACGAGCGCGGGCGCGCCCTCGGGAGCCACCAGGGGCTCGGGACGGCGGTGCCGTCCGGGCTGGCGGGGGCGCGGCATTCGTACTGGCAGGCCGGACGCGGGCCCAGTGGAGGAGCTCATGGCGCCGCATGTTACTGGTTTCCTGGGCTCTCCTGTTCGGGGAGGGTGCAGGTGAGCGGTATCCGTCCGGATTTGTCGGATGAGTTGCTTACGGAAAGGGTGACACCCGCACGATTCCGGTCGTGACGAGCGACCGGCAGGGGCCCGGAAAACCCTGTCAGGGGCATCCTTTTCGGGCACGGGCGGCGGCTGCCCGGGCGGGCCGCGCGGGCCGGCCGCCGGGGCGGCGTCAGCTTTCCGGCACGGCCGTCACCCACAGCATCGCGTTGTCCTCCGGAAGAGTGAGGGAGTCCGTCGCGAGCCCGGTGGCGAGACGGACCGAGCCGTCCAGCGGATCGCCCTCGGCCACCACCCGCCGCGCGTGCGGCAGCCGTTCGGCCAGCTCCTCCTCCAGGGGCACGACGAGGGCGTCGCCCAGTTTCAGCAGGCCGCCGGTGACGGCGACCCGGGCCTCGCCCGCGCCCGGGCACACCGCGGCGGCGGAGCCGGCCATGTGCCGGGCCGCGGCGCGCATCACGTCCGCCGCGACGGGATCGCCGTCCGCGCAGGCGGCGGCCACCTGGGGCGCGAAGGAGGCGAGGACGGCCGGGCGGTCGGGGCGCGGATACAGGGCGCCGGGCAGCCCGGAGACCGGCCCGAACTGTTCCTCGGCCCGGGCGAGCAGCCGGGCGGAGCCGCCGTCGCGCCCGTCGTGGGCGCGCAGTGCCGCCTCCAGCCCGGCCCGCCCGATCCAGGCGCCGCCGCCGCAGTCGCCGAGCAGGTGCCCCCAGCCGTCGGCGCGGCGCCAGCGGGTCAGGTCGGTGCCGACGGCGATCAGTCCGGTGCCGGCGGCGACCACGGCACCGGGCCGCGCGCCCAGGGCGCCGACGTAGGCGGTGACGGCGTCGGCGGCGAGCGCGACGGTCCGGGCGCCCAGCTCACGGGCGAGGGCGGCGGGCAGCTCGTCGCGCAGTCCGTCACCGAGGGTGGCGAGACCGGCTGCCCCGACCACGACGGCGTGCGGGCGGCGCACGCCCGTCTCGGCCGCCAGCGCCCGGGCCATGGGCACGAGTTGCTCCATGAAGTGCCCGGGGTCGATCCCCCGCGCACCGGTGCGGACCGGTTCCCGCGACGTCCGCAGGCCCAGCACTCCGCGCCCGGCGGTCCCCGCGACGACCCGGAGACCGGAACCACCGGAGTCCACGGCGAGGAAGCCGCCCGCGTCCTCGGGGTCCGCGGCGGCCGCAGGCCTTCCCGCCGGGACCGCGCCGCCGGCCGGCCCCTCCCCGGCTCCCCGCCCGGTCACCGCCCGCACCGGTCCGCGGGCCGGTGCCGCGGCCTCGGTCCATCGCCGGGCGGCCGGGGCGGACCCGGAGGGACTGCCGGTTCCCGGCGGACACCGGCAGGACGGCCGGGCCGCCGGCGCGCACCGGGCGCGGCGGGGAGCGACGGCTCTACGGGGGGAGCGGCGGGCGCCGGGACCTCGGGCACGTAACGCACGGAACGAGAGGGCCCGCCCTCGCGATGGCTCCGGCGGAATGCGTGGATCACTGGACTCGACGCGCCCCTCTCACCCTCTCGCCCCCCGGCGGCCGCTGCCGGATCTGCTCGACACTCTGTCAGAAGATCATGAGGAAGAGTAGGGCCCGCCGGTGCGCCTTCTCCGGCCGGGGCTTCCCGCCCGGCGTACGCCAGTAGAGTGATCGCCCGTGGCACCACGACCCCTACATGAACTCGTCGAACCCGGCTGGGCGAAGGCCCTGGAGCCCGTGGCCGAGCGCATCGCCCGCATGGGCGACTTCCTCCGCGCCGAACTCGCGGCAGGCCGTACCTACCTGCCGGCCGGGCCGGACGTCCTGCGCGCCTTCCAGCAGCCCTTCGACGACGTCCGCGTCCTCATCGTCGGGCAGGACCCGTACCCGACGCCCGGGATGCCGATCGGCCTCAGCTTCGCCGTGGCCCCCGAGGTGCGCCGCCTGCCGGGCAGCCTCGTCAACATCTTCCAGGAGCTGCAGAGCGATCTCGGTGTGCCCCGCCCCTCCAACGGGGACCTCACCCCGTGGACGCGGCAGGGGGTGCTCCTGCTGAACAGGGCGCTGACGACGAGGCCGAACAGTCCCGGCTCGCACCGGGACAAGGGGTGGGAAGAGGTCACCGAGCAGGCGATCCGCGCGCTCGCCGAGCGGGGCAAGCCCCTGGTCTCCATCCTGTGGGGACGGGACGCCCGCAATCTGCGCCCGCATCTCGACCGCTACCCGGTGATCGAGTCCGCCCACCCCTCGCCCCGCTCCGCCGACCGGGGATTCTTCGGTTCGCGCCCCTTCAGCCGGGCCAACGACCACCTCGCCCGCCAGGGTGCCGCACCGGTGGACTGGCGCCTGCCCTGACGTCCCCGCCCGGCCGTCCCGTCCTTCCCCCGCCCCGTGTCCGGGCGTCCCTCGCACGGCCCCGGTGAGGGCGTCAGGGGGTCCTCGTGTCCCCGGCGGCCGGGCGGGCCGACGGCTCCCGGCCGCGCGCGCCAGGGTCCGGCCGCGGCTCCGGGACGGCGCGGCGGTCGGCGGGGTCCGGCTCCGCCTCCGGGCCCGCGGGGCGGTCCGGGGAGCGGCCGGTGACGATGAGGACCACCGCGCTCACGATGATCGCCCCACCGAAGTAGACGTTGGCGCCGACGGTCTCGTCGCCCAGCACCACGCCCAGGATGACCGCGATCACCGGGTTGACGTAGGCGTACGTCGCCACGGTGTGGTTGGACAGGGTGCTGTTGGCGTACATGTACGCGGTGAACGCCACGATGGAACCCGCGAAGACCAGCCAGGCCAGGCCGGCCAGGGAGGCCGCGGAGACCTCGGCCGGGCGCAGCCGGGCGGGCTCGCCCCGCAGGACGCCCAGGAGCAGCAGCATGAGCCCCGCGGCGATCATCTGCGTGGCGGACACCACCATCGGGTGGGAGGGCAGCGGGGCGCTGCGGGCGTACACCGATCCGGCGGCCCACAGCGCGGAGGCGATGACCACCACGACCACGGCCCCGGTGTCCGCGTCCCCGCCGGGCCCGCCGACCAGCACCCCGATGCCGACCGTGCCCAGCAGCAGCGCCGCGACGAGAGTCGCCGGTATCCGGGTGCGGGTGACGAGCGCGTTGATCAGCACCATCCACACCGGCACGGTGGCGACGACCAGTGCCGCCAGCCCGGAGTCCAGATGCTGCTCTCCGGCGCTGAGCAGCCCGTTCCCGCCGACCAGCATCAGACCCCCGATGACGATCGCGGACCGCAGGTGCGGCCAGGTCAGGCGCTGCGCACCGCGGGCGTGGCGCGGCCCCACGACGGCGAACATCAGCAGTCCGGCGAGCAGGAACCTGACGCCGGCCATGAGGAACGGCGGGATGGTCTCGACGGCCACGCTGATGCCGAAGTACGTGGAGCCCCAGACGATCCAGACGGTGACCAGGGCCGTCCAAGACAGCACACGCTCTTTCTTCATATGAGGAAGCACGGCTGTAAGACCTCATCTTTTTAGGCAAGATCCAATAATAGTTTCCGTATATTAGGTGTGGGAAAGTTCCTCCACAAGCCGTTCGGTGGACCGTGTGCGTAGTCCGTGCCTGCGCGCTCCCGTGCGCGTGAGCCGGGAACGGGCCCCGCCGACGGTCTGCGTAGTGGAGGAGCTGTCTTCGATGAGTCGCCGACTGGACGACACCGACCGGGCGCTGCTGCGGGCGCTGAGCACCGACGGGCGCCGTACCCTGCGGGCCCTGGCCAAGGACGTGGAACTGTCGGAGCCCGCCGTCCGGGAGCGGATCCAGCGTCTGGAGCGGGACGGGGTGATCACCGGCTACCGGGCGGCGGTGGCGCCGGAAGCGGTGGACGCCGCCACCGCGGCCTTCATCGCCCTGCGCTTCGGTCCCGGCGAGGACGCCCGCAGCACGGTGGACGAGGCGCTGCGGCGCGAGCCCTGCGTCCTGGAAGCGCACCAGGTGGCCGGTGACGACTGCTACCTGATCAAGGTGCGGGTGTCGTCCACGGGCGAGCTGGCGGAGGTCCTGGACCGCATCCGTGCCATTCCGCCGATCCACGGCACCGGTACCACGATCGTGCTGCGCACGATCTTCGAGCGGCCCCTGCTGGCGGGCGGAGCGGAACGGGCGGGCGGGGACCAGCCGGCCCTCGGCGCGAACGCTGGCTGACGTGAGGGGCCGCACAGCGTCGCCCACGGCCGGGCGGTCGGTTCGGAAACCGTCGGCGCCGCTGCCCGGCGGGTGCGTCCAGTAGTCCAGTAGTTGGCCGCCCGCGTGCGACCGCGGGCCACGGTCATGACCTCGGCGCGGTCGGCGCCTCCGCCCCGGACGCCCACGCCGCCCCGGCCGGCACCGTCGCGAGCGGTGGGCTCGCCGGCGGGCGCGGCAGGCGCGCGGTGAGGGCGGTGGCACCGGCCGGATGTGACGGTTCCGACCCGATCGGATCCGGACGTGTCGCCGCCGCCTGGCCGTGGCCGGATCCGTCCGTCCGGTCAGGCGTCTTCCCTCACCCCGGCCCCCCTGGCCCCGCCGTGCCGGAACGACGCGTAACAGTCTCCCCCACAGGTGTTCCCCCGGCTCCCTCATTCGCTGCGGAAATCATCCGTTCAAGCCGCTCATCCGAAAGCGCGAAACGCCGGGATCGACGGTTTTCCGCCGAAGCGGCAGATGTCTCTTTCTCTTTCGGGGACGGCTCTTGTAGGTTCGAACGCACGGGTCCTCGAAGCACTCCGCATGACTCGACTCATCGGGCGCTGCTCACGCGCCGGCTCGATGGCATATCGATCCGCGCCATCGCGCCCTTCCCGCCGGGAAAACGGTCGGCGAGGGATTCGGTCACTCGCGAAAAGGCGAGGAAATAATCTCCATCTGGTCTCTGGGGGACCACCATGACGAGTTCGGACGGCGCGGGCGAACGTCCCGCAACCACTCTCCCCGGATACCGGACCGCGCGGGACGTGGCGGGCGAAGACGCAGTCCAGAGGTTCGTCGACGCGCTCGGCCCGGTCGGGGGCTACGTGGCCGACCTGGTGATCGAAGTGGTCTTCGGGAAACTGCACGGCCGGCCGTCCCTGAGCCATGCGGAGCGGGAAATCATCACACTCGCCGTCCTCGCCGCGCTCGGCGGCACCGAAGAACAACTGACCATGCATCTGAGTATCTCCCATCGCTTGGGAATCAGCCCTGCCAAGGTCATTGAAGTGTTCGCGCACACCGGTGCCTATGCGGGATTTCCGCGCGCGTTGAACGCGGTCGAGACGGCGAAACGATTCTACGGGGACCTGGGCGTGCTGCCGCTGGAACAGCAGCAGCACTAGTCAGACAGATTTCTTCTGCCCCACCACCGAAGGGCACCACCATGTCGGTACGCACCGTGATTCTCTTCCCCGGACAAGGCGCCTACCTGCCGGGAGTTCTCGCCGAGCGGGTCAAGCACGTCCCCAAGGCGGCCCAGACGCTGGAGGCGATCGACGAGGTGGTGACCGCGCACGGCCACCGGCCGGTCGGCCCCCTGCTCCTGGAGCGGGACGCGCCCTCTCTCCAGGACCTCCTGGCGGACGACGGCGACCGGCTGGACCTGGCGATCTACGCCACCAACGCGGTGGCGGCCGAACTGCTGGCCGGGGTCGGGGTGCGGGGTGACGTGCTGATGGGGCACAGCTTCGGCGAGTTCGCCGCGCTGTCCGCCGCGGGAGCGGTGTCCCCCGCCGATGTGGCGCGCATGGCATGCGCCCGGATCGAGGCGTTCCACCGGGCGGCGCCCCCGGCGGGCGGCCTGGTGGCGCTCGACCTCCCCGCGTGGCGGGCCGGCCATCTCGTAGGCGTCCTCGACGAGCCGGGGCTGCGGGCGGCGATCGACAACGGGCCGGACCAGACGGTCGTCTCCGGTCCGCTGGAGGCACTGGAGAAGGTCGAGAAGACCGCGGCGGACCTGGGGGTCCGGGCCACTCGGCTGCGCGCCGGGTACGCCTTCCACAATCCTCTGCTGAGCGACGCGGCGGACCTGTTCCGCGAGGCCGTGGCGGACGTGCCCGTCGGGGCTCCCCGCGCGGCCGTCTTCTCCCCGGGGCTGGGGCGGTACGTGTCCAGCGCCGAGGACGCCCGTGAGGTCGTCGAGCGGAACATGACCGCGCCGGTGCCCTTCTACGACGCGCTGCTCACCCTGTTCCGGCAGGGCGCGCGCGTGTTCCTCGAGGCGGGCGCGCGCCAGGCGCTCACCGGCATCGTGCGCTCCTGCCTCCCCTCCGCCGCGATCGCGGTCCCGCTCCTGCCCAGCCGCGGGGATCTGGACGCGGTCATCGGCTCCCTGCGGGAAGCAGGAGTCGGCGCCCGGGTGGAGCCGGACGGCCGCCGCCTACCGGAGGGGACGGCGCACGGGCCGGCCGAACCCGCCCCCACGGCCGGTGACGCCGAACCCGGCGATCGTTCCCGGCTGCTGGCCGAACTGGCCGCGCTGTACGCCGAGGACCTCGGTTTCCCGGTCGAGATGCTGACGGCGGACATCGACCTGGAGGCGGACCTGGGCGTGGACTCGGCGAAACAGACGGCGCTGCTGGAAAGGGTCCGGCGGCAGTACGGCCTGCCCGCCCTGCCGGGCAGGCGCCGCACGGAGGCCACCACCTTGGAGAGCATCGCCGAACTGGTGGAGGAACTGCGCGCATGACGACGCCCGACGAAACCGAGGAACTCATCGCCGTGGTGGGCACCGGACTCGCGGTGCCCGGCGCCTGCGGCCCCGCGGGAATGTGGCGGATGCTCAACGGGACACGCGACGCCTTCAGCGAACCGGGCGACCGCTTCCGCCTGGCGCACTTCTGGTCCGCCGACCCCGGCGAGGACGACAGGACCTACGCCCGCCGCGCCGGTTACCTGCACGGATTCCGCCCCCACCCGGACCTGGAGAAGGAAGAGGAGTCGACGGGAGCCGGCCGCGACGACGCGGCGCGGTGGCTGCGGCACGCGCTGTTCCAGGCACGCGAGCACGTCCGTACCGGCCCGGACCGCCGGTGCGCCGCGTACATCGGTGCCTGGCCGGGCGGCAGCCAGAGTCTCGTCGAGTCGGTGCTCGTGGACGCCGTCAGCCGCCCCCTGCCGGACGCGCGGGAGGCCGCGCGGGTCCGGCAGGCCCTGTTCGGGCACTACCGGCACGCCCTGCCGCCGGATCGGGCGGCCACCCCCGACACCGTGGTGCGGGAGGTGTTCTCGCGGCTGCCCGAGCCGGTGACCGAGTCGTGTGTCGTGGACACCGCGTGCGCGTCCTCGCTCTACGCGGTCGACCTCGGGGTCAAGGCACTCCTCGCCGGTGAGTGCGAGATCGCCTACTGCGGCGGTGTCACCGTGGTCGATCCCACCATGGCGGTGATGTTCGCGAAGCTGCACGGGCTGTCGCCGCGCGGCCGGGTGCGCGCCTTCACCGAGGCAGCCGACGGCACCCTGTTCAGCGACGGCGCGGGCGTCGTCGCGCTGAAGACCCTGCGGCAGGCGACCTGGGACGGGGACACCGTGCACGGCTTGCTGCTGGGCTTCGGAGGGGCGGCGGACGGCCGTGGCAAGTCGATCTCCGCACCCAATCCGGACGGGCAGCGCCGTGCGATCGAGCGTGCCCGGTCGGTCAGCTCCGTGACGCCCGACCAGATCGACTGGGTGGTCGCCCACGGCACGGGCACTCCCGCCGGCGACCGCGTGGAGTCGCAGGTCCTGTCCGCTCTCGGCCCGCCCTCGGGCCAGCTCTGCACCAGCAACAAAACCGTCTTCGGCCACACCGGCTGGACCGCCGGGGTGGTCTCCCTCATCCACGCGCTGCTCGGGCTGCGCCACGGCTGGGTCCCGGCCCAGTTCGGCGTGCGGGAGGCCGCGGAAACACCGGCCGGAGGGCTGCGCGTCCCGGGGGGACCCGTCCGGTTCCGTCCCCGCGGCAACGGCCGCCGCACCGTCGGGGTGTCGGCGTTCGGCTTCGGCGGCACCAACGCCCACCTGCTGGTGACGGACCGTCCCGAGGGCCCCGGACTGCGCTCCGCACCGCCGCGCACGACCGACGACGACCTGGTCCTGGTGGCCTGGTCGGCCCATCTGCCGGGGGCACCCTCCGGCGACGCCCTGCGGAACTGGCTGCGCGGCTCGGGGGCCGCCCCCGCGGCGGCATTCCCGCGGCCCTATCCCGCGCCGCCCCCGGCGCAGGCGAGGCTGTCCGCCCGTACCCTGCGCGTCGTCGACCCCGGACAGCTCATGGCGCTCCAGGCCGCCGCACGTTTCGCCGACGAGCACGGGGAACTCTGGGACGGCCTGCGCGAGACGACCGGAGTGCTGGCCGCGCACACCGGCATGCCCCGGGGACTGGTCGGCACCACCTTGCGCTGCTACGCCCGGGACACGGCCGCGCTCCTGGACGAGCACACCGGCGAGCCCGGTTTCGCCGAAGCCGCCCGGATCATGGAGGAGGAGCGCCTCCGCTTCCCGGCGTGCACGGAGGACTCCCAAGCGGGTGTCCTGCCCAACGTCATCGCCTCGCGGATCGCGGCCCGTTACGACCTGCACGGTCCCACCCTGGCCGTGGACGCCGGAGTGGACGGCACACTCGCGGCGCTGCGCGCGGCCCGGCGCTACCTGGAGACGGGCGAGCTGGACCTCGCGCTGGTCCTGGCCGTCAACGGCAACGCCACCGCCGTCAACGCGGCACTGGCGCGAACCGGGACCGTGCCCCTCGCCGAGGGCGCCTTCCTCCTCGCGGTGACCACCGGCCGCCTGGCCGGGCACCACGGGTGGCGGGCCCGGGCGCGCCTGTCCTTCACCCGGGCCGAGGCCGACGACGGCACGGCACCCGCGTGGACCGCGCCCGCCCGCAGCTACCTCGCCGCCGACCACGCGGTCGCCCTGTTGCGCGCCGTGGAGTCGGGGACGGCGGCCCGGCTGCCCGGCCGCCACCACGGCACGGTGCTGACCGTCGAGCCCGCCCGCGCCGCGCACACCCCCGTATCCCGCCCGAGCCCGTCCCGCCTGACGACCCGGTACGCACGGGAGTTCGTCCTCGCACCGGACCCGCCGCCCCGTGACCCGGCCGCCGGCCCGTCGCTGCCCGCGCGGGGCCTGGTGCTCGTCGAGTCCGCCGGAACCGCCGACCGGATCCGGGCCGACGCGGACGCGAGCGGGTCCACGCTGCTGATCCTGCCGCCCGGCGGCGACGGACGGGTCCCCGAGCGGGACCGGGAGGCGCTCCTGGCCGCCGCGGACCGTGCCGCTCCGTCCCTCACCGTGGTCTGCGGCCTCTCCGGGCTGCCCCTGCACCGCGCCCTCGCCCTGCACGAGGCCACCTTCCTGGCCGTGCGGCGCCTGTGGCCGCGGTGGGGCCCGGACAGTTCGCTGGCCGTCCTGCTCGGTGACGCGGCGGCGACGGCCCCGCCCGCACCGGCCGCCGCCCTCTTCGAGGGACTGGTCAAGAGCCTGCGCTGGGAGCGTCCCGAGCGGGCCGCGGTCACCTTCGTCACGGACGAGGCCGTGGACGGCACCCTGCTGGCCCGGGCGGCCGCGGAGCGCGCCGCCCGGCCCGTCCCCCCGCCGGTGGTCCGCCGCCTGTGCGGCGAACGCCGCACCGAGATACTCCACCCCGCACCCCTGCCGGCCGCGCTGCCGCCCCTCGCCCTGCCCGACGACTGCGTGGGCGTCGTCACCGGCGGAACCGGCGGCCTGGCGCAGGAGTTGCTCACCGCGCTGCCCCGGCGGCTGCGGCCCCACCTGTGGCTCCTCGGACGCACCCCCCTCGCGGGCCGGGCCCCGGGGGACGGCGGCGAAGCCGGGGACGGTCCGGACCCGGCGAAGCGGCCCGACCTCATCCGGGAGATCCGCAAGGACTGCCCCGGGCTGCCGATGCGCGAGGTCGTGGCCCGCGCGGACACCCTGCTCCGCCGGCGCACCGTGCACCGTGCCCTGCGCCGGCTCCGGGAGCGGTTCGGAGACGATCAGGTGCACTACGCGGTCTGCGACATGACCGACGCCGACGCGGTCCGCGAGACCGTCGACCGGATCCTGGGCACCCACGGGCGCGTCGACTTCGTCCTGCACGCCGCCGGACAGGTGGCCTCCACCCTGCTGGCGAGCAAGTCACCGGAGGTGTTCCGCACCGTCCGGGACACGAAGGTCCTCGGCCACCACCACCTCGAAAGGGCCCTGGAGTCTCATCCGCCACGCCTGTGGTGCAACATCGGCTCCTACTCCGGAACGGCCGGCGCGCCCGGGGACACGGACTACGCGTCCGCCAACGCGTACCTGGCCTCCGTGGCCGAAGTCGCCACCGGGCCGGCGCAGACCACCATCGGGTTCACCATGTGGCGGCAGACCGGTATGGGAGCCGACGACCTCTTCCAGGAACACGTCGCCCGTCAGGGGCGGTTCACGCCGATCTCCACGCAGGAGGGCGCGGCCCAGTTCGAGGCCGAGATCCGGGCGGCGTCGCTGGCCGGTGGCGCGGCGGTCTACCTCGGACCGGCCGAGCGCGACCGGCTGCGGGAGCACCTGCCCGGCCTGGTACGCGACGAGCGCCCCCCGTACACCTCGGCCCGGCAGCGTCCGGCCTGGTGGGCGAGGCGCCCGGCAGCCGCCGGGGAGGCGGAGTGGACGCACCTCGTCGACCCGCGGCTGGAGCGCCACCTCTTCGACCATCTGGCCGGCGGGAAGCCGACCGTGCCGGCGACCTTCATCCTGGACCTCGCCGCCCACGCCGCCGAAGCGCTCGTCCCCGGCGCCTTCACCACCGGATTCCGCGACGCCCGGTTCGACACCTTCATCCGTCCCTTCGCCCGCACCGTGCCCGCTCCGCTGCGCATCCGCGCCCGCGTGGCGCCCGGCCGGCCCGGGGACACCGGCCCGGCGCGCGCCGCCGTCACGGTGAGCGTCCACTCGGACGTCCTCGGTCCGCACGGGCGGATGCGGCGGGGAGGACTGCGCCACTTCCAGACCCTGGTCCTGCTGGACCGCACCCCGCGGGCGCACCCGCCACGGCGACCCGCCCCCCGCCCG
>NZ_WYCT01000500.1 GCF_011008945.1 Streptomyces harenosi
GCTTTCCTCCGGGCGCTTCCCTTCGGTGTTTCCGACTCTATCAGATCTTTTCTCGATCCGATTTCCTCGGTGCTTTCCAGGTTCCCGCTCTCGCGTTTCCCTTTCCGGCGGTTCCGACTTTATCAGAGATTCTGAGTCGGTTTTCCCGCTCCTCCCGGGGGGTGCTGACCACATGACGTGATCGGCTTCCCGTTCGGTGGGGGTTGTAAACGTACTGGAGCGGGGCGCCGCGATGCAAATCGCGGCGCCCCGCTCCGGGTTCGTGCGGGTCAGCGCCCGACGGGCCGTCAGACCTCCACGACGACGGGGAGGATCATCGGCCTGCGCCGGTAGGTGTCGGAGACCCACTTGCCCAGGGTCCGGCGGATCAACTGCTGCATCTGGTGGGGCTCGACGACGCCGTCCTGGGCGGAGCGCTCCAGGACGTCCGTGATCCTGGGGATCACGTCGCCGAAGGCGGAGTCCTCGATGCCCGAGCCGCGGGCCTGGATGTGCGGGCCCCCCGTGATCTTGCCAGTGGAGGCGTCGATGACCACGAAGACCGAGATGATGCCCTCGTCGCCGAGGATCTTGCGGTCCTTGAGGGCCGGCTCGCCCACGTCGCCGACCGAGAGGCCGTCGACGTACACATAGCCCGCCTGCACCTTGCCGGAGATCTTCGCCTTGCCCTGGATCAGGTCGACGGCCACGCCGTCCTCGGCGATGACGATGCGGTCGTGCGGGACGCCGGTCATGGCGCCCAGTTCCGCGTTGGCGCGCAGATGGCGCCATTCGCCGTGGACCGGCATCAGGTTCTTCGGCCGGCAGATGTTGTAGAAGTACAGCAGCTCGCCGGCCGAGGCGTGGCCCGAGACGTGGACCTTGGCGTTGCCCTTGTGGACGACGTTGGCGCCCCAGCGGGTCAGACCGTTGATCACGCGGTAGACCGCGTTCTCGTTGCCGGGGATCAGCGACGACGCCAGGATCACCGTGTCGCCCTCGACGATGCGGATCTGGTGGTCGCGGTTGGCCATGCGGGACAGGGCGGCCATCGGTTCGCCCTGGGAGCCCGTGCAGACCAGGACCACCTCGCTGTCCGGCAGGTCGTCCAACGCCTTGACGTCGACGACCAGGCCCGGCGGGACCTTCAGATAGCCGAGGTCCCTGGCGATGCCCATGTTGCGGACCATGGAGCGGCCGACGAAGGCGACGCGGCGGCCGTACTCGTAGGCCGCGTCCAGGATCTGCTGGATGCGGTGGACGTGGCTGGCGAAGCTGGCCACGATGATCCGCTTGCGGGCGCCGGCGAAGACCTGGCGCAGGACGTTGGAGATGTCCCGCTCGTGCGGGGTGAAGCCGGGGACCTCGGCGTTCGTGGAGTCGGTGAGGAGGAGGTCGATGCCCTCCTCGCTCAGTCGCGCGAACGCGTGGAGGTCGGTGAGGCGGTTGTCCAGCGGAAGCTGGTCCATCTTGAAGTCGCCGGTGTGGACCACCATGCCCGCGGGGGTGCGGACGGCCACGGCCAGTGCGTCGGGGATGGAGTGGTTGACCGCGATGAACTCGCAGTCGAAGGGGCCGACGCGCTCCCGGTTTCCTTCCGCCACCTGCAGGGTGTACGGGCGGATGCGGTGCTCCTGGAGCTTGGCCTCGATCAGGGCGAGGGTGAGCTTGGAGCCGATCAGCGGGATGTCCGGCTTCTCGCGCAGGAGGTAGGGGACGCCGCCGATGTGGTCCTCGTGGCCATGGGTGAGGACGATGCCCTCGATGTCGTCGAGGCGGTCCCGGATGGACGAGAAGTCCGGCAGGATCAGGTCGATTCCGGGCTGCTCCTCCTCGGGGAAGAGCACTCCGCAGTCGACGATCAGCAGGCGGCCGCCGTACTCGAACACCGTCATGTTCCGGCCGATTTCGCCGAGGCCGCCGAGCGGGGTGACCCGCAGACCGCCTTCGGGAAGCGGCGGGGGCGGGCCCAGTTCAGGATGCGGATGACTCAAAAGACTCTCCTCACCACGCGCGCCACGTACCGGTGTGGCACGTGGCGCGCATGACGTTCGTGCAGAAGCAGTTGTCGTGGTTGGTCGCGGGCACCGGTGGCCCGCTTATTCAGTTGTGAGGTCCGGCCGAGCGCACGGCGTGCGCCGTCTTGCGAAGTCTTGTTGTCAGAGCTGTACCCCGCCCGCAGCAAGATCGATCTTGAGCTGCTCGGTTTCCTCGGGGCCGAGCTCCACCATGGGCGGGCGCAGCGGGCCGGCCGGCAGGCCCTGCAGGGCGAGCGCGGCCTTGGTGGTCATGACGCCCTGGGTGCGGAACATGCCGGTGAAGACGGGCAGCAGCTTCTGGTGGATCTCCAGCGCCTTGTGCACGTCGCCGGAGACGTACGCGTCGATCATCGAGCGGAGCTCCGGGGTGACCACGTGGCCCACCACCGAGACGAAGCCGACGGCGCCGACCGAGAGCAGCGGCAGGTTCAGCATGTCGTCGCCGGAGTACCAGGCGAGGCCGGAGCGCGCGATGGCCCAGCTCGCGCGGCCCAGGTCCCCCTTGGCGTCCTTGTTGGCGACGATCCGCGGGTGCTCGGCGAGGCGGACGAGCGTCTCCGTGTTGATCGGGACGCCGCTGCGGCCGGGGATGTCGTAGAGCATGACCGGCAGCCCGGTGGCGTCGGCGACGGCCGTGAAGTGCCGGTACAGGCCCTCCTGCGGGGGCTTGTTGTAGTACGGGGTGACGACCAGGAGTCCGTGCGCGCCGGTCTTCTCGGCGGCCCGGGCCAGCTCGATGCTGTGCTGGGTGTCGTTGGTGCCGACGCCGGCGACGACGTGGGCGCGGTCGCCCACCGCCTCCAGGACGGCTCGTACGAGCTCCGATTTCTCCGCGTCGCTGGTGGTGGGGGACTCGCCGGTGGTGCCGTTGACGACCAGGCCGTCGTTGCCTGCGTCCACCAGGTGGGCGGCGAGCCGCTGCGCGCCGTCGAGGTCGAGTGCGCCGTCCGCCGTGAAGGGCGTGACCATGGCGGTGAGGACCCGCCCGAAGGGGGTCTGCGGAGTCGAGGTCGGAGCCATGGTTACACGCTACTCGTTGCTCGGCGTGCGGTCTGCCCGAGGGGAGGGCGACAAGTCGTGACAAAGGTGGAGCCCGGCACTGCCTGCTCGGGGGTTCAAGCAGTGCCGGGTCCGTTCGATCAGGCTAGATGAAGTTCATGAAATGCCGCAATACGGACACTTCGCCAGGCTGATGCACGCGGCTCCTGCGGGGGCCGGGCGGGCG
>NZ_WYCT01000501.1 GCF_011008945.1 Streptomyces harenosi
CTACACTTCTAGCTTCGTCGGCAGCGTCAGATTTGTATAAGAGACAGGCCCCGCACGCCCGGGGAACGCGCGCTCGCCGCCATCTGGGCCGACGTGCTCGCCGTCGACCCGGTCGGGGTCCAGGACGACTTCTTCGACCTCGGCGGCGACTCGGTCCTCGCCGCCCGCGCCCTCTCGCGCGTCCGCGACGAACTCGGCGTACGGCTGTCGGTGCGGGACGTGTTCACCGCCCGCACGGTCGCCGCGCTGGCCCCGCTGCTCGAGGACCCCTCGGCCGCCGCCCCGCCGGAGACGATCCCGCCCGCCCCGCGCGCGGGGGCGCTGCCGCTGTCCGCGGCCCAGCGCCGCCTGTGGTTCCTGGACGACCTCAGCGCGGGCGGCACCGAGTACAACACCGGTGTCGCGCTGCGCCTGCGCGGCCCGCTCGACCTCCCGGCGCTGCGCCGCGCCCTGGACCGCCTCACGGCCCGCCACGACTCCCTGCGCACCACGTTCACCACGGTCGACGGGCAGGGCGCGCAGCTCGTCGCGGTCGAGGCCGAACTGCCGCTGCGCACCGAGGACCTCACCGCGCTGCCCGCCGAGCGGCACGCCGAGGAGACCGAACGCCTGCTCACCGGGGAACTGCGCCGCCCCTTCGACCTGGCGGCCGGGCCCCTGACCCGGGCGCTGCTGGTGCGCCGCGCCGAGGACGACCACGTCCTGCTGCTCGCCCAGCACCACATCGTCACCGACGGCTGGTCGGTCGGCGTGCTGACCCGCGAGCTGGTCGCGCTGTACCGGGCGGAGGCCTCGGGCGAACCAGGCGGCCTGCCGGAACCGGGGATCCAGTACCCGGACTTCGCCGCGTGGGAGCACGAGCGGCTCTCCGCCGGCGCCGACGCCGACGACCTGGCCTACTGGAGACGCCGGCTGGCGGGTCTTCAGCAACTGGACCTGCCCACCGACCGGCCCCGCCCGGCCGTCCGCACCACCGCGGGCGCCGCCCACCGCCACCGGCTCCCCGCCCCCCTCGTCACCCGGCTGCGGCGGCTGGCCGCCGGGCGGGGGACGACCCTGTTCACGCTGTTCGCGGGGGCGGCGGCCGTGCTGTTCTCGCGCTACTCCGGGCAGCGGGACGTCGCCTTCGGCACCGTCACCAACGGGCGCGGGCGGCGGGAGCTGGAGGAGGTCACCGGCTTCTTCGCCAACACCGTCGTCCTGCGCGGCGAGGTGGACGACACCCTCACCGTCGACGGGTTCGTGGAGTCGATGCGGACGACCGTGCTGGACGCCTTCGCACACGACGGGGCGCCCTTCGACCGGGTGGTCGAGGAACTCGCCCCGCCCAGGGATCCCAGCCGCACACCGCTGGTGCAGGTCCTCGTCGTCCAGCAGACACCGCTCGCCCATCCGCCGCAGGCGGCCGGCGTGCGCGTCGAGGAGCACCCGCTGCCCCGGCCGGCCGCCCGCTTCGACCTGGTGCTGGAGTTCGCGCCGGATGCCGACGGCGGCTGCGAGCTGACCGTGGAGTTCAACACCGACCTGTTCGACGCGCGCACCGCCGCCCGGCTCGGCAGCCATCTGCACCGCCTGCTGGAGGGCATGGCCGACGGGCCGCACCGCACCCTGGCCGAACTGCCGCTGCTCACCGAGGACGAGCGGCACGCCCTGCTGCGGACCTGGAACCCGCCGGTGCGCGAGGACCGCGGCGGCGGGACGACCCTGCCGCCGCTGTTCGAGGCGCAGGCCGCCCGCACCCCCTCCCGCACCGCCGTCCGGTGCGGCATCACGCGCCTGGACTACGCCGAGGTCAACCGCCGCGCCAACCGGATCGCCCGGCGGCTGGTGGCGCACGGCGCCGGGCCGGAGACGCTGGTCGCCCTGTGCCTGCCGCGCACCGCCGACCTGGTCCCGGCGCTGTGGGGCGTCCTGAAGTCCGGCGCCGGATACCTGCCGGTCGACCCCGCCTACCCCGCCGAGCGCGTCCGCTTCATGCTCACCGACGCCGCCCCCGCCCTGGTCCTTGCGAGCCGGGACACCGCGGACGCGCTGCCGCCGGGGTGGGAGCCGCTGCTCCTGGAGGACTGCCTGGCCGGTGACGCCGGGCCGCATTCCGGCCCGCCCGACGCCGATCTCACCGACGCCGACCGCCCGCGCCCCCTCGACGCCGCCCACCCCGCCTACGTCATCTACACCTCGGGCTCCACCGGCCGCCCCAAGGGCGTCGTCGTCACCCACCGCAGCGTCGCCGCGCTGGCCGCCTGGGCGGCCGAGGAACTGGGCGCCGCCCGGCTGGACCACGTGATCGCCTCCACCTCCCTCAACTTCGACGTCTCCGTCTTCGAGCTGCTGTGCCCGCTGCTCGCCGGGGGCACCGTGGAGGTCGTCCCCGACCTGCCCGCCCTCGCCGACGCGCCCGAGCCGCGCCACGCCGGGCTGATCAGCGGCGTACCGTCGGTGGTGTCGCGGATGCTCACCGGCTCCGGCCCCCGGGTGTCAGCCGGCACCGTCGTCCTGGCCGGAGAGGCCCTGCCCGCGCAGACCGTACGCGACCTGCGCCGCGCCATGCCCGGCTGCGACGTCGCCAACATCTACGGCCCCACCGAGGCCACCGTCTACGCCACCGCCTGGTTCGCCGGTGACGAGGACCCCGGGCAGGCGCCGCCGATCGGCCGGCCGCTGGCCGGCACCCGCGCCTACGTGCTGGACCGGACGCTCCGCCTCCAGCCGCCGGGCGTGGTGGGCGAGCTGTATCTCGGCGGCGACGGGCTGGCCCGCGGCTACCTGGGCCGCCCGGGCCTGACCGCCGCCCGGTTCGTCGCCGACCCGTTCGGCGCGCCGGGAGCCCGCATGTACCGCACGGGGGACGTCGTGCGCTGGAACGCCGACGGCGAGCTGGAGTACCTGGGCCGGCTGGACCAGCAGGTCAAGGTGCGCGGGTTCCGCATCGAACTGGGCGAGGTGGAGGAGGCGCTGCGGGCCTGCCCGGGCGTCGCCGAGGCCGCCGCGACCGTCCGCGCCGACGACGGCCACCGCCGCCTGGCCGCCTACGTCGTGCCCGCGCCGGGCGCCACCGTGGAGCCGGCCGGGGTGCGCCGCACGCTCGCCCGCACCCTGCCGGACTACATGGTGCCGCCGGTGGTCGTGGTGCTCGACGCCCTGCCGCTCAACCCCAACGGCAAGCTGGACCGCGGCCGGCTGCCCGACCCGGGGCCCGCCGGCCGCCCCGCCCACCACGTGG
>NZ_WYCT01000502.1 GCF_011008945.1 Streptomyces harenosi
CCGCCGGAACGGGCCCGCCCGATCGCCGCCGCGGCCCCCCGATAGGGTCGGGAACCGTGGCGAACAAGAACATCCCCGACTCCGGCTTCTCCGACGACGACGGCTCCGCCGATCCCCGGCTGAGCGCGGCGCTCGCCGCCTGGGCCGAGGACCGCACCGCCGTCGGCCCGGTCCTCTCGGCCCTCAAGGGCGCCCGGCTGCTCGTCCCCGTGGTGGCGGTGCTCGGCGAGGTGGAGGAGGACGAGAACGGGCTGCGCCGCGAGAAGACCAGCGAGATGGCCGTGCCGACCCTGAAGGCCGCCGGCCGCACCGCCCTGCCCGCCTTCACCTCCACCGACAGCCTCGCCCGCTGGGACCCGTCGGCCCGCCCCGTCGCCGTCCCGCTGCACCAGGCGCTCCAGGCCGCCGCGCACGAGAAGGCGGACACGGTCGTGCTGGACCTGGCCGGACCGGTGCCGTTCGAACTGACCGGACCCGCGCTGCTGGCGCTGGCGGAGGGACGTACGACGACCGACCCGCTGGCCGATCCGGCCGTCGTGGAGGCGGTGCGCAGCGCCGTGGCCGCCGAGCCCGCCGTGCTCCGCGCCCACCTGGGGCCGGGGCAGGCGGACGGCACCCTCGCCCTGGTCCTCGACCCCGCGGCGGCGCCCGCCGAGGCCGCCCGCGCGGTCGCCGGGCGCCTGGCCGCCGACGAAACGCTCAGGGCCCGCCTGGTGCGCGGCCTCGACCTGGCGCTGCTGCCGGCCGGGACCACGCCGCCGGGCGAGCCCTTGTACGTGCGTCGGTGAAGACCGGGCCGGGGTCAGCCGTAGACGGGGCCGGTGTACTTCTCACCGGGGCCCTGGCCCGGGTCGTCCGGGACCAGCGACGCCTCGCGGAACGCGAGCTGCAGCGACTTCAGGCCGTCGCGCAGCGGCGCCGCGTGGAAGGAGCTGATCTCGGTGGCGCTCGCGTCCAGCAGGCCGGCCAGCGCGTGCACCAGCTTGCGGG
Organism: Streptomyces harenosi; assembly: GCF_011008945.1. GTDB lineage: Bacteria > Actinomycetota > Actinomycetes > Streptomycetales > Streptomycetaceae > Streptomyces > Streptomyces harenosi. The sequence continues at coordinate 991 of NZ_WYCT01000502.1, forward strand.
CCTCGTCCAGGTCCTTGTGCGCGTCACCCTCCTCGGTCAGACCGAGCTTCACCGCGGCGGCGCTCATCAGGTTCACGGCGACCGTCACGATCACCTCGACCGCCGGGACCTCGGCGATGTCGCGGGTCATGGCGTCGAAGTCGGGCGTCTCAGGAGGGGTCTCACTCATGCCCACACGATAGGGCCCGCCGCGGGCCCCCTTGACAGCAGGCGCCCAGGAGACAGCGGGTTAGCGCACGCCTCCGGGAACTGCTAACCTTGTGTAACGACCGGTCGGACACGCATGCCACGGCACGCGCCCGACCCACAAGTGGAGGCTTCCGAACTCCCACCTGACCGTCCCCCGGGACGGCGGGTCACCGGTCAGGCGGTCCCGTTCCGGCGGCGACCGGCCCGAAAGCGCGCCCCGCGACCACCGCGGCGGTGTTCCGGTAGTTCGAGGAGCCCCGCTGTGATCGTCCGGGGCATTTTTGCTGTCTCGGCGCGGTTAGGTCTAACGAACACAGACGTTACGCGGCTGTCCGCCAGACCGTCGCGTGGTGCTACCGAGGAGGATCCATCAGCGCCGAGCCCCGCATCAACGACCGGATTCGCGTTCCCGAGGTGCGACTTGTCGGTCCCAGCGGCGAGCAGGTCGGGATTGTCCCGCTTGCCAAGGCCCTGGAGCTTGCGCAGGAGTACGACCTCGATCTCGTCGAGGTCGCGGCGAACGCCCGTCCGCCCGTGTGCAAGCTCATGGACTACGGGAAGTTCAAGTACGAGTCGGCCATGAAGGCCCGTGAGGCGCGCAAGAACCAGGCGCACACGGTCATCAAGGAGATGAAGCTCCGGCCGAAGATCGACCCGCACGACTACGACACCAAGAAGGGTCACGTCGTCCGGTTCCTCAAGCAGGGCGACAAGGTCAAGATCACGATCATGTTCCGTGGTCGCGAGCAGTCCCGGCCCGAGCTGGGCTACCGGCTGCTGCAGCGTCTCGCGGAGGACGTCCAGGACCTCGGTTTCGTCGAGTCGAACCCGAAGCAGGACGGCCGCAACATGATCATGGTCCTCGGTCCGCACAAGAAGAAGACCGAGGCGATGGCCGAGGCTCGCCAGGCGCAGGAGGCCCGCAAGGCGGAGGCGAAGGCCAACCCCGGCCGTTCGATGAACGCCGCGGACCCCGGCGCCGCCAACGCCGAGGCTCCGGCCGACGCTTCCGCCGAGGCGTGATCCCCGGGGGCGCGAGTCCCCAGGACGTAACCGAAACAACAGCGACGCTCCATCGTGGTGCCCGGTTCTCGCGACCGGGCACCGGAGCGCCACCGACGAGGAGAGAACGGCGCTATGCCGAAGAACAAGTCGCACAGCGGTGCCAGTAAGCGCTTCAAGATCACCGGCTCCGGCAAGGTGCTCCGTGAGCGCGCCGGCAAGCGCCACCTGCTCGAGCACAAGTCGTCCCGTGTGACGCGTCGCCTCACCGGCAACGCCGAGATGGCCCCGGGCGACGCCGCGAAGATCAAGAAGCTTCTCGGCAAGTGACGCGTCGGCGCTGATCGACCGATCCGCGCCCGCCGTACGTCAGGACCGGGACCCAATCGTTTCCGGGCCGCGTGAGCACCACCGCGGCCCCGCTACAAGGAGTTAACAAGTGGCACGCGTCAAGCGGGCAGTCAACGCCCACAAGAAGCGCCGGGCGATCCTCGAGCAGGCCTCCGGCTACCGCGGTCAGCGTTCGCGCCTGTACCGCAAGGCCAAGGAGCAGGTCACCCACTCGCTGGTCTACAACTACAACGACCGCAAGAAGCGCAAGGGCGACTTCCGTCAGCTGTGGATCCAGCGCATCAACGCCGCTGCCCGCGCCAACGGCATCACGTACAACCGCTTCATCCAGGGCCTGAAGGCCGCCAACGTCGAGGTCGACCGCAAGATCCTCGCCGAGCTGGCCGTCAACGACCCGAACGCGTTCGCCGCGCTCGTCGAGGTCGCCCAGAAGGCGCTGCCGAGCGACGTCAACGCCCCGAAGGCTGCGTGACGCCGCGCCGGCACCGAGCCGACGTGACGAAAGGGACCCGCAGGCCGGCCCGGCCTGCGGGTCCTGCCGTGTCCGTGAACCGCTGAACTCCAAGGTGAACCGCATGCCCCCCGCCTCCCCCGAGCTGATGTC
>NZ_WYCT01000503.1 GCF_011008945.1 Streptomyces harenosi
GGGCGGGCGGCGCCGGGGCCGCATCGCGGGGTTCCAGGTCGAACCAGCAGCGTTCGCGGGCGAAGGGGTATCCGGGCAGGCTGACGCGGCGCGCCGGTGCGGCCGACGGGTCGAGCGCGGCCCAGTCCACCGCCGCTCCGTCGGCCCACAGGCGCAGGAGCCGGTCGGGGGTGCCGTGCCCGGCCCACTCCGACACGGCTGTGCGCACCTCGGCCGCCTCGGTGCCGGCCGAGGCGTCCCGGCCCCGGCGAGCGGTGCCGCGCGTCCAGTCGCCGGGCCGCCGGGGAGCCTCGGCGAACGCGGCCAGCCGGGCCCGGGCGTCCGCCATCGACGTCACGGCGAGGGCGAGCCGCTCCTCCAGTGCCATGCGCCCGGTCTGGAGGGTCCACGCCACGTCGGGCAGGGCGTCGTCGGGCAGTTCGGCCAGGCGGGTGTGGAGCCGCCGGGCCTGCTCGGCGAGCTGCTCCTCGCTCCGCGCGGAGAGGACGAGCAGGGCCGCGCGGCGGGCCCCGGCGGGCGGTGCCGGGGGCCGGGCGGGCGGCTCGTACTCGGCGACGACGACGTGGGCGTTGGAGCCGCCCGCGCCGAAGCCGGAGACCCCGGCGATCCTCGGGACGGTGCGCCGCGCGCCGCCGGTCTCCAGGACCGGGCGGTGCCACGGTTCCAGGCGCTGCTGCACCCGTACCGGCGTGCCGTCCAGGGCGAGGTGCGGGTTGGGCGTGGCGGAGTGCAGGCTCGGTGCCAGTTCCCCGTGGCGCATCTGCAGCAGCACCTTGGTGAGGCCGGCGATTCCGGCGGCGCCCTCGGCGTGCCCGATGTTGGACTTGACCGAGCCGATCGGGAGGTCCTCGGGGACGCTGCCCAGGCTGTGCAGTGCCTTCTTCAGGCCGGCGATCTCGATCGGGTCGCCCAGCGCGGTGCCGGTGCCGTGCGCCTCCAGGTAGCTCAGGCAGCGGGGATCGACGCCGGCGCCGGTGAGGGCTTCGGTGATGACGGCGGCCTGCGCCGCCGGGGAGGGCACGGAGTAGCCGGAGGTCCGCCCCCCGTGGTTCAGCGCGGTCCCCTTGATCACCCCGTGGATGTGGTCGCCGTCCGCGACGGCCCGCTCCAGGGGCTTGAGCAGGACCGCGCCCACGCCCTCGCCGGGTACGTAGCCGTCGCCGCCCTCGCCGAAGCTGCGGCAGCGGCCGTCGCTGGAGAGGAACCGGCGCTGGCTGAGCATCAGGAACTTGTTGGGGTGGGAGTGGAGGTTGACCCCGCCGGCGAGCGCCGTCTCGCACTGGCCGCTCCTGATGGCCTCGCAGGCCAGGTGGATGGCGGTCAGCGAGGACGAGCACATGGTGTCCACGGTCATGCTCGGGCCGGTGAAGTCGTAGAAGTACGACACCCGGTTGGCGATGCTGGCGGCGCTGCCCGACAGCGCGACCGGCCGGCCGGCGTACTGCGCCTGCGCCCCGTAGAGCTGGTACTCCTCGTACATCACCCCGACGAAGACGCCCACCTTGCCGCCCGGGCCCGCGGCGTACCCGGCGTCTTCGAGGGTGTGGTGGGCGCACTGGAGGAACAGCCGCTCCTGCGGGTCGAGGAGCTCCGCCTCGTGCAGCGAGATCTGGAAGAAGAGCGGGGCGAACCGGTCGATCTCGTCGAGGAAGCCGCCCCAGGTGCCCGGGGAGGAGCCGCCGGCGTCGGCGTAGCGGCGGTGGTCCCAGCGCTCGGAGGGCACTTCCCGGATGCAGTCGCGGCCCTCGCGCAGGTTCCGCCAGAACGCGTCGAGGTCGGCCGCCTGCGGGTACCGGCCGCTGACTCCGATGACGGCGATGTCGCCCGTGCCGGGGGTGGGGGCCGCGGGCGGCTCCGTTCGGGGCCGCGCGGCACCGCGTGCCTCCGGCGGTGCCGGCATCTGCGCCTCGGGGGCGTCCGCCACGGCGCGGGTGTTCAGTCCGGTCAGCTCCGCGCACACCCGGCCGGCGGCGTCGACGATGGTGATGTCCAGTGGTGCCGTGGCGGCGTCGCGGCCGCCGCCCGGGCGGTGCCGGACCCAGGCGTAGGCGGTCGCGGGAGCGGCGGCCACCGCGTCCACGTGCCGCACGGCGAACGGCAGGGCCGGGCGGGCCGGGCGCTCCCGGTCGGGCCCGCCCGTCAGCCGCAGCCCGATGGTGGCCTGGAGGGCGCCGTCGACCAGACTCGGATGCAGCCGGCACCCGTCCAGCCCGGCCGCGGCCCCGGGCAGGCGCAGTTCGGCCAGCGCCTGGGGGCGTCCTTGCTCGTCCGTGCCGAGGCGCAGCTCGGCCAGGGACCGCTGGGCCGGGCCGTAGTCCATGCCCGCCCTGGCGTACAGCTCGTACACCGCGGTGGCCGCCACGGTGCGCTCGGTGCACCGCGCGCGCAGCCCGGCCAGGTCGACCGGGGGCCGCTCGCCCTCCTCGGGGAGGAGGCTCGCGCGGCCCTGGCTGCACAGGGCGGGCCCGGCGTCGCCGGTCACGGCGTGGATCTCGTACTCCCAGCCCTGTCCGCCGGGCAGGGGGCGCACCCGGAGCGACAGTTCCAGCCCGTCCGGGCCGCAGACCGCCGGCCGCAGCCAGACGACGTCGTCGAGCCGCACCCGTCCCGGGTGCCCCTCGCCGAGGAGGCGCTCGACGGCCGTGCGGGCCATCTCCAGCTGGGCGACGGCGGGCAGCACGCGGGCGTCGCGCACCCGGTGGTCGCGCAGGAAGGGTTCCGTGCCGTCGAACCGCGTCCGGAAGGTGAGGCCGTCGCCGTCCGGTTCGGCGTGGTGCAGCATCGGGTGCGAGGGTTCGGGCTCCGGCCGCGTGTCCGCGGCGCCGGTGTCCGTCACCGGTCCGCTCAGCGCGGCGGCGATGTGCCCGGCGGCGGCCCGTGGCGTGCGGTGGTCGGAGAAGAGGGCGGGGGTGAGCGCCAGTCCGTAGCGGTCGCTCAGCCGGGCCGCCAGCCGGGCGAGGGCCGCCCAGTCGAGTCCGAACTCGGTGAACTCGCCGTCCGGATCGATCTCGGCGGCCGGGACCTTCAGCAGGGCGGCCGTCTCGCCGAGCAGCGCGCCGAGGACGTCGTGGGCCGTGGCGGAGGGGGCGGCCGCGCTCCCCGGGGCGGGCGCGGCCTCCGGG
>NZ_WYCT01000504.1 GCF_011008945.1 Streptomyces harenosi
GCCGGGGGAGGGGGTGCCGGCCGCCGCGGGGGCGGCCGTGAGCCCGAGCGTGAGCAGTGCCGCTCCCAGGGCGTGAGTGATACGCATCAGTTGGTCCTCCAGACCGCGACCCGCCAGCGCGACAGCCAGCCCCACACCAGACCGCCGAGGAACCCGGCGAGGACGAGCACGCCCAGCAGCCACCAGCCGCGCCCGAGGCCGAAGGAGGCCACGTCGTCCGCCTGGCCGGGACCGTCGACGACGTCGACCGTCAGCTCCAGCGGCAGTCCGGGCGCCGTCTTCACCCCGGAGCCCGCCGAGAAGGAGTGGGTCACCTGGAGGCAGACGGTCTCGGCGGCCGGCTTCCCGGCGTCGGCGTCCTCCCGCTCGGCCTTCGGGTAGCGCAGGCCCGTCGAGATCACGTCCGTGCGGCCGGTGCCGGCCGCCTCGCCGCGCACGATCTCCCGGCCGTGCACGGTCACCGCCCGCAGCAGCACCCCGTAGGAGGGGGCGACGGCCCGGTCGGCGGCCACGCTCACCGAGGCCCGCAGCTCCTGGCCCGGCAGCACGTCCACGCGGTACCAGCGCTGCTGCCCGAACTCCTCCCGGTCGGTGTACAGACCGGACTTCAGCACCGGTGCCTTCGCACAGGTGCCGGCGCCTTCGGTGGCCACCGGGGTCACCACCGGGTCGGCCGCCCGCTCCACCAGCTGGTTGACCCGGTCGGCCAGTTCGTCGGTGTGCTCGACCGACGTGTACGTGCCGCCCGTCGCCTCGGCGATGCAGCCGAGCTGCTGCCGCATCTTCGCGTTGGGGACCAGGCCGAGCGTGTCGATGGTCAGGCCGATGCCCTTGGCGGCGATCTCCCGGGCGACCTCGCACGGGTCGAGCGGGGCGCAGGTGTCCTCGCCGTCGCTGATCAGCACGATCCGCTTGGAGCCGGAGCCGCCGTCGAGGTCGTCGGCGGCCTTCAGCAGCGCGGGGCCGATCGGTGTCCAGCCGGTCGGCACCAGCGTCGCCACGGCCGCCTTGGCCTCGGTGCGGTCCAGCGGTCCGACCGGGTAGAGCCGGGCGGTGTCCTTGCAGCCCGTCCTGCGGTCGTCGCCCGCGTAGTCGGCGCCGAGGGTGCGGATGCCCAGCTGCACCTCCTCGGGCGTCGCGTCGAGCACCTCGTTGAAGGCCTGCTTCGCCGCGGCCATCCGGGAACCGCCGTCGATGTCGCGCGCCCGCATCGAACCGCTGACGTCGAGCACGAGGTTCACCTTCGGGGCGTCCTCGCCCGTGGGTTCCCCGGCCGCCGCCCCGGCCGGGAGGGCGAGCCCGGCCGTCAGCGCGGCGAGCAGCGCGCTCGCGCCTGCCGCGAGCCGTTTACTTATGATCATCGGCGGATCTTATGGACCGCCGGCGCCCGGCTCCAAAACGGCCCGTCACCAGCGGTCGGCGCGCAGCGGATTGGGGAGCTCGCCCCACAGGTCCCCGGCCGTCCCGGGCGACAGCCGCATCAGCGTCAGCGCCTTCACCGGCAGCGGCTCGCCGAGCAGCGCCGGCAGGTCCGGGGTGTGCGGCAGATCCGGTACGGCCGTCTCCAGCGCCTCCCGCAGCGCCGCGCCCGAACCGGCCACGGCCGCCAGCGCCCCGCCCACCAGCGACCCGAACAGCTTGCGGCGCAGCACCCGCTCGTCGTCGGTGACGATCCGCGCGGGCAGGCCGGTCGCGGCGATCCGGTGCCGGGCCAGGCGGGAGGGAGCGACGCGGATGTCGGCCAGATCCCGGTAGACCAGCCGCCGCGGCGCGCCGGACGGGTCCAGTACGACCAGCAGGTTCTGCCCGTGCGCCTCCAGGGCCACGCCCAGCTCCAGCAGCCGCAGCCCGGCGGTGAGGGCCAGCCGGGCGAACCCGGCCAGCCAGGCGGACGAGCCGGGCAGCCCGGTGGTGGTGAGCGCCGCCACCGGCACCACCCGCTCGCCCGGCGCGGCGTACGCCGCCGGTGACTCGCGCACCACCGCCGCCAGGTCGGGCGAGCCGTCCGTGGCGGCGCCCAGCGTACGGGTGACGCACAGCAGCCCGTCCGTGCGCGCCGCCAGTTCCTCCCCGAACGCGGACAGGGCCGCGGAGGCGGTGACGGAGGCGACGGAGATGTCCCGCACCGAGGAGGTCAGCCGGGCGCTCAGCGCCGTCTTGACGTGCGGTCCGCCGGGCAGGGCGAGGGTGCGCAGGGACATCAGCGGGTGCGCGGCCAGCCGGGCCTCCCCCCGCCGCTTCAGCACGTGCGCCGCCTGCCAGGGATGCACCGGGACGAGTACCCGCCCCGCGTCCCGCAGCTCCGGCGGCCACTGCCCGGCCACCAGGGACCGCGCGGCGGGGACCGGCACCAGCTCCAGCTCCACCACCGGCCGGTGCTCGGGCCCGTAGGCGAGCTGCTCGGCCACCGAGAACCCCGGGCGGGAGCGGCAGCCGGGATGGAAGGGGTGCCCGTCGACGACCCGCTGCTCCCACTCCCAGTCCCGGCGCGGCCACGCCTGCCCGCCCGCCGGGTCGCCGTCCGGCTGCCCGGCCCGGGCCAGCGCGCAGGAGGCCACGCTGTGCCCGAGCTCGGCGGCGAAGGCCGCGCCGTGCGGCACGGCGAGGTCCCGCACCAGCGCCGCCGGGTCCGTGTAGCCGGCGCCGTCGAGACGGACGGCGGTGACGTGGGCGCCGGTGCGGTACGGATCGGCGGCCGGGCCGTGCAGCTGGCGCCCGTCCCGCAGCCGCAGCACCAGGGACCCCCGGCCCGGCGTCCGGCGCTCCACCCAGGGCAGCGGCTCGTACGCCAGCGCGCGCCAGAGCCGGGACAGCACGGCGGCGCGGGCACCGGGCAGCGCGGCCGTGTACCGGGGGAGCAGACCGGGTCGTACGGCGGCCAGCTCCTCGGCGACCTCGGCCTCGGCGGTGCGGGGACGGTGCACGGGCGGACTCCTCGGGTACGAATAGGGCGTCACGACGCCAGGGACGACGCCAGACATACTGACCGCCCCGGCCCCTGGTCAGACCGTAGGGAACGAGTGGATCGCGTGGATCTCCTGCCCCCGCCCGCCGGCCGGGGTGGCGGGCCGGGCCCGGGGGTCGTCGCC
>NZ_WYCT01000505.1 GCF_011008945.1 Streptomyces harenosi
GCGGGGTACGGGGCCCGACGGGCGGGCGTCCCGCGGCGGGACGGAGTCCGGCTCCGCCTCCGGGGTGCTCGCGGAGGCAGCGGGCGGGACCGCGTCACCGGCCGCCGCGCCCGCGGCCGGTGCGTCGCCGGCGTCCCGTGGCACGGCGCGCCGCTGGGAGGCGGCCCGCCGCAGCGCCGCGCGGGCCGCGTCGGCCGGGCGGGGAGCGGGGTGCTCCGGTGCTCCGGCGGCGGCCACCGGGCCGGCGGGCGGCACGGCGCCCTCGGCCGTCCCGGAGCCTGCGGCCTCTGCCGCGCCTGTGGCGTCTGGGGCGTCCGTGGCGTCTGCCGCATCCTTTGGGTGCGCGGCTTCGGCGGTGGCCGGGGCCTGCTCCGCCGTGGGGGACGGCCGGGGGCCGGCGTCGGCCGCCGGGTGCCGTCCCGGCGTGGTCTCCAGCCGCTCCCGGGCGGCCCGCAGGGCGCGGCGGGCCTCGTCGGCGGGTCCGGGCGTCATGAGGGCCTCCGCAGGGACACCAGGTCGGACAGCTCACGGTCCGTCAGCTCGGTGAGGGCGGCCTCGCCGGAGCCGAGGACCGCGTCGGCCAGGGCCCGCTTGGACTCCAGCATCTCGGCGATGCGGTCCTCGACCGTGCCCTCGGTGATCAGGCGGTGGACCTGGACGGGCTGGGTCTGGCCGATGCGGTAGGCGCGGTCGGTGGCCTGCTCCTCGACGGCCGGGTTCCACCAGCGGTCGAAGTGGACGACGTGGCCCGCGCGGGTGAGGTTCAGGCCGGTGCCGGCCGCCTTCAGGGAGAGCACGAGCACCGGGTTCTCCCCGGCCTGGAAGCGGTCCACCATGCGCTCCCGCTCCGGCACGGGCGTGCCGCCGTGCAGCAGCTCCGCGGGGACCGCGCGGCCGGCCAGATGGGAGGTGATGAGACGGGCCATGCCGACGTACTGGGTGAAGACCAGCGCCGAGCCGTCCTCCGCGAGCAGGGTGTCCAGCAGTTCGTCGAGGAGGGCGAGTTTGCCGGAGCGGGCCGCCTGCCGGTCGGCGGCTCGTGGCGGATGCTCCTCCTTCAGGAAGAGCGCCGGGTGGTCGCAGATCTGCTTCAGGGAGGTGAGCAGCTTGAGCACCAGGCCCCGGCGGGCCATCATCCCCTGCGAGGTCTCGATGGCCAGCATCGACTCGCGCACCACCGCCTCGTACAGCGCGGCCTGCTCGCGGGTCAGCGGGACCGGGTGGTCGGTCTCGGTCTTCGGCGGCAGCTCGGGGACGATGCCCGGGTCGGACTTGCGGCGGCGCAGCAGGAAGGGCCGGACCAGGCGGGCCAGGCGCCGCACCGCCTCCGGGTTCTGGCCGTGCTCGCCGTTCTCCACGGCGCGCGCGTGGCGGGCGCGGAAGGACTTGAGCGGTCCGAGGAGTCCGGGGGTGGTCCAGTCGAGCAGGGCCCACAGCTCGGAGAGGTTGTTCTCGACCGGTGTGCCGGTGAGGGCCACGCGGGCCGGGGACGGGATGGTGCGCAGGGCCTTGGCCGTGGCCGAGTAGGGGTTCTTCACGTGCTGTGCCTCGTCGGCGACGACCAGGCCCCAGGACCGCCCGGCCAGCTCCGGTGCCGCCGACCGCATCGTGCCGTAGGTGGTGAGGACGAAGCCGCCGGTCAGGCCGTCCAGGGTGCGGTCGGGGCCGTGGAAGCGGCGCACGGGGACGCCGGGGGCGAACCGGTGGATCTCCCGCTGCCAGTTGCCGAGCAGCGAGGCCGGGCAGACCACGAGCGTCGGCTCGCTGTGCGCCCGCTTCAGGTGCAGGGCGATGACGGTGACCGTCTTGCCGAGGCCCATGTCGTCGGCGAGGCAGCCGCCGAGGCCCAGGGAGGTCATGAGGTCGAGCCAGGCCAGGCCCCGTAGCTGGTAGTCGCGCAGGGTGGCGTGCAGGCCGGGCGGCGGCTCGGCCGGCCGCACTCCCGCGGTGATCCGGTCGCGCAGCGCGGCCAGGGCGCCCACGGGCACCGCCTCCACCGTCTCGCCGTCGGCCTCGGCGGTGCCGGTGAGCGCGACGGACAGCGCGTCGACGGGGTCGAGCAGGCCCAGCTCCCGCTTGCGGGCCCGGCGCACCAGGGCCGGGTCGACCAGGACCCAGCGGTCCCGCAGCCGTACGACGGGACGGTGGGCCTCGGCCAGGGTGTCCATCTCGGCCTCGGTCAGCGGGTCGCCGCCGAGGGCGAGCTGCCAGCGGAACCGCAGCAGCTCCCCGCTCTCGAAGAAGCCGGTGCCGTCGGTCGCCGAGCCGGGGGCGGGGGTGACCACCGCGGTCGCGGTCAGGTCCTGGGCGAGGTCGCGCGGCCAGTGCACGGCGACGCCGGCCGCGGCGAGCCGGGTGGCCGCCACTCCCAGCAGGTCGCCGAGCTCCTCCTCGGACAGGGCGAGGACGTCGGGCACGTCCTGCTGGGCGAGCCGGTCCAGCGGCGGCCAGACCCGGGCCGCCCGGCGCACCGCGAGGGCGGCGTCCACGCGTGCGCGGGGCCCGAAGGCCGCGTCCGCCGTGCCCGCCCACAGGCCGGCGGCGTCGGTCACCAGGGTGGGGTCGGCGAGGCTGTGCACCTGGACGACGGCGGCACCGGCGCCGGGCGCCCCTGCGTCGTCGCCGCGGTCGAACAGGTCGTACGCCGACAGGTCCAGGCGGAGCGAGATCCGCACCCCCGCGTCCATGCCGGCGGCGACCTCCGCGGCCCAGTCATGGGCCCCGGGCAGGTGCTGGGGTGCCCGCGCGGCGAAGGGCCGGCCCGAGACGTGGGGTGCGGCCGGGGTGCGGGGCAGGGTGTCGGCGACGGCGTCCAGGAAGGAGCGCATCAGCGCTTCCGGCTCGGGCAGGCGGATCGGGCCCGGCCCTTCCAGCGGCACGGCGTGGCCCTCCGGGGGCAGGGCGGCGGCCACCGCGCGCAGGTGCGCGAGGTCGTCCGGCTCCAGCGGTCCGGCGCGCCAGGCGTCGTGGCCCGTCGCCGTCAGGCCGGGCAGGAGCCGGCCGCGCGCGGTCAGCCGCAGGGCGTGCAGGGCGGCGGCCCCCCAGCAGGCGGTGGCGGGGTGGGCGGCCGCCCTGCAC